>NZ_CP085839.1:630728-946093 GCF_020715565.1 Nocardioides sp. Kera G14 | reverse complement strand
ACGCCATCGCCCTGCGCGATGCCACCAAGCAGTTCCCGCACCGGGCGGGAGGAACCTTCACCGCCATCCGCGACGTCACCATGGACGTGGCCAGCGGTGAGTTCGTCACCGTCGTCGGCCCGACCGGCTGCGGGAAGTCCACGACCCTCTCCCTCGTCTCAGGCCTCGAGCCCGCGACCCACGGCACCGTCACCGTCAACGGCTTGCCGGTGCACGGGATCCCCGACGGCGTCGGCTACATGTTCCAGACGGACGCGATCCTCCCGTGGAAGACGGTGCTCGACAACGTCGCCCTCGGCCTCCGCTACCGCAAGCTCCCCGCGAAGGAGGCCAACGCCCGCGCCCGGGACTGGATCCAGCGCGTCGGCCTGACCGGCTTCGAGGACCGCTATCCCCACCAGCTCTCCGGCGGCATGCGCAAGCGCGTCGCGATGGCACAGACCCTCATCACCGAGCCGAGCGTGCTTCTCATGGATGAGCCCTTCGGCGCCCTCGACGTCCAGACCCGGGAGCTGATGCAGGACGAGCTGCTCCGGCTCTGGTCCGGCTCCGGTGCAGCGGTCGTCTTCGTCACCCACGACCTCACCGAGGCGATCGCCCTCGCGGACCGCGTCATCGTCATGACCGCCGGCCCGGCCACCGTCAAGGACATCGTCACCGTCGACCTGCCTCGACCCCGCAAGGTCGAGGAGATCCGCCTGACCGAGGAGTTCACCGAGCTCTACCGCCGCGTCTGGGACAGCCTCCGCGAAGAGGTCGAGATCACCCGAGCCCGAGGAGCGAACAATGTCGCGTAAGAACCGCTCGTGGAGCGTCTATGCCATTCGGGCCCTGCTCATAGCAGCGTGGCTCGGCTCCTGGGAGCTGTGCGCCCGCACCTTCATGAACCCCTTCCTCTACTCGATGCCGAGCGACATCTGGACGAAGCTCGTCTCCTGGTTCAGGGACGGCACCTCGCAGGGATCGATCTGGGAGAACATCTGGGTCACGCTCGAGGAGGCCGCGGGCGGCTTCATCCTCGGTGTGATCGCCGGCATCGTGCTCGGCGTCTTCCTGGGCCGAGCGCCCTTCCTCGCCGAGGTCCTCGCGCCCTTCATCAAGGCGGCCAACGCGATCCCCCGGATCGTCCTCGCCTCGCTCTTCGTCATCTGGTTCGGACTCGGCCTGCAGTCGAAGATCGCGACGGCCTTCGTCCTGGTCTTCTTCGCCGTCTTCTTCAACGCCTTCCAAGGAGCGCGCGAGGTCGACCGCACCCTCATCGACAACGCTCGGATCCTCCGTGCCGACCGCTGGGCGTTGATGCGCACCATCGTGCTGCCGAGCGCCACCAGCTGGATCCTCGCCTCGATGCACGTCGCCTTCGGCTTCGCGCTCATCGGTGCGGTCGTCGGCGAGTTCACCGGGGCCGATCGGGGCATGGGCCTGCTCATCTCCCACTCCCAGGGCAACTTCGACTCCGCCGGCGTCTACGCCGGAATGCTCGTGATCACCGCGGTCGCCCTGATCGCCGAGTGGCTGATCACCCAGCTCGAGAAGCGCCTCACCTCCTGGCGCCCGCAGACCTCCTCCTCCAGCGCCGCCGGCGCCTGAGCACCCTCCCAAGGAAGAAGAACCAGAATGAACCGCAAGTCCCGCATCGCCGCCGCTGCTGGCCTCGTGCTCGCCACCTCCTCCCTCGCCGCCTGTGGCGGAAACTCCTCCGCCGGCGACTCCGGCGGCACCGTGACGATCATGGTCGGTGGCATCGACAAGGTGATCTACCTGCCGGCGATGCTCACACAGCAGCTCGGCTACTTCAAGGACGAGGGCGTCAAGGTGAAGCTGATGACCGAGCCGTCCGGCGCCAACGCCGAGACGGAGCTCGTCGCCCACAAGGTGGAGGGGGTCGTGGGCTTCTACGACCACACCGTCACTCTCGCCGCCCAGGGCCAGTGCGTGGAGAGCGTGGCCCAGCTCGCAAAGGTGCCCGGTGAGGTCGAGATGGTCTCGACCAAGGCGTCGGGGATCACCGGGGCCGGCGACTTCAAGGGCAAGAAGCTCGGCGTCACGTCGGCCGGCTCGTCCACGGACTACCTCACCCGCTACCTGGCGACGAAGAACGGCGTGGACCCGAAGGACTACACCACCGTCAACGCGGGTGCGGGCTCGACGTTCGTCGCCGCGCTGCAGCAGGGCGCGATCGACGCCGGCATGACGACCGACCCGACCGTCGAGACCGCCCTCAACCAGGGTGTCGGCAAGGTCCTCCTCGACATGCGCACCGAGGAGGGGACCAAGGCGGCGCTCGGGGGCCTCTATCCCGCCGCGTCCCTCTACATGGACTGCGACTACGTCAGGGACAACCCCAAGACGGTGCAGAAGGTGACCAACGCCTTCGTGAAGACGCTCAGCTGGATCGGCTCCCACTCCGCCGCCGACATCGCGGCGAAGATGCCGGCGGACTACGCGGGTGGCGATGCGGCGACGTACGAGAAGGCGATCGATTCCACCAAGGGCATCTTCACGACCGACGGGGTCATGCCGTCGGACGGCCCGAAGACCGTCTTGGACGTGCTGGGCACCTTCTCCGATGTGGTCAAGCCGAAGAAGGACTCGCTGGACCTGTCGAAGACCTACACGACGACGTTCGTCGACGCGGCCAAGTGAGTCGTTGCGCGGCAGACTCGGCCGGGTGACCGCCACCCTCCGCTCCTCCGCGCTCGGCACGCTCGCCTCCTGGTCGGCCCCCACGGTCGACCAGGAGGCGCTTCGTGTCCGGTACGTCGACTACCTGGCCGGACACCCCTCCGGAGTCTTCCGCGAGGACCGGCCACATCACCTGACGGCCTCGACCCTCGTGCTGTCGGCCGACGGCGGCAGCGTGCTGCTGACGTTGCATGCCAAGGCGCAGCGGTGGTTCCAGTTCGGCGGCCACCTCGAGCCGGCGGACGAGACGTTGGTGGCCGCGGCGACACGTGAGGCGACCGAGGAATCGGGGTTGGCCGGCCTCGTCCTCGATCCGGTCCCCGTCCAGCTCTCCGACCACGAGGTGCCGTTCTGCGGTGAAAGCGCCGACGGATCTCCCGTGCACCACCTCGACGTGCGCTTCCTCGCGGTCGCCCCTGCTGGTGCCGTCCATGCGGTGAGCGAGGAGTCGCTCGATGTGCGCTGGTTCCCGATCGACGCGTTGCCGACCGAGGACCCGGACATGCACGAGCTCGTCGGGCTGGCGCTGGCCCGTTGTGGGCTCGCCAGTCTCTGAGCTCTCTCAGTCGAGCTCTTCGAAGTCCTCGGGATCCTCGCCGGGAGGCGCGTCCAGCTTCGCGGCGGCGGACCACCCGAGCAGGTAGCCCTTCGCGCGCTCGGCCTGCGGGAAGCGGTCGACCCAGCCCCAGAAGCGGGCGTTGTGGTTGGGCTCGAAGAGGTGCGCGAGCTCGTGGATGAGCACGTAGTCGATCACCCAGCTGGGCATCCCCTGGAGCCTCGCACTGAGGCGGATCGAGCGGTCACCCGGCGTACAGCTGCCCCACCGGGACTGTTGGTTGTCGACCCAACGCACGCTCTCGGGAATGGCGATCCCGCCGAGATAGCGGTCGGACAGTCCCAGCGCGCGCTTCATCAGGTCGTCGTCGGTGGGCTTGCGCTTGCGCTCGGACTTCTCCAGCCGGGCGACCATCTGTTCGACCCAGTCCCGCTCCTCCTTCTTCGAGAGCCGGTCCGGGATGAGCACCACGATCTTCTCGCCGTCGCGATAGGCGGAGACGGTACGCCGGCGACGCTTGCTGCGTCGCACCTCGACCTCGGGAACCTCCGCCACCATGGTCAGACCCTAGGCGTTGCCCACGCCAGCAGCCGGTCACGTGGCCAGGTGTTGACGATCCGATCGGGATCGATCCCCAGCTCCTCGGCCCGCTCGCAGCCGTAGACCTGCAGGTCGAGCTGGCCGGGCGCGTGCGCGTCGGAGTCGATTGAGAAGAGGCAGCCGACCTCCATCGCCAGCTCGATGAGGCGGGTCGGCGGGTCGCGCCGCTCGGGGCGGGAGTTGATCTCGACGGCGACGTCGTGGGCCGCGCACGCCTCGAAGACGGTGCGGGCGTCGAACTGGGACTCCTCGCGCCGGCCACGTCCGCCGCCCATCAGCCGGCCCGTGCAGTGCCCGAGCACGTTGGTGAAGGGATTCTCGACGGCCGTGACCATCCGGCGGGTCATCAGCACCGCGTCCATCGCCAGCTTGCTGTGGACGCTCGCGACGCGGACGTCGAGCTGCGCCAGCATCTCGTCGGTCTGGTCGAGGGCGCCGTGGTCGAGGATGTCGACCTCGATCCCCTTGAGCAGCCGAAAGGGTGACTGCTCACCGTCGAACTGCTCGTTGATCGCATCGACGATCCCGAGCTGTCGCGTCAGCCGCTCGACGGAGAGGCCGTTCGCAATCGTGAGCCGTGGGCTGTGGTCGGTGAGGACGAGGTAGTCATGGCCGAGCTCGGCGGCCGTGCGGGCCATCTCCTCGATCGGGGAGCCGCCGTCGCTCCAGTCGCTGTGCGAGTGCAGGTCCCCGCGGAGGCCCTCCCGGACCGCTTGGCCGGACGAGGTCAGGGGACCGCCGTACGCCTCCTCGGTCGTCCGCAGCCGGTCGGGGACCTCGCCGCGCGCGGCCTGCGTGATGACCGTCGCGGTGGTCGCACCGATCCCGTCGAGCTCCTTGAGCGTCCCGGCGGTGACCCGGGTCTCCACTTCCTCCTCACTCAGCCGCCCGAGGGCGGCCGCCGCGGCGCGATAGGCCTTGACCTTGTAGGTGTCCTCGCGGGCCCGCTCGAGCAGGAACGCGATCCGACGCAAGGCCGACACGGCCTCTTCACGAGGTTGCACGTTCACAATTTTTCCTCCACACCTGAGGATGACACGTCTGCGCAGGTCACCCCGGCGGGTCGGGCCGCGATGTGAGCTCTCGTGCACACCTCTGTCCCGAGGTTCTCCACCGCCGCCACGGCGTTTCGCACAGGCTGTCCACAGGCCCCTCCACAAGGCCCGGGCCGAACGCGTTGACGGCACCCTCCCCGCCTCCTAGGTTTCTTCCTCAGATGAGACCCCCGGCGCCGCCGGACGTCCTGAGCAAGGGGAAGGCCCAGGACGATCCAGGACACCGGGGGTCTCGCCTTTTTCGGGCGGTCCTCCACGTGGGGATCCACGCTCAGACACGCGGGCCCTGAGCGTGCGTCACGCGGGTGAGTGCCGTAGGGTCGACACGGCTCTGCGGCACAACGCGGGGCTTCCGGCGGGCTTCCCCATCCATGACCCCCGCCGCGACGACCAAATGAAATATGGCAAGGAGGCCGTCATGGCGGAGACCTGGAGCGGCGAGTTCTACTGCGTGAAGTGCAAGGAGAAGCGCGAGGCGACCGGCGAGATCAAGGTCAACGACAAGGGCACCAAGATGGCCAAGGCCGTCTGCCCGGTCTGCTCGACCAACCTGAACCGCATCCTCGGCAAGGCCTGAGCGAGCGAGAGCAGTGCCGCGCTTGCGCGTGCACTGCCGAGCGAGCGAAGAGCCACCACGCGCAGCGTGGTCGGTCTGATTCACGCCTTTCCCAGCTTGGGCGGCGGCACTCCTCCGGGAGTGCCGCCGTTCGGCGTTTCTGGGCCGGCGCATCGCCTGTGGATGACGGGCATCCTCACAGGCGGATCCGTGGCACCCTCCCGCGCATGACCTCCCGTCCCGTGCTGCGCCCCGGCTTCGCGCCGGTGCGGCGCAGCGAGCATGAGCTGCAGGTCGGCTTCGGGCCTGACGGTGTCGTCGTCCCCGACGTTCCCGCCGTACGTCGCCTGCTCGACCTCCTGACGGACGCCGGTCGTCCCTGGGCCGAGCCGGACGAGCTGGCCGCGGTGCGAGCGCTGCGAGACCTGACCATGGGCGGAGCCGTGGTGCCGGAGCCGTCGACGGTCATGGAGCAGCGGCTGGCAGCACTGCACGGCCCGACCTGGCCGAGCCGTGCCGTGGCCCGTGCCTCCGCGGATGTCACGGTCACGGGGCCGACGGCGCTGACCGCGGCCTTCCTCGGGCTGCTGGCGGGCGAGGGCGTGTCGGTGGACGCACACTCGCGTGCCGACACCGCCGGTCGCGGGCTTGGGGTGCTGCTCGCTGAAGGCCCGGTCCGACGGGACCTCCTCGACGGCGTCCAGCATCCGACGCTCCCGGTCTCGGTGCTTGCCGACCGATGGGAGGTCGGCCCCCTGGTCGTGCCGGGCCGGACGGCCTGCCTGCGGTGTGTCGACGCGACACGGAGCCAGGCCGATCCGCGCCTGCCGTGGGTGGTCGACCAGGCGGCGCGGGCGGCCACGAGCGCACCCGCCTCACCGGTGACGACGCAGCTGGGGCTCGCGCTCGCGGTGCGGGAGGTGCTGGCGTGGGTCGATGGCGACGTGCCGTCGTCGTGGTCGGCGACGCTGACCGTCAGCGCGGTCGGTGCTCCCGTGCGCACCGAGTGGTTGCGACATCCCGACTGCGGCTGCGCGTGGGACGTCGTGCTTGCCGACGAGCTCGGCTAGACACCGGCCCCGGAGTCAGATCGCGTCGGGCGGCACCGCGCCGGTCAGCAGGCCGCTGTCCGGCTCGCGCTGGGTGAGGCAGGCGGTGAGCCCGCCGGGGGTGTCGAGGACGGTCCAGCGCGGGCCTTCGCCGACGGTGCGGGCACCGAGCGCCTCCCAACGGGCGATCTCGGCCGGGCAGTCCTCGGCCGAGACGTCGAGGTGAGCTGTGGAGTCACCTTCGAGGCGGCGCTGGAGGAGGACACGCAGCGGCCAGCTGCTCGGTGTCCACAGCCGGGCCCACTGGTCGTCGGCGTCGATCCGCCAGCCGGTGAGCGCACCCCAGAAGGCGACCTCGGACTCCCAGTCCTCGGCGCTGCCGATGTCGAGGCAGGCCTGGTCGACGCGCGAGCGGCCGCCCGGCCAGGCCACGGGCGGCGCCGGCTCGGGGGCCTCCTGCGAGGAGTCGCGCGGGATCAGGCAGAAGGGCACGTGTCCGGGCGACTCCATGATCGCGTGTGACGTCCGGGTGACGAGCCGGGCGCCGACCGACTGGGCATGGGAGACCGCGGCGGACAGGTCGGTGACGGAGACGTCGAGGTGGACCCGTGGGTCTGCCTCGTCGTCGCTCCCGAGCCGCTGCAGCCACAGGTGGGGCGTGCCCACCTGCGGCTGCAGGACGGCGTAGTTGGGATCGTTGAACGGCGGCAGGTTCGGGCGGTAGCCCGTCACTGCGCCCCAGAACGCCTTTCCCTGACCGAAGGTCTCGTCGGGAAGGTCGATCGTGGCGGTGAGCCAGGTGATCTCCATGTCAGCTGACGTTAGCGGTCATGCGTGGCATGGACCCGGGCTCACAGGGCGCGGGCAAGCGCGAGGCGCGCCTGCTGGGCGGCCTTCTCGGCCTTGCGGCTGAGGCGACGGGCGCGGGCGATCTCGTGGGAGCGTCGCTCGGCTCGTGCCTCCTCCAGGCGCGCGGCACAGTGGGCGCGTGCCAGGTCCTCATGGATGAGGTCCATCTCGGTACTCCTGAACGGTCGTTGAAGCTTGGATCGGAAAACTGGTCGGACGGGTCACGCGGCGGCGTCCTTGCGGGGGCGGCCGCGGGGCCGCTTGCGCGGGATCACCACGCCGGAGAGGAAGAGCTCGCCGCCCCACACGCCCCACGGCTCGCGACGGCTGAGGGCGCCGTCGAGGCAGAGCGCCTGCACCGGGCAGTCCGTGCAGAGCGCCTTGGCCTCCTCCACGTCACTCGGTGACTCGGCGAACCACAGCTCCGGGTTGTTGACCCGGCACGGCAGCAGCTCGCGGCTGACCTTGTCCGCCTCGGCGTGCAAGAGACCCAGGGTCGGGTCCTCGCCCGTGGCGAGCCCAGCCTCGAACACCTGGTGGGTGCGGTCGAGAACGCTGGTGGTCATGACTCCTCCTTCTTCTTCCTTCGATGTGCGCTTCTATGTCGTGAATGGGGTCGGGCCCGCGTTGGCCAGGGAAACGAAAAGGCCGCGGATCCCGGTGTTCGGGTTCCGCGGCCTGGAGGCTGCTGATCGTCTCTGTGTCAGGAGATCAGTGGGCTCCAGGTGGAAGAACCCGAGGGAGTCGTCGTGCCGGTCCAGAAGGCGTTGCGGCCCTCGCGACGGAGGGAGGCGGCGCCGAGAGCGGACACGACGTTGTGCGACGGCTTGACATCAGCCATCGCGATCACGATCTGGGTCTTCTTCATGGGGCCACCTCCTTCGGCGAGATAAAGCGCGATCGACGCGCATTTCAACGGGATGAGACTGACCCTATGAGGCTCGAATCAAAGGGTGCAAACCATTTATTGCCATTTGTTGAAAAGATTCTGCCGAGCCGTCAGGACTGCAGCGCGAGGTGCTCCTCGACGATGGCGAGAACCTCGTCGCCGTAGTCGTTGAGCTTGGTCTCCCCGATGCCCTCGACGCGGCGCAGCTGCACCAGCGAGGTCGGCCGGTGCTCGGCGATCTTCTCGAGCGTGTGGTTGGAGAAGACGATGTACGCCGGCTTCTCGATGTGAGCGGCGGTGCGGGTGCGCCACTCCTTGAGCCGCTCGAAGAGCGCCTCGTCGTAGAGCGGCTCGCAGTGCTCGTGGCGGCCCATCCGTCGCTCGGCGTTGGTGCCGAGCACGAGGCCGCAGGTGCCGCACATCCGGGCGCCCCGCGCCTTGGGAGCCGCGGTCTCCGGTCGGGCGTTGGCCGGCAGCAGCGGGTCGAGGAAGCGGCTCGGCTTGCGCGAGGCCCTCCCGCCCGGCTGACGGGCGGCCGCCCAGGAGAGCGCCAGGTCGCGGCGGGCGCGGGTGATGCCGACGTACAGCAGGCGACGTTCCTCCTCGATCGCGGCCGGGGACTCGAGGGCGTAGGAGAAGGGCAGGGTGCCGTCCTGGAGACCGACGAGGAAGACCGAGTCCCACTCCAGTCCCTTGGCGGCGTGGAAGGTCGCGAGCGTGACGGACTCGGCGACGGGCGCGTGCTGGTCCGCGGCGCGACGGTCGAGGTCGTCGACGAACTGGCCCAAGGCCCCCCCTCCCGCGGCGAAGGCGGCGGCCTGGTCGATCAGCGCCTGCCACGACTCCCAACGGTCGCGGACCTGGCCGCGCGCCGTGGGTGGCTGCTGGGTCCAGCCCATAGCGGCGAGCGTCGCGTGGACGGTCTCGATCATGGGCTCGGAGTCGGCGTCCGAGGAACCGCGGGCGGCACCGCGCAGGCGCGTGATCGCCTCGCGGACCTCGGGCCGGTCGAAGAAGCGTGCTGCGCCACGGATCGTGTAGGGCACGCCCGCCGCGGCGAGCGCCTCCTCGTAGGCCTCCGACTGGGCGTTGATCCGGAAGAGGATCGCGATCTCGGAGTAGGACCGGCCATCGGCGCGCAACGCCTTGATCTGGGCCGCCACCGCGCTGGCCTCGGCGACCTCGTCGGAGCGGCCGAAGTAGCCGACCGCCGGTCCGGCTGGGCGCTGTGCCTTGAGCTCGACCCCGGCCGAGGAGGTGCCCTTGAGCAGCGTGTTGGCGACGGTGATGACCTGCGGCGTGGAGCGGTAGTTGCGCACGAGCTCGACCGACGTGGCCTGCGGGTACTTGCGGTGGAAGGTGCGGAGATAGTCGGCGTCCGCGCCCGCGAAGGAGTAGATCGTCTGGGCGGGGTCACCGACGACGCAGAGCTCGTCGCGTCCACCCAGCCACAGGTCGAGCAGCGCCGACTGGAGCGGCGAGACGTCCTGGAACTCGTCGACGACGAACCACTTGTACTGCCGGCGCACCTGGGCGGCGACGCGCTCGTCCTCCGCGAGCATGCCGGCGTTGAGGAGGAGGACGTCCTCCATGTCCATCCGGCCCTGGCCCCGCTTGCCGTCCTCGTAGGCGGCGAAGACCTTGCCCACCGTGGCCGGGTCGACGCCGTCGACGCTGCGCCCCTTGGTCGGTGCGATCCGGGCGTAGTCGTCGGGATGGACGTTGGAGACCTTGGCCCACTCGATCTCGGACGCGAGGTCGCGCAGGGTCGCCTGGTCGGTGGCGAGGCGCTGCCGGCGGGCAGCGAGGCCGACGATCGGGAGCTTGGACTCGATCAGCGTGGGCAGCTCGGTGCCGTAGACGTGCGGCCAGAAGTAGCGCAGCTGTCGCAGGGCGGCGGAGTGGAACGTCCGTGCCTGGACGGCGCCGGCGCCCATGCCGCGCAGGCGCTGTCGCATCTCCCCCGCGGCGCGGGTCGTGAACGTGACGGCGAGGATCTCGGAGGGGGCGTAGACGCCGGTGGCGACGCCGTACGCGATCCGGTGGGTGATAGCGCGGGTCTTGCCCGTGCCTGCTCCGGCGAGGACGCGGACAGGCCCACGCAATGCCTCCGCGACCCGGCGCTGCTCGGGGTCGAGAGCATCGAGAAGTGCATCGGGACCGGCCATGCCGGCAACCCTAATCGGGCTCACCGACATGACCGGTCCCGGTCGGATCAGAACGCGGTGCGCTTGATCTTGGTGGTCCAGTCGAAGGCAAGGATGGTGGTCGTCGCCGGGATGTAGAAGCGGACCTTCGTGCCGACCGGAGCGCGCAGCTTGAATCGGACACCGGACGGGGAGACGGTGACGCGCTTGGCCACCTTCCACTTCTTCTTGCCCTTCTTCTTGAGGTAGACGATGCCCTGCGCGGCCGGGGCGGCCGTCCATGTGACCGGGATCGGCTTGTTGCCGCGGACCTTCTTGCTGTTGACCGTCACCAGGCGCTTGGCGGCGATGGTGATCACCGCGCTCGTCGACGGCGAGAACGTCACCGAATCCGATCCGGACGTGTACGTGCCGCCCGAGTAGACCAACTTGTACTGCGCAGTGCCGGCGACGTTCGGCTCGGCCGCGTTCGAGGAGCCCGCGAGATCCTCGGACCAGATCGTCTGCCATGCGGTTGTGCCGGCCAGCCGACGCTGGAGCGAGACCGTCCCGTCAGAGGGGCCGCCGCTCCACAGGTCGGGGCAGGACGTGGTCAGGCCGGGCGCGGCCGGCACCTCATACCCGATGTAGGTGCTCGTCGCGCCGGCCTTGAGGGTGGCCACCGTCGTGCAGCTGTAGCTCGCCGCGGAGGCTGCCGAGAGCCCCGTGAACGGGGCGAGAACGGTGGCGACCAGGGCGATCGCGAGGAGGAGGATGCGTCGTCGCATCGATGACATAGGCCCGAACCCTTCGATGGGTAGGGGTGTCCGAGGTGATCGTGACACCCCCACGTTTGTCAGATCAGGCGTCATCCTGCTCCCTGCGGTGAGGGAGCGGAAGGGTTTCGGGTCAAAAGGTAAAGACGCCTGCCGTCAGTACTTGATGCCCGGCGGGACCGGCTGGCCGAAGAGGTTGAGCCCGTAACCCTGGTACATCGGTTCGGCCGAGTTGCTCGAGTGGTTGGCCGCCGCGTGGAGGTCGCGCCAGAACCGCTGGAACGCGTGCTCGCGACGCAGGGAGGAGCCGCCGGCGTGGATGAAGAGGCTCTCCACGGCAGCGATCGCACGACGTACCGAACGGACCTGGTTGCGTCTCAGCTCAAGGCGCACCGCCGGAGTGATCTCGGCACCGGAGGCGGCGATGTCGTAGACCCGGTTGATGTCGGTGAGGAACTGCAGTCGGCTGGCGGCGATGTCGGCGCTCGCCTCGCCCAGCACCGAGAGCTGGTAGGGGTTGGTCGACGCCGAAGCGCCGCGGGAGTCGACGCGGACGCGGGCATCCTCGACGAACGAGTCGAGGGCGCCCTGGGCCAGACCGAGTGTGCCTGCCGTGATGGCGCCGGCGAACATCGTCGCCAGCGGGAGCCGGTAGAGCGGGTTGCCCGAGCGACGCTCTCGCCCCGGCAGCGCCTCTGGATCGACGACCCGCTCCGCGGGCAGGTAGGCGCCGTCGATGACGATGTCGTTGCTGCCCGTGCCCTCCAGGCCCATGACGTTCCACGAGTCCGGGACGATCGTGTAGTCCGAGCGCGGCAGGATGAAGTGGCGCACGGCCTTGGACCGGTCCGTGATCTGGCCCTCGGCGTCGGTCACGAAGCCGCCGAGGACGATCCACTGGCAGTGGTCGGTGCCCGAGGAGAAGGACCAGCGGCCGCTTAGCACCCAGCCATCGCCCTCCGGACGGGCCGTTCCCATGGGGGCGTACGGCGACGCGATCCAGGTGTCGGCGTCCTCGCCCCAGATCTGCTCCTGGACCGAGGGGTCGACCAGGCCGAGCTCCCACGGGTGGACGCCCACGACACCGGAGACCCAACCGGCCGCGCCGGAGTGCGCTCCCACGGCCATCACCGCCTCGAAGAACTCCGCCGGGTGCGCCTCGGCGCCACCGAAGTCGGAGGGCTGCAGCATCCGGGTGACGCCGGTCCACCGGAGGCGGTCGGCCACGTCGTCGGTGAGCCGTCCCGCGGCCTCGCAGTCCGCGGCCGCCTCGACGAGGAAGGGCCCCGTCTTCTCGATGCGCTGCAGTACCTCGCTCATGTGGTGCTCCTGGCTCTGGCTGGGTGTGGCTGTCAGTTGTTGGTCACGAAGTCGGCGACCAGGCGGTTGAACTCGGCCGCGTGCTCGACCTGGGCCCAGTGGCCGCAGCGGTTGAGCAGGACCAGTCGCGAGTTCGGGATGAGGGCGACCAGCTTGAGCCCGCTCTCATAGGACACGACGCGGTCGTCGCGGCCGTGGATCAGCAGCGCGGGGCTCCTGATTCCGGCGAGCTGCTCCTCCGAGGGCCAGTCGCGCTTGCCGGAGCCGCTGAGGAAGTTCGTCGCGTGCTCGGGGTGCGCCGCCAGGCTCTCGTAGCGCTCGCGGGCCAGTCGCTCGCGGTTCTCGCCGGCGTCGAACGCCATCACGTCGACCAGGTCGAGCATCGTCTCGATCGACGGCTCGCGGTAGCCCCTGACGAGCGTCTTGAGCCCCTCGCTCGGCCCGTCGCCGAAGCCGAAGAGCTTCACGCCGACGGCGCCCGCGCCCATGGTGATCAAGTGCGACTGCCGCTCGGGGTGCCGGACCCCGAAGTTGATCGTGGTCAGGCCGCCCATGGAGTTGCCGACGAACGCGGCCTTCTCCAGACCGAGCTCGTCCATGAACTCCAGAGCGGTCTGCACGTGGTCCCGTTCATCGCCGGGCACCGGCGAGGACTCGCCCCAGCCCGGCATGTCGACGGCGTAGCAGGCGAAGCGCTCGGAGAGCTCGGCGATGTTGGGGCCGAAGTTGCTCCAGCCCGTGGCGCCGGGACCACTGCCGTGCAGCATGATCAGCGGGTGGCCCTCGCCGACCTGGTTGTAGTGCACCTTGCCTGACGGCAGGCCCACGAATCGGCTGGTGTTGTCGTACGTCAGCTCAGTCATGTCGGTCCCTTTCGCGCGCGTCAGAGCGCTTGCTTCTCGTGGCCCCAGTAGTGGGCCCAGTCGTAGCGAGTGGGGGTCCAGGTCGCGTCGTCCACGAGGAGGCCGCCGAAGCCGTACTCGACGCCGACGTTGGAGGGCGTCTTGACGTAGGCGGAGATCATCTTGTCGTTGGTGTGGCGGCCGAGGGTCTGGATGACCGGCGCTTTCTCGTCGAGCATCTGCTGCCAGGCGCGGCCGACGCTGTCGAGATCGTCGACCTCGACCATGAAGTGCCCCGGGCCCAGCGGACGCTTGGGGTTCGCCACGTAGGCGAACGAGTGGTGCCGCGGGTTGCAGTGCAGGAACGTCGCCTCGAGGTTCGGCGGGACCTCGATGTAGTCGCTGAGGCGGAACCCGAGGATCGTGCGGTAGAGCTCGTCGTACTTCTCCGCGTCCCCGACCACCTGGAAGACGTGTCCGAGCCCCAGGGCGCGACCGGCGACGAAGGTGGCGCCCTTGGTCGAGTAGAACCGCTCGTTGGCGGTCTTCAGCCCGACGTACAGCTCGAGGCTGAGGACATCGTCGGGGTCGCGGAAGGTGGCCAGTCGCGTGACGTTGCGCTCCTTGGCGACGTCCTTGCCGAGCTGCTCGACCTTGTAGCCGGCCTCCTCGAGGCGGCTGACGAGCTCCTCGAGGTCGGCCTCGGTGGCCACCTCCCAGCCGATCGTGGTGACGTTGTCGTTGTCGGCAGCGAGGACCTCGATGCGGTACTCGTACTCGTCGATGCGGAAGCGGACCCGCTCGCCGGTGGCCTCCACGACCATCAGGCCGAGCAGGTTCTCGCCGAACTCCTTCCAGGCGTCGAGGTCGGTGGAGTTGATCCTCAGGTAGCCCAGGCTCCTCACAGAGGCCGTCATGGCGTCGTCCTTTCGCTTCGTGGTGTCGGGTCGCCCAGGCGGGCGACCATCTGGGAGACGCTCGCGTGGGACGCGAGCGCGAGCAGCTGATCGGCGGCGTCGGTGGCCGACTCCTCGGGCCATCCCGCACTGCGGCAGGCCCCGACGAACTTGGCCCGGACCTCGTCGTGTGTCATCGGGTTGCGGGCATCACCGCGGGTGAGGTCGGTCCGGGTGTGCAGAACGCGGCCGTTGCGCAGGGTGACCCGGAGGCTGGCGAAGCGTGCCGGCTCGTCCTCGTCGGGGACGACGTGGATCCTCGCCCGCAGCGCCTCGACGGCCGGATCCGGAATTGCGGCGTCCTCGAAGTCGGCCAGGGTCACCGCTCCGCGGAGGAGCGCGACGGCGACGACGTACTCCAGGCTGAACTTGGCCTCGAGCCCGGTCGTCGGGCGGCCGACGGTGAGGATGCCGAAGTCGGCGGCGTACATCGACACGTCGATCCGCTCGATGTCGGCGACGTCGAGCCGGTCGCGCAGGTCGAGGGCAGCATCCGCGGCGTGGTGGGTGCCGTAGCAGCACGGGTAGCGCTTGATCGACCAGTCGGTCGGCCAGGCGTCGTACCAGTGCTCGAGCCGGTCCGGAAGGGCGGCGAGGAGGTCCGGGCGGCGCTCGCCGTACTGCGCGAAGAAGCCGTGGACGTCCTCCAACTGGGTGCGGTCGGCCGTGAAGCCGCGCGCGGCGAGGGAGACCGCGACCACGCCGTCGCGCGCAGCCAGGCCGGCGTGGAGCGGCTTGGTCATCGTGCCGAAGTTGGTGACGCTGCCGCTCGACATCGAGGCCACGAGACCGAGCGCATGCTCGGTCGCGACGGTGTCGAGGCGGGTCAGGTTGGCGAGCGCGGCCGCGGTGGCGAGTCGGCCGGAGGTGGCCGTGTTGTGCCATCCGCGTGCGACCGAGGCGTTGACGGGCAGGGCTTCGGAGACGGCCCGGAAGACGGCGGCGCCGACGTGGTAGGCCTCGACCAGCTGGGCACCGGTGACCTCGGTCGTCACCGCCTGGGCCAGCAGCGCGGGGACGAGGACGGCACCGGGATGCATCGGCACCGACGGAGACGCGTCGTCCCAGTCCAGGGCGTGCGAGGCCGTGCCGTTGACGAGAGCTGCGTCGGCCGGCGCGGCCCGCGTGCCTGTCCCCCACACCGGCGCTGCGCCCACCGAGGGAATGTCGGCGGCCCAGGCTGCGATGACGCGGGCGGCCTCCGTGGTGCTGCCCGCGATCGCGACGCCGAGGGTGTCGAGGACCGTGATGGCGACTGCGTCGGTGTTGAGTGACGCCTCCGTCGCCGTACGACGCCGGGTCGCGAAGCCAGCGATCGCAGCCGTCGTGGCCGGGACCGTGGCCCTCGTCGCAGTGGCGGTCATGAAGCGTCGACTCCGGCGAGGAAGAGCTTCAGCTGCGCCTCGAAGAGGTCGGCCTGCTCCACCTGCACCCAGTGGCCGCAGCTGCTCACGAGGACGGAGGTCACCTCAGGCAGGAGCATGCCGAGAGAGATGCCATTCTCGACCGGGACGACCTTGTCCTCGCGGCCGTGGAGCACGAGTGCCGGAGCGGCGATCTCGCGGAGCTGGTCCTCGGTGAGCGGCAGCAGGTTGGCCTCGGGGGTCGAGAACATGGCGCGGTAGTGCTCGGCCTCGCCGGGACGCGAGGCGGCCTCGAAGCGGGCCTGGACGAGCTCGTCGCTGACGATGTCCGGGTTGACGACGAAGACGTCGCGCAGGGTGGTGCGCATCGAGTCGTAGGACGGCGCGAAGCCGCGCAGGTTGGTGAGTGCCTCGGACCGGGGCACGGACGGCGACAGCACACCCATGAGCGTGAGCGAGCGGACCAGCTCGGGCGATCGGGCGGCGAGGGTCAGCGCGATCCGGCCACCCATCGAGTTGCCGACCAGGTGCACCGGCCCGAGGTCGAGCGCCGTGAGGAACGCCGCGACCGACTCGGCCCACTTCGACGAGGTGTAGGTGTAGCCCTCGGGGCGGTCGCTCTCACCGAAGCCGAGGAAGTCCGGAGCGATCGCGCGGTAGCCCATGTCCGCCACGGCGGTGATCGTCCGTCCCCAGTTGGCCTTCGCCGAGACACCGGGTCCCGAGCCGTGGAGCAGGACGACCGGCGTGCCGGTGCCCGCCTCCTCATAGGAGATCGTCACTCCGCCGACGTTGATCTTCACGACTGGTCCTCCAGGAAGTCGATGAGCAGCGACTCGAAGCGAGCCGCCCGCTCGAAGGGCACCCACAGTCCGGTGCGGCCGAAGAGGTGCACCTCCACGTCCGGGATCCGCTGCAGCAGGAAGAGGGCGTTGTCGTAGCCCTGCACGCGGTTGTCCCGGCCCCACATCACGAGCGTCTTGGCGGTGATCTCGTCGACCCGTGCCCAGAGCTGCTCGGGCGACCCGATGTCGTCCACCTTGGTCAGCGAGGCCTGGTAGCGCTCCTCGACAAGCTCGTCGGTGATCAGGTCGGGGTCGGCCAGCATCATCGTCAGGTAGGCGCGCATCTTGTCGCGCGAGGGGCCCTCACCGGCGTAGTAGGTCCGGATGAGCTTCTGGCCCTCGCTCGGCGAGGGGGTGAAGAGCGGGAGCGCGCCGGCGGAGCTGACGAGCACCAACCGGTCGACCACCTCGGGGTGGTCGAGCGCCATTGCCATCGCGATCGCGCCACCCGTCGCCAGACCGACCACGTGGGCCGAGGTCTCGCCCAGCTCGCAGACCAGCTCTGCGAAGACGGCCGCGTTGGCGGCGTACCTGCCGGAGGGGGCGGCGCACTCGGGAAGCCGCTCCGAGCGGCCGTATCCCGGGAGGTCGACGATCACCGTCCGGTAGGACGCGGCGAGCGCGGGGAGGTTCTGGCCGAAGTTGCCCCAGCCGTAGGCGCCCGGCGCCCCACCGTGGATCAGCAGCAGGAGAGGACCGCTGCCGGCCTCGTGGAGGTGGAGGTCGACGCCGGCCACGGTGAGGCGGCGCGACGTGGCCTCGAAGGTCAGCGCGGTCATCAGAACTTGACGGTGGGCAGCGGCTGGTGGCCGAAGTGAAGAAGGCCCCATGACTGCCACACGGGCTCGGTCAGGTTGCTGATGTGGTGCATCGCGGCCTGGCTGTCGCGCCAGCGGCGCTCGAGGCCGTTACCGACGTGGATCCCGGCGCCGCCGGTGATCCGGAACAGCGAGTCGGCGGCGCGGGTGGCGCGGTCGGCCGCCGCGGCCTGGTTGCGCCGGATCTCGGCGCGGAGCCACATCGGGACGACCTCGCCGCGCAGGCAGTAGGCGTAGGCGCGGTCGATGTCGTGCAGGTGCTGCACGATCGAGGCGTCGACCTCGGCGGAGGCGCGCCCGAGGGCGGCGAGCTGGAACGGGTCCTGCGAGGCCTTGCCGTGGCGCGCCTCGCGGTCGCGGGTGACCTCGACGAAGGTGTCGATGACGCCCTTGGAGATGCCGATGGTGGCTGCAGCGACGGCACCGCTGAAGACCACGTTGCGCGGAAGGTAGAAGACCGGGGCGTCACCGCGACCGGCGGCCGGAGCGGCCGATCCCTCGGTCACGGCCTCGAGCTCGATCACCCGGTGCTCGGGCACGAACGCGTCGGTGATGACCAGGTCCTTGGAGCCGGTGCCGCGCAGGCCGAAGACCTCCCAGGAGCCCTGGATGACCTCGTAGTCGGAGGCCGGCACGGCGACGTGCACCGCGGTGCGGTCACGCACGACACCGTCGGCATCGGCCTTGAACGCACCGATGGTCACCCACTGGCACAGCTCGTTGCCGGAGGAGTAACCCCAGCGCCCGTTGAAGATGTAGCCACCCTCGGTCGGCACGAGCGTGCCGCCGGGCGCGTACGGCGAGGCGATCAGCGTCTCGGGACCCAGCGGGGCCTTGTCCCCCCAGATCTCCTCCTGCAGTTCACGCGAGGCCAGGGCCACCTCGTGCGGGTGGACGCCGACGACGCCGGAGACCCAGCCCGCCGAGGAGTTGAGCGAGCCGACCTCGATGACACCCTCCATGAACTCCGTGGGGTGGCCCTCGAGGCCGCCGAAGTCCTTGGGGTGCAGCATCTTGAGGATGCCGGTCGAACGGAGTGCGTCGGCGGTCACGTCGGTGACGCGGCCGAGCTCGTCGCACGCCGGGGCGTCCTCGCGCAGGGTGTCCGCGACGGCGCGGATCCGGTCACGCAGGCCGGTGTCGCGGGGAGCACCCGCCTGCATGGCGATGGCGGGATCGATGGCGGTGGTCATGGTCACGCGTCCTCGCGGTCGTGGCCCCAGTAGTGGGCCGAGGAGTACTGGGTGGGGACCCAGGTCTCGTCATCGATGAAGATGCCGCCGGTGCCGTACTCGATGGAGACCTTCGACGGCGTCTGGACGTAGAAGGAGATCATCTTGTCGTTGGTGTGCTTACCCAGCGTCGCCGTCTCGGGCGCACCGGCCGCCTTCATCGCGTCGATCGCGCGACCCACGCCGTCGAGGTCTGTCGTCTCCATCATGATGTGGTGGACGCGCTGCATCTCTGGCTTGGGCGCCGGCACGAACGCGAACGAGTGGTGGCGCGGGTTGCAGTGGTAGAACGTCGCCGGACCGATGTAGTCGCTGAGCCGGAAGCCGAGCACGTCGCGGTAGAACTCGTTGTACTTCTCCGGGTCGCTGACCATCTGGAAGATGTGGCCCATTCCGAGCTCGCGGTCGGCGACGAACGACGTGCCGACCGGCGAGACGAACGGCGTCAGCGCCTCCTCGAAGGCGTGGAAGAGCTCGATCGTCAGGCCGTCGGGGTCGGAGAGGGTCGCGACCTCCTTGACGTTGCGCGCGGCGGCGAGCTCGGAGCCCTGGCCGTGGCGGGTGACGGTGTAGCCGTACTTCTCGATGTGGGCGATGAGTTCGGTCAGCTCGTCGGCACCCTTCACGCCCCAGCCGAGGGTGTGGACGCCTTCGGGAGCCCCCTCCTCGACCTGGAACCGGTACCCGAACTCGTCCATGCGGAAGCGCAGGGAGGTCTCGGTGTGCTCGACGAGCTCCATGCCGAGGACCTGCGGGGCGAACGTGCGCCAGGCAGCGAGGTCGGTGGTGCCGATTACGACGTACCCGAGGCTGCGGACGGTGGCGGTCATGGGAACTCCCATCAGGGTGTGTGTGGTGTGCTCTCGATCACTCTGCACCGGCCGGTGAAGGCTGCGGTCGGCTTGTGGCACAGAGCGGAAAATCAGTTCGACTCATCGTGCGGGTCGTCGAGTCGGCGGGCGATCGCGCCGCCCCGCCAGAACGCCACGACCAGCCCGACGGCCAGCATGCAGGCCGCCGAGCCGGCCATCGCCTGGCGTACGCCGACGAGGTCGGAGAGCCAGCTCTGCACGAACGTGCCCAGCGGGAGCGAGGTGGAGTAGAGAGTGATCCGGAGCGCGAGGACCCGGCCGCGCATGTGGTCGGCGACGATGAGCTGGATCGCGGTGTTGGCCGACGAGATGGCCGCCATGAAGCAGCCGCCGACGACCACGAGCGCGAGGCCGGCCACCACGGCGTGGGTCGTGGCGGCGAAGGCCGCCAGGGCGGCCGCGTAGAGGATGAACGTCCAGCGCACGTTGCGGGCGAGGCCCGCACGCCGACCACCGGCGACCATCGGCGCGACGAGCACGGCTCCCACACCGAGCGCGGCGTTGAGCAGGCCGAGGCCGACCGCTCCCACCTTGAAGACCTCACTGGCGAAGACCACCGTGAGGCTGAAGACCGGGTTGCCGAGGATGCCGACGAGGATCGAGACCAGGATCGCGGCCTGGATCCCCGGCTGTCTGCGGAGATACCTCACCGCGGCGACGTACCCGGCGACGATCGGGGCGCGGACGCCGGGCGCCGGTGCGGCGCCGGTCCGGATCACGAGCAGGGCACCGATGACGGCGACGTACGACGCCGCGTTGATGAGGAAGGCCCACCCCGGCCCCAGCGTCGCCAGGAGCACCCCTGCTACGGCCGGACCGACCGAGCGGGCGGCATTGAACTGGAGGGAGTTGAGCGCCACCGCCGACGTGAGGTCGGCCCGTGGCACGAGGTCGTTCACGAACGACTGCCAGCCGGGGAGGGTGAGTCCTTGGAAGGCGCCGGCGACTGCGACGAGCGCGAGGATCGCTGCCGGCTCCCGGTAGCCGAGCTGCCACAGCAGCCAGAGGCCGATCGCGCCGGCCGTCATCCCGGCCTGCGTGACGAGCAGGACCCGCCGCCGCTCGAACCGGTCGGCGAGCGCACCGCCGAACGGCGCGCAGAGCACATTGGGGACGAACTGCGCCACCGCGGCGAGCCCCACCCACAGCGCGCTGTGCGTGAGCTGGAAGAGGACGTAGGGGACGGCGAGGTTCTGCAGCCAACTGCCGGCGTTCGAGACGAGGGCAGCGGTCCAGAAGCGTCGGAACATGGGATGCCGGAACGCACGCGTGGCGTGCCGCCAGCCCTCCTCGCTCACCTTGTCCGGCGTGGTGAGCGCGGCCACCGCGTCAGACCCGGGCGGAGGCCGGGACCGGCAGCCCCATGTCGTGCAGGCCCCAGGCCTGGTAGACCACGTCCTCCTGGTTGACCTGGTGACCGAGCGCCATGTGGGCGTCGCGCCAGGCGCGCTGGATGGCGCTGTCCAGGCGGAGGGCGTTGCCACCGGCCATCTTGACCAGCTTGTCCGCGGCCTCGACCGCGCGGTGCGCCGAGCGGACCTGGTCCCGGCGTGCGCGGACGCGCAGGTCCATCGGGATCTCCTCGCGGCGGTTCGCATAGCCCCACATCTCCTCGATCGAGGAGAGGAACTGCATCACGCTGGCGTCGATGTCGGCGGCGGCCTCGGAGAGCACGAAGAGGTGGCGCGGGTCGGAGTTGGTGGCGACGCCCTTCACCGTGACGCGGCTCTTCATGTAGGCGCGAGCCTCGCGCAGCACGCCGAGCGCGGCACCGAGGGTGCCGGCCGTGATGGTGCCGCTGAACATGGTGTGGAAGGGCATCCGGTACGTCGGGGAGTCATCCCGTCCGGCCTTCCGCGCCAGTTCGAAGTCACTGAGGGCGTTCGGGTCGATCATCCGGTAGTCCGGGATGAAGGCGTCCTTGATGAGGATGTCCTTCGACCCGGTGCCCTTGAGGCCGACCACATTCCACGAGTCCGGGACGATCTCGTAGTCGGCACGGGGCAGGACGAAGTGCCGCACCGGGTCCCCGGCGACGGGCTTGCCGTCCTCGCCGAGGAGCAAGCCGCCGAGCACGACCCAGTCGCAGTGGTCGGTGCCGGAGGAGAACGGCCAGCGGCCGCTGAAGAGCCAGCCACCCTCGACCGGTGTGGCCTTGCCGAACGGCGCGTAGGGAGAGGCGACCCAGGTGTCGGAGGCAGCGCCGTCCTTCCCCCAGATCTCCTCCTGGAGCCGACGGTCGGCCTGCGCCATCTGGTAGGCGTGGATGCCGACCACGGAGGCGACCCAGCCGGCCGAGGCCGACCGCGAGCCGATCGCCATGATCGCCTTGTAGAAGTCGATCGGTGATCCCTCGAGGCCACCGAAGTCGGCCGGGTGGAGGATCTTCACCACACCGAGCTCACGCATCATCTTCGCGGTGGTGTCGGGCAGACGGCCGAGCGCGTCGGCCTCCTCCGCCTGGTCGGAGAAGAAGTCGGCCTGCTCCTCGATGCGCTGCAGAACGTTGCTCATGGTCGCTCCCCTACTCAGAGGTTGTCGATGCTGATGTCGTCGAGGTGGCAGGCGAGCAGGCGGTTGAACTCAGCGGCGTGCTCGACCTGGGCCCAGTGGCCACAGCGGTTGATCAGCACGAGCCGCGAGTTCGGCACCAGGGCGCAGAGCTTCAGGCTGCCCTCGTAGTGCACCACGCGGTCGTCGCGTCCGTGGATGATCAGGGTCGGCGCGGTGATGGAGGCGATCTCCTCGTCCGAGACCAGCCCACGGCGGGGTCGGCCGAGCCCGGCGATGAAGTTCGCCAGGTGCTCGGGATGACGCAGCGCGTTGTCCGACCGCTGCCGGACCAGCTCCTCGGACTTGAACGCCTCGTCGTAGACGAAGATGTCGACGAACTTCGCCATGCCGACCGGGCTCGGGTCGCGGTAGGCGCCCTGGAGCAGCTTCAGGCCCTCGGTGGGGCCGTCACCCGCGCCGAAGAGGCGCACGCCGCCGGCGCCCGCGCCGAGCGTCACCAGACCGGCGACGCGGTCGGGGTTGCGGGCGGCGACCTGCAGGGAGGTTGCCCCACCCATGGAGTTGCCGACGTACGACGCCTTCTCGATGCCGAGCTCGTCCATGAAGTCGAGCGCCGCCTGCTGGTGGTTGCGCTCCTCGTAGCTGACGGGGTCGGAGTCGCCCCAGCCGGGCATGTCGGGGGCGATCACGCGGAAGCGGTCAGAGAGGGCGCGCAGCTGACCGTTGAAGTTGCTCCAGCCCGTGGCGCCGGGACCGCTGCCGTGGAGCATGATCACCGCGTGAGCGTCGGCCGGGCCGGCCTCGTGGTAGTGGATCTGCCCGCTGGCCGTCTTCACGGTGCGGCTCGTGGACTCCTGGGTCAGCTCGGTCATGTCCCTGAAGTTAGTCCGGGAGCCCCGGAACCGAGTGATTTGCCTCACTGGCCGGAATTGGTGATGACGGCCGCTCGGACGGCCCGTGTGATGGAGCCAACACCGGATCGAACCGGTACTGCCCCGGCACTTCAAGGAGAACCATGTCCAGTCACCGCAGTTCCCGACGCATCGCCCTCGCGGCGATCGCTGCTGCTGCCCTCACCTCCCTCACCGCATGCGGCGGCGGCTCGGGCGCGGCCGGCGGCAAGGAGTTCACCGGCGACACGATCAAGATCGGCGTCTTCCCCAGCTTCAACGGGCTGGACGCGCAGGCCCCCGAGGTCGCCAAGGCGCTCGAGGCCGACGGCAAGAAGGTCGAGTTCGTCACCATCGCGACTCCCGCTGAGGCCGCCCCGCAGCTCATCGGCGGCAAGCTGCAGTTCGCCCTCATGGACATGACCACCCCGCTCGTCGCCGCGTCGCAGGGCACGAAGTTCACCATGGTCGCTCCCGGTGCCGTGGGCACCGACCCGAACTCGGACGGCTGGTCCACCTCCACGCTCTGGGTGAAGAAGGACTCCCCCATCAAGTCCTTCAAGGACCTCGAGGGCAAGAAGTTCGGCGTCCCGGCGCTCAACAGCCAGCTGTGGCTGGACCTGCGCACTGCCGTCGACGAGGCGGGCGGTGACTCCTCCAAGATCCAGTGGGTCGAGACCGGCCGCACCGGCCCCGACCAGCTGAAGGCCGGCAACGTCGACGCCACCGTCGTCTCGGAGCCCAACGGCACCGCGATGAAGAAGGACCCGACCGTCCGCTTCATCGGCAGCTACGCCCAGGCCGGCGGGGACCTCGCCTACGCGTTCGTCTCGACCCAGCAGTTCGCGAAGAGCAACGCCGCCCTGGTCGGCGACTTCGAGGACGCGATCATCGCGGGCAACAAGGCGGTCAACGCACTCGACACCGCCGGCAAGGCAGCCCTGGCCGCCAAGGTCATCCCGGACATCCCGTCGGAGCTGCTCCAGGCCGCGGTCTACCCTGAGTTCGCGGAGACCCCCGTGACCGACGACAACGTCACGTTCGCGGTCGACCGGATGAAGAAGTACGGCATGCTCGACGGCTCTGCCGGCATCACCCCGGCGGACATGCTGCCGTGAGTATCGCCACCCTCGGCGAGACCGCCACCCGGCCGGGAGCCACTCCCGGCCGGGGGGCGGCCCCCGCCGCGGCCCGCTCCAGCGCACGGGCCCGGCTGGTGTCCTTCGCCCAGAAGCTCGGCGCTCTGGTCGTCGTCCTCGCGGTGTGGACGTGGTTCGCGAAGGGACCGGGCTCGAGCGCCGGCTTCCCGACGCCGCTCCTCACCCTGCAGACCGCGTTCGACCTGGTGCCGACCAGTGACTTCTGGGGCGCCGTGGTCAGCACCGTCATCACTGCGGTCTCCGGATTCCTGATCTCTGTGATCGTCGGGATCCCACTCGGCTTCCTGATCGGGTCGAGCCGCCGCACGATGCTCAGCACCAACTTCCTCGTCGACTTCGGCCGCACGATCCCCGGCACCGCGGTGATCCCGATCCTGCTGCTCGAGTTCGGCAACACCCGGACCATGGCGATCGGCCTGGTCGTCTTCGGTGCGGTCTGGCCGCTCATCATCCAGGCGACGTACGCCGTGCAGCAGGCCAGCTCCCAGCTGCGGCAGGTCGCGAAGGCGTTCCGGCTCAGCCCGGTCGAGCGGTTCCGCTTCGTCTTCGCGCCCTCGTCGCTGCCGTTCCTCATGACCGGCCTGCGCATCGCCGCGACCGTCAGTCTGATCCTCGCGGTGACCGCCGAGTACTTCGGGCAGACCGGCGGCATCGGCCTCGCGCTCTTCCGCATGTACGAGGCGCACGCGCCCGAGAAGCTCTTCGTCTACATGTTCGCCGCCGCGCTCCTCGGTGTGCTGCTGAACATCCTGCTCGTCACCGTCCAGCGCCGTGCGCTGTGGTGGCACCCCTCCGAACGAGACAAGGTGCGCCGATGATCCGCTACGTCCGCCTCGTGAGCTGGGAGATCTGGCTCCCCATCGTGCTGCTGGTCGCGTGGTGGTTCGCCAGCGCCAACAGCATCAACCCCTACTTCCCGCCGCTGCAGACGATCCTCGAGCGGTGCAAGGAGATCTGGATCTGGGACGGCTTCCACACCGACATCGTTCCCAGCCTGCGACGCCTCGCGATCGGCTTCGGTGCGGCATGCGTGGTCGGCACGGCGCTCGGCGTCCTGCTCGGCACGGTGCACTGGCTCGACAACGCCACCCGGCCCTACGTGGAGCTGATGCGTGCCACGCCCGGCGTCGCCCTGATGCCGGTCATCATGCTGGTGCTCGGCCTGGGTGACTCCTTCAAGACCTTCACCATCGCGATGGTCTGCACCTGGCCGATCCTGCTCAACGCCGTCGACGGTGTGCGCTCGGTCGAGCCACTGCTCAAGGACGTCGCCACCAGTTACCGGCTGAGTCTGCGCGACCGGATCCGCTACATCATCCTGCCGAACGCGGCACCCCAGGTGTTCGCCGGCGCGAGGACCGCGCTCGCCATCGGCATCGTCGCCATGACCGTCACGGAGATGGTCGGCGACCCGGGCGGTGTCGGCAGCTTCACACTGCTCGCCTACCGCTCCTTCCGCTTCGCGGACATGTGGGCCGGGATCATCGCGCTCGGGATCCTCGGCTACATCCTCAGCAAGCTCTTCACCCTGGTCGAGAACCGTGTCCTCGGATGGCACAAGGGAATGACCGCCCACAACCTTGGAGGAAAGTGATGAACCAGCAGGAGAACGCGATCCTCGAGGTCGAGGGGCTGGGCCACGCCTACGGCCCACGGCAGATCTGGGAGCGCCTCGACTTCAGCGTCGGCAAGGGCGAGTTCGTCTGCATCGTCGGCCCGTCCGGCGTCGGCAAGACGACCCTCCTGCAGTGCCTGACCGGCCTCCAGCGGCCGACCCAGGGCCAGGTCCGCTTCGACGCCCAGGTCGTCAACGGGACGCCGAAGGGGATGGCGATCGTCTTCCAGGACTACAGCCGCTCCCTGATGCCGTGGCTCTCGGTGATCGACAACGTGATGCTGCCGCTGCGCTCCGCCGGCGTCGCGAAGAAGGAGCGCAAGCAGATCGCCACCGACGCGCTGGAGAAGGTCGGCCTCGTCGACTTCTGCGGCTCCTACCCCTGGCAGCTCTCCGGCGGCATGCAGCAGCGCGTGGCCATCGCCCGCGCGCTCGCCTTCAACCCGAAGGTCATCGTCATGGACGAGCCGTTCGCCTCGGTCGACGCCCAGACACGCTCCGACCTGGAGGACCTCGTCCTCAAGGTGCGTGACGAGCTCGGCATCACCGTGCTGCTCGTGACCCACGACATCGACGAGGCCGTCTACCTCGCCGACACCGTCCTCGTGCTGTCGGGCAAGCCGGCGACCATCGCCGCGCTGATCCCCGTCGACCTGCCCACGCCGCGTGACCAGCTGAGCACCAAGTCCGAGCACCGGTTCGCCGAACTGCGCTCGGAGGTCTACCAGCTGATCCGCAAGCCGGCGGAGGTCGTCACGGTCGACGCACCCGAGGGCAACGCCACGGCCGTGGTCGAGGCCGGCGCACCGCGATGACCCTCGAGCACGACGACGCGGTGCGAGTGGCGTCCGCCGCTCGGACTGCAGCCGCGGAGGCCGGCCAGACCGGTGCCGTGGCCGTCGTCGACGCGTACGGCGACGACCTGGTCGTCCTGCGCGATCACTCGGCCTCGTGGTTCACCGCAGCCGCGGCCCGCGCGAAGGCTCGGACGTCGGCCCGCTTCGGCCGGCCGTGCGTCGAGCTGACGGGACTGGCCGAGACCTGGCCAGAGGTCTTCGACATCGCCTCGGACGAGCTCGCCTGGCGGCCGGTGACGCTCGACGGCGGCGTACCGATCCGGCGCGGCGGTGTCGTGGTCGGTGCCGTCGGGGTGAGCGGAGGCCCACCCGAGATCGATCGACGCTGCGCCGATGCAGCCGTCGCCAGCCTGGAGGAATCATGAGCAGTCCGTTCACATCCGCCGAGTTCCGCGAGACGCTCGGCCACTACCCCACCGGCGTCGCGGTCGTCACGGGCATCGCCTCCGACGGCACCCCGGCCGGCATGGTCGTCGGGTCGTTCACCTCGGTGTCGCTGGACCCGCCGCTGGTGGCCTTCCTCCCGACCAAGGACTCGGGCAGCTGGGCCCGTCTGTCCACGGCCGAACGCTTCTGCGTCAACGTGCTCGCCGCGGACCAGGAGGACCTGTGCCGACGCTTCGCGTCCCGCATCCCCGACAAGTTCGACGGTGTGGCATGGACGCCGGCGCCCGGCGGATCACCCGTGTTCGAGGAGTCCGTCGCCTGGATCGAGTGCAGCCACCACGACGTCGTGGACGGAGGTGACCACTGGATCGTGCTCGGTCGTGTGACCGACCTGAAGGTCAGCCGCCCCGCCCTCCCCCTGCTCTTCTTCCAGGGCGGCTACGGCCGGTTCTCACCGCCCTCCCTGGTCGCCCCGACCAGCCCCGAGATCATCACGGCGGTCCGACTGGCCGAGCTGGCGCGCGACCGCATCGAGACGCTCGCCCTCACCCACGGGGCGGACTGCTCGGTCCTCACCAAGAGCGGCAACGAGGTCTGCTTCGTCCTGACCGCCAACCACTCCCCGGTGACCTCGGGGATCTCCGTCGGCCACCGGATGCCGCTCGTCGCCCCGCTCGGAGCCGTCTACCTGACCGACAGCGACGGTCCCGAGGCCGAGGCCTGGCTCGCCTCGGCGTCCGGGCAGGACGAGGAGACGCTGGCGCTGCTGCGCCGCAACCTGGAGACCGTCGTCGAGCGCGGCTACTCGCTCTCGCTCACCTCGCCGGAGTCGACCGAGCGGATGTCGGTGATCCGGGAGTACTCCTCGGGCGGCGGCCTGCCCCAGCACGCCCGCACGCTGAAGAGCCTGATCGCGGACACCACCCGGCTCTACGAGCCTGAGATCACCGACGGCGAGCGGTACTCGCTGCACTCGATCGTCGTGCGGGTCCCCCAGCCGGCGGGCGCGCCGCCCATCGCCCTGCGCATGGGTGAGCTGCCCGCAGACGCCGACGCCTCCGTCGTGCGGCAGTGGGTCGCCGACGTGCAGGAGGTGGCGACGTACGCCGGCGAGCTGGCCGCGAGCACCTCGTGCGTGGAGGCCGCCCCCGCTCTCTGAGGGCCTCCGCCGAACCCGCGTCCGGCCTGCAGCAGCCGCTCCGACAGATTTGTCGGGGCGGCTGCTTGCATGTGACAGCCCTCACAACTATGGTGAATGCCGTTCTGAATAACTGAACCGCATTCCGATTCTGGAGACACCATGGCCACGGCGACCGCAGTAACCCTCGACAGCAAGCGCTCCGTCCTCGGACGCGTCCTCGACATCCTCGAGTGCTTCACGGGGACGACCGAGCAGTCGATCAGCAGCCTGTGTGACGAGACGGGGCTGCCGGCCGCGACGGTGCACCGCATGTTGGCCAACCTCGTCGAGTCGGGCGCGGTCGAGCGCGCCGGCCGTGGTCGTTACCGCCTCGGCCGCAGGCTGTGGCGCCTGGGCAAGGACGTGCCGAGCATCCGTGGCCTGCGCGACGCGGCCCGTCCGTGCCTCGTGGATCTGCGGGACCTCACCAGCGAGGTGGCACTCCTCGCCAGCCTCGACAGCCAGCGCCTGCTGGTCCTCGACGTGCTCGCGGGCCGGAGCGACCTCGAGGCATGGACCGCCCCGCGCGAGCTCCCCATCACTCACTCCGCGCCGGGCCTCGCCCTCCTGGCCAACATGCCGTACGACGAGGCACTGTCCTGGATCAACAAGCCGGTCGACGACTTCAAGGTGCGCCAGCAGTTCGGCGAGATCCGCCGCAACGGCGTCGCCGTGGCGCGGACCGGTGCCATGGTCTGGGTGAGCGCCCCCGTCTTCGACGAGAGCGGCAAGGCGTTCGCCGCCGTGACGAGCGTCGTGCCGGCCGACCGTCTGAACCTTCCCGCCATCACGCGGGTGGTCTCCGGCGCAGCCCGAGCCATCTCGCAGCGACTGCGCCAGCGCGCCACGGTCGGGATCGACTGAGTCCCGGTGTCCGTTCTCGCGAAGGTGGCCCAGGTCGTCGAGGTCCTGGTCTCGGCCGACGGCCCGATCAAGCTGGGCGACATGGCCGCCCAGGTCCAGCTGCCGAAGTCCTCGCTGCACCGTCTGCTCGCCGAGCTCGTCGAGCTCGGTCTCGCGCGCGGCCACGACGGCGCCTACCGACCGGGCTACCGCCTGGTCGAGTGGGGCCACGCCGCTGACCGGTCGCTCGGGATCAGGGCCGCTGCCGAACCGCTCATGCGCGACCTGGCCACACGCGCCGGCGAGAGCGTCCAACTCCATGTACCCGAGCGCGCGCACCGTGTCTGTGCCGTCTCGACGCCGGGGCCGAACACGCTCCAGCCACTGATGCTGCTGGGCACGGTGCTGCCCCTCGGGATCGGCGCCACCGGCAAGGTCCTTCTCGCCCACGCCCCCGATGAGGTGCAGAAGGAGGCGTGGGAGGAGGCCCCCGAACGCGCCCGGGCGCGTTGGCCCTCGGCCGAGGAGCTCGACGAGATCCGCGACCGCGGCTGGGCCATCTCGGTCTCGGAGATGGAGATCGGGCTCACCGCCGTCTCGGCGGCCGTACTCGGTCGCTCCGGCGCCGCGCTCGCAGCGCTGACGGTGGCTGGACCGAACACCCGGCTCACCGAGGAGCGCCAGAGCGAGATCCTGCCCGCGCTCCTGGACACGGCGCGCTCGCTCGCGCGCGCACTGTCCGGCTGAGGCTGGCTCCGGCTGGCCCTCAGTCGCAGTTGTCGCAGCGACCGGTGGCGGGCAGCTGCATCCAGCAGGTCGGGCAGAGCGCGACGGGCTTCTCCACCTGCGCCGGCGCTGAGGGCGCCTTCGGGCGCGCGGCACGCGGCGTGCCCGGCACGCGCTGGCGGGCCGACTTGAGCGTCTGGGCGGCGATGAGCTCGCGGCGGCTCACGGCCTTGAGCTCGAGGCGGGTCAGCAGGCTGGCGAGGTCGGCGGGCAGGTCGCCGCCGGTGAGGCGCTCCCCCGTCACCTTCTCGTACGCCGACAGCACGAGCACCCGGGCGTCGTACTGCTTCCCACGCTCGACCGCCATCACGTCCGCGCCGTCCGGATCGAGCTCATAGCGCTCGAGCACCTCGTCGTCCGTCGTGTAGTCGCGGATCGCGGCGAGCAGGTGGATCTTCGACAGGCGACCGAACTGAGGCACGTCCTCGATCGTAGGCGGCGCCCCGGCTCTCACACGAACTGGAGGGACCGCACGATGGCTAGGTTGTGGACGTGGACCTGCTCGTACTCGCCCGACCGGACGACGACCTCACCGAGCTCCTGCCGGTGCTGGAGGCACGAGCCGAGGTCACCCTCGCCCGTACGTCGACGGCCGACTCCCTCGCCGAGGCACTGACCGCAGCTCCGTCCGTGGTCGTCGTGGCGGGTGGCGACGGCACGATGCACGCCGTCATCTCCGCCCTCCATGATCTGGACCGTCTCGCCTCGACGACGGTCGGGTTGGTGCCGCTCGGGACCGGCAACGACTTCGCCCGCGGTGTCGGCATCCCGCTCGACCCTGCCGAGGCGGCCGCTGTCGTGCTGGCGGGCCGCACGTGCCCGATGGACGTGCTGCTCGACGACGTCGGCGGCCTCGTGGTCAACAGCGTGCACGCCGGCGCCGGCGCTGACGCGGCGAAGCGTGGTGAGTGGTGGAAGAAGCACCTGGGCAAGATCGGTTACCCGATCGGTGCGCTGCTGACGGCGCTCAGCCCGCCGACGCTGCGGCTGTCCGTCGACGTCGACGAGCGTGCGATGTACAGCGGCGGTGCCGACGTGCTCCAGGTCGCGATCGGCAACGGCCCCCAGGTCGGTGGCGGCACCTCGCTCGTCCCCACGGCTGATCCCTCCGACGGCCTGATCGACGTGATCGTCTCGACACCGGTCGGGCTCCTCCGTCACCTCGGCTACGCCCGCGACCTCGTTCTCGGCCGTCACCACCGGCGTGCCGACGTCGCCCATCAGCGCGGCCGGTCGGTCAGGGTCTCGGGCGAGGAGTTCTGGTGCAGCACGGACGGAGAGATCGAGGGGCCGATGCGACGCCGGACGTGGACGGTCTCGCCGTCGGCGTACCGGCTGCTGGTGCCGTGAACCGGCTCGTGGGAGCACATCTCCGGAGTCGTGGGGAATGGTCCGAGGGTGACGTAGGTTCTCCTGACATGAGCGAAGCGCAGAGTCCGAGTTCGTCCTTCGTGATGTACACGACCCCGTGGTGTGGCTACTGCCAGCGCCTCAAGGGTCAGCTGGGCAGGGAGGGGATCGTCTTCGAGGAGGTCAACATCGAGCAGGTCCCCGGCACGGCGGAGATCGTCGAGAAGGTCAACAACGGCAACCAGACGGTGCCGACCCTCGTGTACCCCGACGGCTCGGCGCAGACGAACCCGAGCGTTCTCCAGATCAAGGAGAAGCTCGCCTCGCTCGCGAGCTGACCCGCCCCGCCGGCGAGCCGTCAGGCCTCGGTCGGCGAGAGGTGCTCGTGCACGGCGACCCAGCCGGCATCGCCGCGATGGAAGACGATCGTCTCCCGCTCCCGGCTGGTGGAGGTCTCGCCACCGAGGCTCACGTCGGTCTCCACGGCGTGCGTGAAGATGGCGGTGCGCTCGTCCACGACGTGGACGGAACGATCGGTCGAGCGGCAGCCGAGCACGCGGAAGCCGTCCTCACTCTCCCACTGCCGCCACAACTGCTCCCACGCGGAACGTGAGTCGAGGCGCTGCGGATGGTTGTAGAAGATGAAGTCGGCATCCGCGTCGAAGCAGGCGAAGTACGCCGCCGCATCATGTCGTCCGAACGCCTCGACCAGGCGGTCGGCCGCCTCCAGCACCTCGGTCTCGGTGCTCATGCCGACGCTCCCAACGCCATCGCTGACAGGAGCTCGTAGCCCACGTGCGCGGCGGCGATGCCGGTGATCTGCGCGTGGTCATAGGCCGGGGCGACCTCGACGATGTCGGCGCCGACCAGGTTGAGGTCGGCGAAGCCGCGCAGGACCCCCAACAGTTCCCTGCTCAGCAGGCCACCCGCCTCCGGCGTGCCCGTGCCGGGTGCGAACGCCGGGTCGAGGACGTCGATGTCGACCGAGACGTAGACCGGTCGCTCACCCACGCGTGCCCGGATCCGGTCCACGATCCCCCGCACGCCGAGGTCGGGCACGTCCGTGGCGGCGACGATCTCGAAGCCGAGGTCCTTGTCGTCGCGCAGGTCGACCCGCCCGTACAGCGGCCCGCGCGTGCCCACGTGCAGGCAGGCCGAGGTGTCGAGCAGGCCCTCCTCGCTGGCCCTGCGGAACGGAGTCCCGTGCGTCACGGGAGCACCGAAGTAGGTGTCCCAGGTGTCGAGGTGCGCGTCGAAGTGGACCACCGCGATCGGGCCGTGACGCCGTGACAGCGAGCGCAGCAGCGGTAGCGCGATCGTGTGGTCCCCGCCGAGGGTGAGGAGCCGCCCGGCTCGCTCGGTCAGGGCGTCCGCACCGCGCTCGACCTGCTCGACCGCCTCCTGGATCGAGAAGGGGTTCGCGGCGATGTCACCGCAGTCCGCCACCTGGAGGGCGGCGAAGGGCGAGACGTCGGCCGCGGGGTTGTACGGACGCAGCAGGCGCGACGAGGCACGGATGTGCTCGGGGCCGAAACGGGCGCCTGGCCGGAAGCTGACGCCTGTGTCGAACGGGACGCCGACGACCGCGACGTCGATGTCGCCCACCTCGGCCGCCGTCGGCAGCAGGGCGAAGGTCGGCGGCCCCGCGAACCGCGGCATCACACTGGCGTCCATCGGGCCGACGTGGCCGCCCTCTTCGATCCGGGGAATGCCGGGTGTCACGCGAGATCCATCCTCTCGAGGGCAGCGAGCCTCTCATTGCTGGCCGCCTCGGCCGTCCTCTCCACGCTCAGGTCGAGGCCGCGCGTGAAGAGCAGGTAGGCGACCGACGTGACGGCGAGGCCCACGATCCAGGCGACGTCGATGCCGCTCATCCTACTGGCGAAGAAGCCGGTGTAGCTCCAGCCGCCCAACTCGGGAAGGACCATGAAGGGGATCTCGCACACGAAGCCGATGCCGTACGCCGCGAGGCCGCGCCAGGCCCAGGACCCGTAGATGCCACGCGGACGGAACAGCTCGGTGAGGGCATAGTGGCCGCGGCGGACGAAGAAGTAGTCGATGAGGTTGGTCGCCGTCCACGGGACGAGCAGGTAGAGCATCAGGGTCAGCGAGCTGAAGACGGTGCCGACGGCATCGCCACTGATGGTCTCGCCGATCAGGTACCAGATGACCGTCAGCGCGAGGATCGTCACGATCCGCGCGGTGCGGGTCGGCTTGATCGACTTGAAGGAGTCCACCGCGGTCAGGACCGACAGCGCGCCGCCGTACGCGTTCATGCCCATCGTGGCCATCAGCGCGAGCGCAGAGAGGAAGGCGACCACGTCGCCGAGGTGGCCGACGACGTTGTTGCCGGCCTGCAGCAGGCCCGCAAGGCCGTCCGAGGCGCCGAGTCGGATGGCGAGCCACGCACCGAGGGACATCAGCCAGAGGGCGGCGCCGGCGGCACCGAAGAACACCGACGCGATGACCGAGCCGGCCGGTGTCTTCGACGGCAGGTAACGGGAGTAGTCCGAGACATAGGGCGCGTAGGTGATGTTGTACGCCGCGGCGGCAGAGAACTGCGCCATGAACGCCACCCAGGTGAAGCCGAAGTGGGCCGTCGGCGCATGGCCGCCACCGGCGCCGATGATGACACCGACCGTGACGATCAGGGTCAGTGGCAGCGAGACGTAGAGGATCCACCGGAAGAAACGGTGCACCCAGTCGTGGCCGTAGATCGCCAGGAGGGCCGCGAGTACCGCCGCCACGACGGCGACGACCTGGGCGTTCCAGCCGTAGGCCGCGTTGAGTCCGGAGCCGAGCAGCACCTGGTCGGTGACGTTGAAGGCGACATAGGTGAAGAGCGTGGCGAAGAGCGGGATGATCACGCCCCGATAGCCGAACTGCGCCCTGGACTGGATCATCTGGGGCAGACCCATCTGCGGCCCTTGGGTCGCGTGAAAGGCCATGAAGAGCGTGCCGACCGCGAGGCCCAGCGCGGAGGCCACCACGGTCCAGCCGATCGAGAGCCCCAGGCCGGGACCGATGAAGCCGATCGGGATGGAGAAGTACTGGAAGTTGCCCAGGAACCACAGCGGCGCCTGGTGCCAGAGCTTGCCGTGGCGCTCCGTCTCGGGAACCCAGTCGATCGATCGTGCTTCGATCGCGGGTGGTCGCGGCGATGAGGGGATGGTCGTCATGTCGGCTCCTGGTCGAGATGCATGAGGCGAGTTGCCTCACGGTAAACATCAGATGCTCACAACGCAACCATTGTCATGTTTCGGATTCGACCTCGTCCCTGTTTCGACTGGGTCACAGACCAAGGGCGGGTGACGCGGTCGCTAGGGTGTCGGAGGCGGCAGCGGCGGCCTGAGGAGGGACCAGGTGACGGAAGAGAGTGAGACCACCGCCGGTCTCCGGATCGGGGCACGTCTGCGTGACGCACGGCTGCGGCAGGGCCTCACGATCGAGCACGTGGCACGGCTGAGCAACGTCACCAAGGGCTTCGTGAGTCGCCTCGAGCGCGACATGACCTCGCCGAGCGTGGCCACTCTGGTCGCGATCTGCTCGGTCCTCGCGCTGCCGGTGGGCGAGCTCTTCGCAGCGCCGAAGACCGACGTCGTACGCCGCGGTGAGGCGCCGCGCATCGAACTCACCGGGGACGGGGTCGACGAGCGACTACTCACGCCACCCGCCCAGTCGCGACTGCAGCTGGTGCACTCCACCGTCGAGCCGGCCGCGAGCGGTGGCGCAGAGCTCTACACGCTCAATGCCGAGCTCGAGGTCCTCCACGTCCTGCGCGGCCAGATCGCGGTCACCTTCGCCGATCACGAGGAGACCCTCGCCGCCGGCGACACCATGACCTTCTCCGGTCGCGAGCCACACACCTGGCGCAATCCGAGTGCGAGCCGGCCGGCCGAGGCCCTGTGGATCATCTCGCCGGCGTCGTGGGCGACCGGCAGCTGATCCTGCTCGCGCTACCAGCTGCCGGGCAGCGGCTGGCCGACCCAGCCCTCGATCAGTGAGCGACTGATCGAGACCTCGCCGGGCAGGAGCAGGTCACCGGCCTTGGCGCCGCGGAGCAGGTCCTCGCGGGTGAACCAGCGGGCCTCGTCCAGCTCCTCGGCGTCGGTGTTGATGTCGAGGTCGAGGGCCACACCGGTGAATCCCAGCATGAGGGAGGCGGGCAGCGGCCACGGCTGGTTGCCGACGTACTGCACCGCGCCGACCCGTACGCCGGCCTCCTCCGCGACCTCCCGACGGACTGCGTCCTCGAGCGACTCACCCGGCTCGCAGAAGCCGGCGAGCGTCGAGAAGCGACCGTCGGGCCACTCCCCCTTGCGACCCAGCAGCGCGACCTCGTCGGATGAGCCCGGCTCGCCGTGGGTGATCAGCATGATGACCGCCGGGTCCGACCGCGGGAACTGGACATGCCCGTCGCTGCAGGCGAGCTCGTGCCCGGAGGACTGCATCACGAGCGGGCCACCGCAACGCGGACAGAACCGGGTCGCCGCCAGCCACTCGGCCATGCCGATGGCGTGGAAGACCAGCGGCGCAAGGGCATCCGTCGCCCCGACGAGCTCGGGCAGGACCGACCGCAGCGGCAGCCAGCTGTCGTCGGCGTGGTCGCGGCTGACGATGACGGCGAAGTAGGCGCGGCCGTCACGCTCGCCGAGCAGGACCCGTCGGCCCTCGGGCGCCTCGGCCGGACTCAGCCAGGTCAGTGGCGACGAGATCCGGGTGCCGGCGACGACGAGCACGCGGGTCGACGGATCCAGCCATCGTTCGGCCTCCCAGTCGTCGTTGCCGCGCAGGTGTCCGAGACGGTCGTGGGCACCTTCGTGGAGGCGCTCGTGCGGCAACGTCACGCCTCCAAAGGTAGACCCGGGATGAATAAGTGGCGAGGGATCCGTGTTGTCCAGTCGTGCAGACGTGGGACTCCGTCGTGATCGGTGCCGGGCAGGCAGGACTCTCGGCGAGCCATCACCTGAAGCGTCGCGGGCTCTCGCATGTCGTGCTGGATGCCAACGCGGCGCCGGGCGGCGCATGGCAGCACCGGTGGGACGCGCTGACGATGCACGACGTGCACCGGATCGCAGAGCTCCCCGAGGCCGACGCGTTGCCGGAGTCCGATCTGCGTGCGAACGAGGCCGTGCCGGCGTACTTCGGCGCCTATGAGCGCGAGGAGCAGCTCCCGGTCGTACGTCCGGTGGAGGTCTCCGCCGTGCGCGACGTGGACGGCCTGCTCTCGGTGGAGGCACGCGACGGACGCCGATGGACGGCGCGGACGATCGTCAATGCCACCGGCACCTGGACGAAGCCCTACTGGCCCTACTACCCCGGCCGCGAGACCTTCCTCGGCGAGCAGCTGCACACCCACGGCTTCACCTCGCCGGACGCCTTCATCGGGAAGCGCGTGATCGTCGTCGGCGGTGGCGCCTCGGCCGTCCAGTTCCTCGGGCTGCTCGCTCCGGTGACCGACGTGCTCTGGGTGACGAGGCGGCCGCCGGTCTGGCGGACCGGCCGGTTCGACCCGGAGGCCGGCTCTGCTGCGGTGGCGCTGGTCGAGGATCGGGTACGTCGTGGTCTGGCGCCCGAGTCGGTCGTCACGGTCACCGGGCTGATGCTCCGGCCGCAGGAGGAGGCGGCCCGGCTGAGGGGTGTCTATGACCGGCGACTGCCGATGTTCGAGCGGATCGAGCCGGACGGGGTGCGCTGGGCCGACCCGCAGTTGTCGGGCACAGAGTTCGAGCCGGTCGACGTGATCCTCTGGGCGACCGGCTTCCGACCGGCGGTCTCGCACCTCGCCCCGCTGCACCTGCGCACCGCCGCCGGCGGCATCCAGCTCGACCGCCTGGGCACCACCGCAGTGGCCGATCCGCGCGTCCAGCTCGTCGGCTACGGCCCCAGCGCCTCGACGATCGGCGCGAACCGTGCCGGTCGCTTCGCCGCCCGCGGGGTCGCGGCCTGGCTCGACCGCCGTCCGGGACGAACTGACCCGGTCGCGGCGACGGGGCCGGGCGATGTCGTCCCGTACGCACGTGCGTCCGGGACGACCTGACCCGCATTCCGGGCAGCCGGTGGGCGGAGTCGTCCCGGACGTCGTGACTGCAGGCCATGGTCCGGGCGGAGTCGTCCCGGACGTCGGATGCGCGGAGGGAGTCAGCCCTGCTGGCCGAGCAGGTCCTCGAGATCGCTGCGATCGGGGAGGTCCTCGGCCTCGACCAGCTCGCCGGTGCGGACGTAGTAGAACGCCGCCCGGACCTGGTCGATCGCTATGCCCTGCAGCTCGGCCCACGCCAGGCGGTAGATCGCCAGTTGGAGGGGATCGGCGGTGGCGGAGCGGTTGGTCTTCCAGTCGATGATCAGCCACCCCTCCCGGCCATCCGTCGAAGGCTCGGCATAGATCGCGTCGATCCGCCCCCGCACCACCTGACCGGCCAGCACGAGGGCGAACGGCGCCTCGACGAAGGCCGGCGGGCGCTCGGCGAAGGGCCCCGACTCGAAGGCCTTGATCACCTCGGCGAGATCGGCGTCGTCCTCGATGCCGGCATCGGCCTGGCCCGGCAGGTCGGTGAGGTCGAAGAGGTCCTGCTGGCCGAACCGGGTCTCCACCCAGGCGTGGAACCGCGTGCCGAAGCGCGCGGCCGCTGACGGACGGCGCGGCATCGGCCGGGCGAGCTCACGGGCGAAACCCTCCGGGTCCTCCTGCCAGCGTGAGAGTGCGGTGGCGGAGAGCGAGTCGGGTCGACGTACGACGACCTCGGTCGCGGTCTCCGCGCGGGCCTCGGCCAGGAGGCGGCCGAGCTCCTCGTCCCACTCGTTGACGATCGCGAGCTGCTCCATATCGAGCTCCTCGTCCGGGGCAGTCGGGTCGATCGAGGCCACGAGCTCGGCTGCGGCCCTGCGCAGGCGGGCTTCCTCGCCCGGGCCGGGCAATGGCCACGGCTTCTCGGGGTCGAGGGCGTCGTAGGGGTTGGCCGCTCCCTTCTCGGGCTTCTCCAGCCACTCCACGATCTCCTCCCACAGCTCGGTGAGCAGGTCGCGGACCAGCCGCTGGAAGGACGAGGGACCGAACGGCGTCCTCCGCGCCGTCCAGAGGTACGACGTCACCGAGAGCCGCGACTCGGCGCGGGTGAAGGCGACGTAGCCCAAGCGCAGCTCCTCGTTGGCGTCGTGCGCCTTGAGCCGCTGCTTCCACTCGTCGATGTCCGCCTTCGAGAAGCCGACCAGGTGCGGGATGTCGAACTCGTCGCGGCGCAGCGGTGACGGGATCACCGACGGTGTCGAGATCCACGTCGAGCGGCCCCGGTTGGAGGGGAACGCGGTCTCCGCGACGCCCATGCAGAAGACCTCCGCCCACTCCAGGCCCTTGGAGCGGTGGACGGTGAGCAGCTTGACCGAGTCGGCCTCGCTCGGCGTCGCCAGCTCGAGTCCGGACCCCTGCTCCTCCTCCGCGGTGAGATAGGCGAGGAGCGCGCTCATCGAGATGTCTCCGTCGATCGCCTGGAAGTCGGCGACCGCCTTGAGGAAGAGGTCGAGGTTGTCGCGTCTCGCCGCCGCGGCCGGTGTCGTGGCCGACGCCAGCTCGATGTCGGTGCCGAGGGTATCGACCACGCGACGGACCACGTCCATCAGCGGCTCACCGAGGTGGCTGCGGAGCATCCGCAGCTCGCCGGCGAGGAGGCCGAAGCGCTCGCGCGCCTCGGGTGAGTAGTCGAGGTCACCCGGGTCGGAGAGGGCGTCGTCGAGGGCGGGGAGCTCGGCCGGGTCGACGCCGTCTGCGAGGGAGGCGAGGGCCTCGTCGATCGGTCCGCGGTCGGAGTCGCGGCGCCCACCGGCCAGCTCCTCGGCACGCTTGGCCAGTAACCGCTGGTCGCGCAGCCCCACCGCCCAGCGCGGACCGTTGAGCAGGGTGAGCATCGCGGCATTGGCCGTGACGTCCTGCAGCAGATGGAGGACGGCGACGATCTCCGCGATCTCCGGCAACCGGAGCAGACCGGACAGCCCGACGATCTCGACCGGGATGCCGGCGTTGCTGAGCACGTCGAAGGCGAGGCCGGCGCTGGCGTTGTCACGGGTGAGCACCGCGAGCCGGGCCCAGTCCGTGCCCGCCTCGTGGACAGTGGCGATCTCCTCGGCCAGCCACACGAGCTCGTCGACCTGGCGCTCGAACACCTGCGTGGTGACGCGACCCGAACCTCGAGCAGGGTCGGCGACCAGCGGCTTCACCGACGGCGTGACGGCGAGCAGCGGCGCGGCCAGCGCGTTGGCGGCCTCGAGGATCCGCGCGCCCGAGCGCCGGTTGACCGTGAGGTGGAACAGGTCCGCCGGCTCACCTGAGGCCTTGGGGAAGACCGCGCCGAAACCGGTGATGTTGGAGACCGACGCGCCGCGCCAGCCGTAGATCGCCTGGTTGGGGTCGCCGACGGCCATGACCGCATGGCCGTCGCCGTACAGCTTCGACAGCATGATCGCCTGGGCCGTCGAGGTGTCCTGGTACTCGTCGAGCAGCACCACCTTGAAGCGATCCCGCTCCCCCGCGCCGACCTCCGGATGCTCGGTCGCCAGCTGGGCCGCCAGCGCGATCTGGTCGCTGAAGTCCATCAGGCCGAGCTCACGCTTGAGGCGGCGGTAGGTCTCGACGAGGTCCAGGAGCTCGCCGCGGCGCTCGAGGGTGTTGATCGCGGACTCGTAGACACCGAGGTAGGTCGAACGCGCCTTGCCGGCCTGCTCGGCCTCGAGCTCCCGCATGAACCCGACGCGCGCCTCCTCGTCGAAGGCACGCACCTCGGCCGGAGTGCGCAGGTGCTCGTTGAGCTGGCTGTCGAGGGCGAGCAGCCACTGGATCACCGTGGGCGGATGGTCCGAGAGCAGCATGACGACACCGCTGTGCCGGTCGATCGCGCGTGCGCCGAGCTGGTAGCGCGCCGCATCGGTGACGACGCGCGTGTCGGGCTCGTGGCCGATCCGCAGGCCGTGGTCGGAGAGCAGCGAGGCGGCATAGGCGTTGTACGTCGCCACCGTCGGCTCCAACACCTCCCCATCCTCGGTCTCGTCGAGGGCGCCGGCGGCCTCGAGGGCGCGCATGATCCGCGCCCGCAGCTCGGCGGTCGCCTTCGTGGTGAACGTGAGGCCGAGGATCTCGTCGGGCCGGACCTGGCCGGTCAGGACCAGGTAGACCACCCGGGCGGCCATGAGGGTCGTCTTGCCCGAGCCGGCACCGGCGATGACGACGGCCGGCTCGAGCGGCGCGGTGATCGCCGCCCACTGCTCGGGCGAGGCCGGGTGGGTCACGCCCATCAGGCGGGCGAGCTCCTCCGGGCTGTCGATCGACACGGGCGTCACGCGGTCACCGCCGCCGCACCGCGCGCCGGGCACAGTGACAGGAACGTGCACGTCCGGCAATGGTCGCCCTGGATCGCCGGGAACTCCTCGCGCCGGACCCGCCGGGCAGCGATGCCGAGCTCGATCTGCAGCGCGAGGCGCTCCTCGCTGTCGTCGGCGTGGACGGGCTGAGCCTGGACCTTGACCGGCGCGCTGAGGTCGGGTGAGCCGAGCTGGACCAGCTCGGCCCCGCCGCTGCCGGCGCCGGGCGCGAGCTCGGCGACGCCCCCGCGGTCGACGGCCAGCTGGTAGAGGCCGAGCTGGCGGTGGCGCAGCACGGCCGGGCCGGTCGGGACGTTCTTGCCAGTCTTGAGATCGACCACGACGACGTTGCCCTCGTGGTCGAGCTCCAGGCGGTCGAGGCGGCCACTCACGCGGACCAGATCGCCACCGTCCTCGTGGGTGACGGAGACGTCGGCACGGAAGGAGCTCTCCAGCCCGATCACCGTGCGCGGGTTGGAGCCGTGCCAGGCGAGGAACCGCTCCAGCGCGGCCCGGATGCGGGCGTGCTCGCGCACCCCCGACCACGAGGTCCGGAACTGCAGTCGCTCCCAGACCGCATCGACGTGGCTCATGAGCACCTCGATGTCCGGCGGCAGCTCCTTCGACGCCACCCGCTGCGCGAGCGCATGGACGAGCTCACCGACGTTCGCGGCCTGGTGCGAGGCGGCCACACCGCCCGCCTCGCGGGAGAGGAACCACTCCATCGGGCATTGGACGAGGCGATCCAGTGCGCTCGGCGAGATCGGAACCGGGCCGTCGGGGTCACGCAACGGGGACACCGCCCGGGTGGCCGAGCGGGTGCCCCACCACGTCGAGGGGTCCGCGGCAGGCACGAGGGCGCGGTCGCCGCGGGTCTCCGAGGCGAGGCGCGCGAGCCGGCGCGCTGCGGCATCGCGCAGCGCCGGCGGCGAGTCGGGTGAGGCGGCCACACGGCGGAGCTCGGCGACGAGGCCTCCGAGGGAGAGCGGCCGCTTCGGTCGTCCGATGATGCGCGTCGGCGGGACGCCGAGCTCCTCGAGGAACCGGCTCGGCTGCTCACCCTCGTCGTCGTTGCTGTGCACGGCGGTCACGATGAGACGCTCCCGGGCGCGGGTGCAGGCGACGTAGAAGAGCCTCCGCTCCTCGGCGAGCAGCTCGCGCGGTGACAGCGACGGGATCAACCCCTCACCCGCCGGCCCGATCCGGTCGGGCTGCAACAGTGACGAACGCCGCCGCAGGTCCGGCCACGCCTCGGCCTGGACGTGCGCGACCACGACGAGCCGCCACTCGAGCCCCTTCGAGCGGTGGGCCGTCAAGAGCCGTACGGCGGCACCCCGTGCTCCGCGCTCGGCCAAGGTGTCCGCAGGGATCTGCTGGGCGCCCAGGGTCTCGAGGAACACCCGTGCATCGGTGTGGTCCCGCGCCTCCTGCACCCGGGCGGCCGTCTCGAAAAGCGCGACGATCGCGTCGAGGTCGCGGTGGGCGCGCCGGGCGGCCGCGCCGCCGAGGTCGACGGACCGGCGCAGTCGCTCGGGCCATGAGGTCGCCGACCAGAGCTCCCAGAGCAGCTCCTCGGGACCGGCACCGTCGTCGGCCAGCACACGCACGCGGTGCAGCAGGGAGACCAGAGCGGAGGCCTTGGCGACATCCGCGGCGGCCGCACCGGTGACACCGGCAAGGAACGAGGGGTCGACGACCGCAGCACGGAGGAGCTCGCGCGATGGGCGGCGCTCGCGGGTGCGCAGGGCACGGGCCAGTCGGCGTACGTCCCCGGCGGCGAGGCCACCGAGCGGGCCGGTGAGCAGGGCCTCGATCCGGGACGGGTCGAGGTAGCCGCCGCGTAGCGGGTCGTCGTTGTCGAGGTTGAGCGCAGCACGCAGGGCCTCGAGCAGCGGCTCGACCGCCGGGTCGCGGACGAGCGGCACCTCGTCGCCGGCGACCTCGACGGGCACACCGAGTGCGCCGAGCGCCCGGCGTAGCGGCGGGATCGAGGAGCGACCGGAGCGCACCAGCACGGCCATCTCGTCCCAGTCGATCCCGTCCTCGAGGTGGGCGCGGCGGAGCAGGTCGGCAACGTGCTCGGCCTCGGCCCGCTCGCTGTCGAACGTCAGCACCTGGACCCGGCCGTCCGGCCCGGCCGCCTCCGGGGCAAGGAAGGCCTCGCGGGCGTCGGAGTCGATCGTCCCGGGAAGGCCGATCCGCCCCGCGACCCGCTGCGCCGCGGTGAGCACGCGGAGCCCGAAGCGCCGCGTGGTGCGCAGGGCGACCACCGGTGCCGGGTCGCCCGAGGCGGTCGGGAACGTGGTCGGGAACTCCAAGATCCCCCGCACCTCGGCGCCACGGAAGCCGTAGATGGACTGGTGCGGATCACCCACGGCAACGAGGTTGCCTCCGTCGCCGGCCAGTGCCTGCAGGAGCGCGATCTGCCCGGGGTCGGTGTCCTGGAACTCGTCGACGAAGATCCACCGGTACCGCGCGCGAAGGTCGGCCTGGTGCGCCTCCGCCTCGATGGTCGCCCGCCGGATCAGGTCGGGATAGTCGATCGCCCCCTGCGCGTCGAGGATCGTGAGGTACTGGTCGAGGAACAACCCGGCGGCCGCGAACTCCGGCACGCCCTCGGTGAGGCCGAGCTCGTGCAACGCCGACCCCTCGAGCCCCTTCTCCCGGGCACGGGAGAGCACCGAGGCGACCTCACGGGCGAAGCCTCGGGTGCCGAGCGCGTGGCGGAACGACTCGGGCCAGCGGACGGACTCGGGGTTCTCTGCGAGCAGCTCGCGCAGCACGACGTCGGCCTCGGGCGCCGAGAGCAGCCGCAGAGGTGCGTCGTAGAGCTCGGCCGGGGCGTAGCGCCGCACCAGCTGGTAGGCGAAGGAGTGGAACGTCGAGCAGGGGTTGGCGGTCATGGTGCGACCGAGCCGCCCGGTCACGCGGTCGCGGAGCTGCTCGGCCGCCTTGCGGGAGAAGGTCAGCGCCAGCACCTCGTCGGGGGAGGCTCCCCGGCGCTCGATCCGGTCGACGATCGCCTCGACGAGAGTCGTCGTCTTGCCCGTGCCCGGCCCCGCGAGCACCAGGAGCGGGCCGGCGCCGTGCTCGACCACACGGCGCTGGTGCTCATCGAGCGTTGGCGCCGTGGGAGCAGCGGCAGGGGGTGCGAGGTGGTACGTCGTCACAGGGGCGTCACGCGAGGGCGAAGTCGTCGAAGTCGAAACCGGGGCTGACCATGCAGCTCACGATGGCATCGACCTCCGACACAACCGTGCGCTGCCACACGCCGGCCGGTACGTGAGCCTGGGGCACCTCGCCCGCCGCCAGGTCGACACCGACCCGCACGATCTCCCCGTCGACGGGGACGGAGCCGGAGCCGCCGTACTGCAGCTGCACGACCCCGGTGTGGGCCATCCAGAACTCGTCGGAGCTGACCTTGTGCCAGGCCGAGCTCTCCCCCGCGGGCAGCGCGAAGTAGATCAGCGTCGAGGCCGCACGGACGCGCCCGTCCGCAAGCGTCACCTCCACCGGCGAGCGCCACGTCTGTCGGTAGTGACCGCCCTCGGGGTGGGGCTCCAGGCCGAGCTCGGCGATCACCGCACTGATGTCGGGCTTGATGTCGGGGACGTCCACGCGCCCAGTATGCGCAGGGCCACGGCGACATCGAGCCGTCGGGCCGGGTCGTCGGCCAACGGGCCCAGCCAGCGCTCGAACTTCGTGACGCGGAAGCGCACCGTCATGTAGTGGAGGTACTGCAGGCGGGCCGCCTCGGCGATGTTCCAGTCAGTGTCGAGCAGCAGCTGCAGGGTGCGTCGCAGGTCGGCCGCCTCGGAGGTGTCGGCGGCCAACGGGCCCAGCATGTCCGAGGCGTAGGCCGCCGCGTCGGACGCCGGCACCAGGGCCAGCAGCCGGTCGACCCCCAGCCGCTGGAAGTACGTCGTCACCGCGCCACCCCGATCACGCCCGACCGCCAGGGCCCGCTCGGCCTCACGGGCCGCCTCGCCGAGATCACCGACACCGGCCACCACCCGGCTGACGCCGACACTGAACGGGCGCCCGATCGCCACCCCGGCGACCAGCTCGTCGACGCTCGGGACGAGGGAGACGGGCAGCACCGCCATGAGCAGCTCGTCGAGGTCGATCAGCCGCGCCGGAGCACCGCAGTGATCGAGCTCGGAGCGCCAGGCCTCGGCCAGTCGCTCCCGCGCGACGAGGTCGGGCTGCCGCCGGCCCCCGTGCACCGGGTCGAGGGCGACGGCCAGGACGATGAGGGGCTGGTCGACGTCCCAGCCGAGGAGGGACGCATCACCGGGCCCGGCGCAGAGCTGCGCCCAGGCCGCACGCAGGGTCTCGTTGTCGGCTGCGACCGTGACCCGACGGTCGGCCATCACCTCGGCCAGCGTCCCGGCCAGCGCTCGCACTGTCGCCGGGCTCGGCGTGAGACCGTCGACGGATACCGACAGGAGCCAGCCGAGCAGGCACTCGGAGCCGGCGCCGGTGAAGAGCGGCAGGCTGGTGACGGAGGCGGGACCCCAGCGAAGCGGCCCGGCGTCGAGCCGTTCGACACGGACACGGCCCGCCGGGTCGACGAGGTCACGCTCCTCGAGCAGGACGTGTTCGTCGAGGCTGAGGTCGGCGGCGCGCATCTGACCGTCCGGCGCGGTCAGCACCGTCCCGGCGATCAGCATGTCGTCCAGTCGCACCGCCGGCCTCGCCGACACCGCCGCTTCGCGGTCCACCACGTGGTCCTCCACGTGGCCGACCCTAGGACGGCGATCACCCGTCCGGTATCAGCCGAACGGGTGATCGTGGGTGACCTGGGTCAGTGCCTCAGTAGGTCGGCTGCGAGGGGTCGATCTGGTTGACCCAGGCGACTACGCCGCCGCCGACGTGCACGGCGTCGTTGTAACCGGCGCCCTTCGCGATCGCGAGGCACTCGGCCGAGCGGACGCCGGACTTGCAGTGCAGCACGAGCTGCTTCTCGCCGTCATGCGTGAGCTCACGGAGGCGGTCGAAGGCGGCACCGGTGAGGAACTCGCCCTTCGGCAGCAGCGTCGAGCCCGGGATCTTGTTGATCTCGTACTCGTTGGGCTCGCGTACGTCGACGAGCACGAAGTCGCGGGCGCCCTCGGACTGCTCCTTGATCCAGTGCTCGAGCGTGCCGACCGAGATCGTCGAGCCGGCGGCGGCGTCGGCGGCGTCCTGGGAGAGGGCGCCGCAGAAGACCTCGTAGTCGATCAGCGAGTCGACCGTCGGGTGCTCACCGCAGAGCGCGCAGTTCGGGTCCTTGCGGATACGGACCTTGCGCCACTCCAGCTCGAGCGCGTCGTAGACCACGAGCTTGCCGATCGCGGGGTCACCGATCCCGGTGATCAGCTTGATCGCCTCGTTCACCTGGATGCTGCCGATGGAGGCGCACAGGACACCGAGCACGCCACCCTCGGCGCACGACGGGACCATGCCGGGGGGCGGCGGCTCCGGGTAGAGGCAGCGGTAGCAGGGCGCGTCGTCGACGAGGGTCGGCGCGAAGACCGACGCCTGGCCGTCGAAGCGGTAGATCGAGCCCCACACGTACGGGATCTTCAGGAAGTAGGCCGCGTCGTTGACCATGTAGCGGGTCGCGAAGTTGTCCGTGCCGTCGACGATGAGGTCGTAGCCCTCGAAGATCCGGAAGACGTTGTCGTTGTCGAGGCGCTCGTTGTGCAGCACCACGTTGACGTACGGGTTGACCTCGGCGATCGCCTGCGCGGCGGACTCGGCCTTGGGCTGGCCGATGGTCGACTGCTTGTGGATGATCTGGCGCTGCAGGTTGGACTCATCCACCTCGTCGAACTCCACGATGCCGAGCGTGCCCACGCCGGCCGCGGCCAGGTAGAGCAGGGCCGGTGAGCCCAGGCCGCCGGCGCCGATGACCAGCACCTTGGCGTTCTTGAGCCGCTTCTGGCCGGCCATGCCGACGTCGGGGATGATCAGGTGGCGGCTGTAGCGGCGCACCTCGTCGATGGTGAGCTCGTCGGCGGGCTCCACGAGCGGCGGAACAGTCACGGCGCTCTCCTCACTGGTTGTCGGTCTGGGCGTACGTCGCAGCTCCAAAGGGCGCGAACAAGGTCGCAACGCCGGCGTACCCCTCCATTGTTCCGCACCTACTCACGAGTAGCCTTTAGGGACCACATGTTTGAGACGAGCCCGCGGGAAGCAGGACATGCAGTGACGACCGACTACGACACGAGGGACCTCGGTCCGCGCCCCCGCGGCGGCCGGATGCCGCGCCGTGAGCGCCGTGCGCAGCTCCTCGACTCGGCACTCGAGATCTTCGTCGCCCAGGGCTACCACTCGGCGGCGATGGACGACATCGCCGATCGGGCAGGTGTCTCCAAGCCCGTGCTCTACCAGCACTTCCCCGGCAAGCTCGACCTCTACCTCGCACTGCTGGAGCAGTCGTGCGACCACGTCATCGAGAAGGTCCGCGACGCCCTCGCCTCCACGACCGACAACAAGCAGCGCGTGGATGCCACCATCGACGCCTTCTTCGCGTACGTCGCCAGCGAGTCCGGCGCGTTCCGGCTGGTCTTCGAGTCCGACCTGACCAACGAGCCCGCGGTGCGCGACCAGGTCGACCGGGTCACGAACGAGTGCGCCGAGGCGATCGCCGACGTGATCGCCGACGACACCGGGCTCCCCCGCGCCGCCTCGCTGCTCCTCGCCGTCTCGCTGGTGGGAATGGCCCAGCAGTCCTCTAGGTTCTGGCTGGAGGCTGACGGTGGCATCGCACGCGAGCAGGCCGCAGCCCTTGTGTCCGCGCTCGCCTGGCGCGGCATCGGTGGATACCCCAAGTCATGATCAACGAGAAGGAGTGACCGTGGAGGTCAAGATCGGCGTCCAGTACGCCGCACGTGAGCTGGTCGTCGAGACCGACGAGTCCGTCGACGCGATCGAGTCGGCCGTTTCCGCCGCGATCGCCGGTGAGACGCTGCTGACCCTCACGGACCGCAAGGGCAAGAAGATCTTCGTCCCGGCGTCGAAGATCACGTACGTCGAGATCAGCTCGGCCACGGCGAACGCGGTCGGCTTCCGCGCCTGATCCCGCCCCTCGCGGCGGCCGGCCGCGTCATGGGATCTGTTTAAAGCCGTCTCTCCGGGTACAGGATCACCATGGTGCACGTCCGTGCGCCGATCTCGCTCGGAAAGGATCCACGATGGACGTCGTCTGGTTCATCATCACCACCCTGATCGGTGGCCTGATCATCGGCATGCTCGGGAAGTTCGTCGCGCCCGGCGGCCGGGACAACATCTCGTTCCTCACGATGTGGGTCGTCGGCATCATCGGGATGCTCGTCGGCAGCTTCCTCTACTGGGGCGTGGCCGGAAGCAACAACAAGCCCTTCGACGGCCACGAGGCCACGTGGGACAACGCCACGAACGGCATCGACTGGATCCGTCACCTGTGGCAGATCGTGGTGACCGCCGTGCTGGTCGCGATCGCGTCGGCCGTGCTGGGCCGCAACACCCGCCGGGTCTGACCGCTTCTCAGTGTTCCAAGCCGAGGGTGGCCATCCGTTCGATGTGACGGGTGGTCACCCTCGTGAACATTTCGCCGATACCGGCGAGGTCCAGGCCACCGAACGTGGCGTTGCCGGCGAGGATCTCGGTGAGCGCGTCACGTGACGCGGCGACGTGCTGGGTCTGGGTGAGCGCCTCACCCATCAGGCGGCGGCCCCAGAGCGCGAGGCGGCCGCCGAGCTTGTGGTCGGCGGCGATGCCGGCCCGGATGCGCGCGATGGCGAAGTCGGTCTCGCCCTCGTCACTCAGCGTGGAGGTGATCAGGGCACGCGTCTCCTCATCGAGGAACGCGGAGATCTCACGGTAGAAGTCGCCGACGATGCCGTCGCCGACGTACGCCTTCACCAGGGCCTCCCACCAGTCGCCGGGGGCGGTGAAGGAGTGGAACGAGTCGATCGCCTCGTGGAAGGGCTCCATCGCGGCGAACGGGTCCTCAGTCAGCTCGGCGAGGCGCGCCCGGACAGGTTCGACCTTGGCGAACTGCCGATTGGCGAGCGCGAGCAGCGCGAGCTTGTCCTCGAGTGAGGGCGCCATCGCCGCGTCGTCCGTCAACCGCTCGAAGGCCGAGATCTCGCCGTAGCCGATCGCGCCGAGAAGGTCGACGACCGCGCCCTTGTAGACCGGATCGGTGAACGGATCCCCTGCAGCCTGCGTCGATGCAACCACGGTCTCACCCTACCGATAGACTGACTCTTGTATGTCCGGCGGCACAGAGGCCGCTACGAACCCGGTGACGGATCCGTCACGAAACTGAAAGCGGCCAACAAAATATGCCTACCTTCCGCGACCTCGGCGTCCTGCCCGAGATCTGTGACTCCCTCGAGTCCAAGGGGATCATCGAGCCCTTCGCCATCCAGGAGATGACCCTGTCGGTCGCCCTCGCCGGCACCGACCTGATCGGCCAGGCCCGCACGGGCACCGGCAAGACCCTCGCCTTCGGCATCCCGGCCGTGCAGCGCATCGGCGCGCAGGCCAACGGCAAGCCGCAGGCGCTCATCGTCGCCCCGACCCGTGAGCTCGCGCTCCAGGTCTTCGGTGACATCGAGCTGATCTCCTCCAACCTCGGCCTGCGTGTGATGTCGATCTACGGCGGCGTCGGCTTCGAGCCGCAGATCGAGGCCCTCGAGGCCGGCGTCGATGTCGTCGTCGGTACGCCGGGTCGCATCATCGATATGGTCAACCGCAAGCACCTCGACCTCTCCGAGGTCAAGACGCTCGTGCTCGACGAGGCCGACGAGATGCTCGACCTGGGCTTCCTCCCCGACGTGGAGAAGATCCTCTCCAAGACCCCGAAGACGCGTCAGACGATGCTCTTCAGCGCCACCATGCCGGCCGCGATCATCGCCCTGGCCCGCACCCACCTCGTCTCGCCGATGAACATCCGCGCCGAGGCCAGCTACGAGAACGCGACCCACAAGACGACGACGCAGTACGTCTACCAGGCCCATGACCTCGACAAGCCCGAGATGATCGGCCGCCTGCTCCAGGGCAACCCGGAGGGTGGCGTCGACAAGGTCGTCGTCTTCGCCCGCACCAAGCGCCAGGCCCAGCGCGTCGCCGACGACCTCGTCGAGCGCGGCTTCAACGCCGGTTCGCTGCACGGCGACATGGCCCAGATCGCCCGGGAGAAGGCAATGCAGCGCTTCCGTGACGGCAAGATCCAGATCCTCGTCTGCACCGACGTCGCCGCCCGCGGTATCGACGTCACCGGTGTCTCCCACGTCATCAACTACACGACGCCTGACGACGAGAAGACCTATGTCCACCGGATCGGCCGTACCGGCCGTGCCGGCGCCTCCGGCATCGCCGTGACGTTCGTCGACTGGGCCGACCTCCACAAGTGGAAGATGATCAACAAGGCCCTCGACCTCAACTTCGACGACCCGGCCGAGACCTACTCATCCTCCGAGAACTTCCTCACCGACCACGCGATCGTCAAGGGCACCAAGGGCCGCGTTAAGCCAGCGGCCGCGCCGACTGCATCATCTGGGCGCAAGGAGCGCCCGTCCGCCCGCGAGGCCGGCTCGGGCGACCGCGCTCCCCGCCAGCGCACGGACCGCAACCGGACCCGCACGCGCGGCGGCTCCGCCGACGGTACGTCGACCGCCACCGCTCCTGCCGAGGGCTCCGCGTCCACCGCGACTGCCGAGGGCGAGAAGCCGGCCGGCGCCTCGCGCAACCGCCGTCGTCGCCGCCGCCCGAGCGGTTCGAGCGGTTCGGGCAGCAGCGCTCCGGCGCAGGACTGACTCCCCGCACTGCCTGACGTGTCGGTCGCACTTCCCCGCCCTCTCGACGTCCGGACTGCGCTCAGGTCACCGCGTCTGCTGCGGATCGAGGTGCTCGGCGGCCTCGTCGTCGCGCTCGCGCTGATCCCCGAGGCGATCTCGTTCTCGGTGATCGCCGGCGTCGACCCACGCGTGGGGCTCTTCGCCTCGGTCACCATGGCCGTCACCACCGCGATCGTCGGCGGGCGTCCGGCGATGATCTCGGCGGCGACCGGCGCGGTCGCCCTGGTGGTCGCGCCGGTCGCGAAGGAGCACGGCCTCGACTACCTCGTCGCCACGGTCCTGCTCGCCGGACTGCTCCAGGTCCTGCTGGGTCTGCTCCAGCTCGCGCGCCTGATGCGCTTCGTGCCGCGGTCGGTGATGGTCGGCTTCGTCAACGCGCTCGGCATCCTGCTCGCCACCGCCCAGTGGGACAACCTGCACGACGTGCCGTGGATCGTCTATCCCCTCGCGGCCCTCTCGATCGGCATCATCTGGCTCCTTCCGCGGGTGACCACCGCAGTGCCGTCGCCCCTCGTCGCCATCGTCGTGCTGACCGCGATCACCTGGGCAGCAGCGGTCGACGTACCGACGGTGAGTGACAAGGGCCGCCTGCCCGACAGCCTGCCGCCGTTCGGTCTGCCGGACGTGCCGTGGACGTGGGACACGTTCCAGGCCATCGCGCCCTACGCGCTCGGGATGGCGCTGGTCGGCCTGATGGAGTCGCTCATGACGGCGAAGTTCGTCGACGACCTCACCGACACGCACTCGGACAAGCACCGCGAAGCCCGCGGGCAGGGCATCGCCAACCTCGTCACCGGCCTCTTCGGCGGCATGGGCGGCTGCGCGATGATCGGCCAGACGATGATCAACGTCCGCCAGTCCGGCGCACGCACCCGCATCTCGACCTTCCTCGCCGGCGCCTTCCTGCTGGTGCTGCTGCTCGCGCTCGGCGACGTCGTCGGCCGGATCCCCATGGCCGCGCTCGCCGGCGTGATGATCATGGTCGCCGTCGGCACCTTCGACTGGCACAGCCTGCGCATGCTCCGCCGGATGCCCGCCTCCGAGACGACCGTCATGGTGACCACCGTCATCGTCGTCGTCGCGACCCACAACCTCGCCATCGGCGTGGTGGTCGGCGTGATCGTCGCCGCGCTCCTCTTCGCCCGTCGTGTGGCGCATCTCGCCGACGTACAGCGAGAACTGGTGACGAGCGCCGACGGTGCGGCGGTGGCGCACTACCGCGTCACCGGCGAGCTCTTCTTCGCCTCCAGCAACGACCTCTACGCCCAGTTCGACTACGCCGAGGACCCCTCCCGCGTCGTCATCGACGTCAGCGACTCCCACGTCTGGGACGCCTCCACCGTCGCCGCCCTCGACGCCGTCACGACGAAGTACGCCGGCCGCGGCACCGACGTCGAGGTCCGCGGGCTCAACGAGGCGAGCGAGGCGCTCTACGCCCGCCTCACCGGCCGCCTGGGCTGATCCGCTCCCGCGCCTCAGTGGTGGTGGCAGTGGTCTCCCGAGCCCTCGGACGGCGCGACGTCGAGGGCGGGGTTGCGGTCGAAGAAGCCGACGGGCTTGAGCCAGAAGCTGACGATGTCGACGGGCATCACCGGCCAGTCCTCGGGACGCGGGACGTGGTGGATGCCGAAGGTGTACCAGAGCACCACGTCGGTGTTCTCGATGCTGCGATCGGCCCGGGTCCACACCGGGAGTCCGGTGTCCGTCGTGGACTGGGTGACGAACTCACCACAGGGCCAACGCTCGTCGGGCGCGTAGGGCGTGACCCAGAGCGCGTGCTCGAGGACGCGGGCCCGTTCGAGCACCGGCGAATCGGGGGCGAGCATCGACGGGATCGCCGCGCCGGGCACGAGCTTGTAGGCCGGCGCTTGACCCAATCCCCCTTGTTTGTTGGGGTTCGTGACCTTCCAGGCCCGCTGGGTCTCCCAGCTGAAGTCCTGCTTCCCGTCCGCCTCCGTCCTCAACGGCGTCGACGTCGCCTGCAGTGCGAGCCCGTCCGGGTTCGCCGGTCCGACGGGCGGCTGCACGGTCTCCGTCATCACGACCGTGTTGCCACTGCCGTCCTCAGCGTCGACGGCGAGGTCGAGCCGGGCGACGATGAAGTGCTGGTGGATGGGCGCATACGTTCCTTGGTCGACGACCGGCCCGGCAGGAGCACCGGCGGAGGCGTCGTACGGCGTCGTCACCATGATCCCGGTGGCGCGGACCTCGCACTCGATGTTGCCGTCCTCGTAGAAGCGCCAGTAGACGAGGTACTCGTAGTTCGCGACGGTGGTGTGGAACGAGACGACGAACCGGCGTGACCGGCGCACCTCGGCGCCGGCGCGGTAGTCGACGTGCTTCCAGAGCACCCCGCTGTCCTCCTCGTGGAGGCAGACGGCGTTGCGGATCTCCTTGGGTTGGCCCTTCGAGTCGGCCAGGACCGCGTCGAGGTAGACGATCTCGCCGAGGCAGTCACAGCCCAGCTCGAGCGAGGTGGTCATGTTGCCCAGGCCCCACTCGCCGATGTCGTACGCCGTCCGGCGGAAGTGCTGCGAGCCAGCATCGCGATAGGGCACGACCATCTCGGCGAAGCTCAGCCGGTCAGCGACGGAGCGACCGTCGTAGGTGACCTGGTGAAGGGTGAGCCCCTCGCGGTAGTTGAACCCGACCCGCATCCTCCAGCGCTGCCACCCCAGCTCCTGACCCTCGACGGTGAATCCGGCGCCGTCGGGCTGGACGATGTCCAGTGTGGAGCGATCGGTGCGCACCTCGAAGCCGTCGACCTTCTCGGCCACGAGCCTCGGGAGGTACTCCCCCATCACCGGCGCGAAGACGGTCGGCAGGCTGGGCCCGTGGGCACCAGAGGTGCCGTGGACCTCGATCTCGAGGAGCTCGCCGGCATTGAGGTCGAGGATCGGCGTGATGCCGGGGATCGGGTGTGCGTACGGGTTGCCGTTCTCCGAGCCGCGGACCCAGAGGTCCACCCAGCCGACCCGCTTGCCGGCGTACCGCTCGGGGATGAGATGGCCGCCGAAGGCCCACATGTCGAAGAGCACGTCGTCGTCGGACTCGATGCCGCGCTCGGCGAGGGCGGCGAGGAGGTCGGGGTGACCGCGCAGGACCTGGTCGGTGACCTCCCAGTCCGTGTCGGTCATGTTGGGCTGCACGCCCTCGAGCTGCTCCCAGCTGCTGATCGCGTCGCCGGCAGGGTCGTCGGCGAGCGAGATCAGGGCGCGGTACGCCGTCCCCTCCGGCCTCTGCCACACGACTGCGTGCGCACGCCGGTCGACAGGAGCACCCTCACGCAGCTGGCGCCGCGTGGGCTCGACCGCCTCGACGAAGGCCATCGCCCACCCCGGCCCGAACCCCTTATCCCGTTGCAGAACGGCCGTCACACGGCGGATCTCGTCGGCGGAGAGGGGATCGAGCGCGTGATTCGCCATGCCGGCCACTCTAGGCCGGGCGTGTCACCCGCGGGTTACGACTTTGGCGAGGCGCGCTTGAGCAGGTTGGCGGCCACCTCGCGGTAGGCCTTCGCGCCCTTGCTGGAGCGGCTGGTCGCGAGGATCGAGCGGCCGGCGGCGGGAGCCTCGGCGAACTTGATCGTCTTCGGGATCGGCGGCTCGACGACATCGAGGTCGTAGGTCTCGCTGATCGTGTCGAGCACGGTGCGGGAGTGGTTCGTGCGGCCGTCGAAGAGAGTCGGCAGCACGCCCCAGACCTCGAGGCCCTTGTTGGTGAAGCGGCGCACGTCGTGGACGGTGTCGAGCAGCTGTCCGACACCACGGTGGGACAGCGTCTCGCACTGCAGCGGGATGAGCACGCCGTCCGCCGCCGTCAGGGCTGCCACGGTGAGCACCCCGAGGGAGGGTGGGCAGTCGAGCAGGATCCAGTCGTAGGCCTCCCGGCCCTCGGCGAGCTCCTCGAGCGACCCCTTGATCACGTGCTCGCGGCCGGTGCGCGTGAGCAGGTCGGCCTCTGCGCGGGCGAGCTCGATCGTCGCCGGCAGCAGGTCGACGCCGTCCTCGGTCTCGAGGATCACCTCGGCCGGGGCGGTGCCCTTGGTCAGCACCTGGTGGACCGAGACCTCGACGTCCTCGGGGTCCACGCCCAGGCTGAAGGTCAGGCAGGCCTGCGGGTCCAGGTCGACGAGCAGCACCTTCTGGCCGAGCTCGGCGAGGGCAGCCCCCAGCGACGCGACGGACGTCGTCTTGGCGACGCCGCCCTTCTGGTTGGCGACTGCGAGTGTGATCGTCATGGCGCCGCCCATCATGCCCCAGGAGGCGCACCCTCGGCAGCCGGTCCCGCGGGCCGGATTCCCCCGGCGGCCACTGCGGCATCGGTTCTGACCATGACCCACTCCCGGCCGCAGTTGGTCACGGTCACCACCAATGCGTCAGTGTCGACCGAACGCATGGGCCTAGGCTCGAGCCCATGCCCACCGCCCTCATTACCGGCGCGACCGCCGGCATCGGACTCTCCTTCGCCCAGCAGCTTGCCGCACGCGGACATGATCTCGTGCTCGTCGCGCGGGACGAGGCGCGGCTGGTTGCCACCGGGGAGGAGTTGCAGTCGACGTACGGCGTGACTGTCGAGATCCTGCCCGCGGACCTGACCGACCGCATCCAGCTCAAGGGGGTCGAGGAGCGTGTCGCCTCCACCGAGAAGCCGATCGACCTGCTCATCAACAACGCCGGCTTCGGACTGAAGCAGCGCTTCGCGGACAACACGGCCGACCAGGAGACGGAGATGCTCGAGGTCCTGGTCACGGCCGTGCTGCGCCTCTCGCACGCCGCGCTCTCGGTGAAGGCGAACATCATCAACGTCTCGAGCGTCGCCGGCTTCCTGCCGCGGGGTACCTACAGCGCGGCGAAGGCGTGGGTGAACTCCTTCAGCGAGTGGGCGCACAACGAGTACCGTGACCAGGGCGTGACCGTGACCGCGCTGTGCCCGGGCTTCACGAAGACGGAGTTCCACCAGCGGATGGGTGTCGGCCGCGACAGCGCGCCGAGCTTCATGTGGCTCGACGTCGACGACCTGGTGGCCGAGGCGCTCGCGGACCACGAGAAGGGCAAGGCCTTCTCGATCCCGAGCGTCCGCTACAAGGCTGTCGTCGGGGCGTCCAAGCTCATCCCGCGTGGCGTGCTGCAGCGCTTCCAGTCGCTCGGCCGGAAGTAGCTCAGGCGGAAGTAGCTCAGCCGGCCTCGATGAACGCCTTCACCGCATCGGCGACCATCTGCACCGCGATGGCCGCGAGGAGCAGACCGGCGATGCGGGTGACGAGCAGGATGCCGCTCTCGCGGAGCAGCCGTTGCAGCGGCAGTGAGAAGCGCATCGCCAGCCACAACGACACGTGCACGGCGACGATGCCGAGCGCGACGGCCACGCCGTCGGAGAACCCGTCGACCCGGTGCACGAAGAGCATCGTCGCGACGATCGCGCCGGGCCCGGCGAGCAGCGGGGTGCCGAGAGGCACGAGGGCGACGTTCTTCGCCTTGCCCTGGGTCAGGGAGTTCTCGTCCTCGTCGCCTGTGAGCAGCTCGAGGGCGACGAGGAGCAGGAGCAGGCCCCCAGAGGCCTGCATCGCGGGCAGCGTGATCCCGAGGTAGTCGAGGATCCCCTGCCCGAAGATCGCAAAGACCACGATGACGAAGAACGCGACCAGCACCGCCTGCCAGGCCGCCCGCCGCGCCATCACGGACGTGCGCCCGGCGGTCAGCGACAGGAAGACCGGCACGGTGCCGACCGGGTCCATGATCACGAAGAGGGTCACGAAGACCTCGACCGCGAGGGTGATGTTCATGCCGGCCTCACCATCTCAGGCGTACGTCGTCCACTGGCGACAGCCGACGCGGCGGCCGCTGCGAGGAGCCGGTCCAGCTCTGAGGGGTCGGTGGTGTTCACGCCGAGGTCGTGCCCCTTCTTGCCGAGACCGTGGTGGTCACTGGAGCCTGTGATGACCAGGCCGAGGTTGAGCGCGATGGCGCGAAGCTCCTGACGCATCGACGGCGTGTGGTCCTGATGGTCCACCTCGAGGCCGACCAGCCCGATCTCCTGGAGTGCCGCGAAGTCGGCTTCGGTCAGCCGGGTGCTGGAGCGTCCCCACGGGTGGGCGATCACCGCGACGCCTCCCGCCGCCGTCACAACGCGGATCATCTCGACCAGGTCCGAGGCGTAGCGGTGCACGTTGGCCGGCTTCCCCCATCCGAGGTAGCGCGAGAACGCCTCGTCGCGGTCGAGGACGTGCCCGAGCCGGACGAGCGCGTCGGCCACGTGAGGGCGGCCGGTCGAGACGGCGTCGGCAGACTCGGCACGCACGTCCTCCACCGTGATCGCCAACCCCAGCGAGTTGAGCCGGTGCACCATCCGCTCGACGCGCCCATCGCGCCCCTCGAGGATCCGGCCGAGCTCGTCGAGCAGCGGAGGGTAGGTCGGGTCGGGCAGATACCCGAGCAGGTGCACGCCGTGGCCGTCGTACCGCGTGCTGAGCTCGAGGCCCTGGACCAGCCCGATCCCGGCCTCCGCAGCGGCAACGGCAGCCTCGGCCCAGCCGTCGGTCGTGTCGTGGTCGGTGAGGCCGATGACATCGAGACCGGCACGCGCAGCAGCGTGGACGAGCTCGGTCGGCGTATCGGTTCCGTCACTCACCCGCGAATGGGTGTGGAGGTCGATGCGCACCCGCCAAGATTAGGGGCGGTGTGTTTCCAGTCAGGAATTCCAGCGAAGGATCACCGGTTGCTCGCGCTCGGCGCCCAGCACCGAGAGCGTGGAGGTGTCGAGCCGCCACAGCCGTCCCTCCGAGACCGGCAGCCCGAGCCAGCGGGCGGTGAGTGCACGCAGGCAGTGGCCGTGGGCGAAGACCAGCGCGGTGCCGTCGGTCGCACGCACCCGCGCGACGACCCGGTCGAGCCGCTCGGTCAGGGCCTCAGCACTCTCCCCGCCCGGCGTGACGCCAGTCCAGATCGTCCACTCAGGATCGGTCTCGCGGATGACGTCGGTCGTCACACCCTCGTAGTCGCCGTAGTCCCACTCGACGAGGTCCTCATCGACCACCGCATCCGGGAAGCCCGCGAGCATGGCCGTGTTGCGGGCGCGCTGCCGCGGCGAGGTCAGCACGAGGTCGTACGTCGTCCCCTCCAGGCGACGCGCCAGGGAGCGCGCCATCTCGACACCCGAGGGCAGCAGCGGCAGGTCCGTGCGGCTGGTGTGCCGCCCGGCCTCCGACCACTCAGTCGCGCCGTGACGGACGAGGTGCAGCGTTGCGCTCACGTCGTTTCCTCTCGCGGTTGAGGGCGCGCTGCCATTCGGGCACAGTGGCGGGATCTGCCACCCACGGCCCGGGCTCGCCGGAGCTGTGTGCGTGCTTGGTGATCAGCGCCTCGCGGTCGGACCAGGCGGGCAGGCTGCGGCCGAGATGGCTCTCCACCCAGGCGACCTCGTCCCGGTAGATCTCGACGAGAGCGGCGATCTCGGCCTCGGTGACGGGGTCGTGCGCTGCGCGGAACTCCTTGACCCAGCTCTTGTCGTGCACCCGCGCGTGGACGTCGATCACGTCCCAGAACTCGGGCACGTCGACGCGGGCACCGAGCACGGTCAATGCCTGTCGCAGGAAGGCGTCGGGGTCACTGACGAGGTCGTCGTAGAGCAGGACGTGCACGCGTTCGGCGCCGAGCTCGCCGGCCCACTGTGCGTAGTGGCGGCTGTAGAAGCCCAGGTCGACGATTCCCCAGTGGGCGGGCGCCCGGAGGATCCCGGTGGTGGACGGATCGAACCGGCCGCGGGAGAACTGGTGCCAGTAGGACGAGACCGCGCGCGAGACCGGATCGCGCAGGATCACGATCACCTGGGCCTCCGGGTCGAGGTGCTCGGCCACCCGGCGCGCGACGTTGATGCCGCCCTTCGGTCCCCACACCGGGTCAGGGGCCCAGAAGTAGTGCGGGGTCGACTCGCCGCGGAACCGCTCGGACCGACCCGCCCAGTGCCGGAGGTAGTCGTCCCAGCCCTCGTGGAACCGCGCCTCGGGAGTGCGGAGGTGGTTGAGCTCCTTCGGCTTCGACATCGCGAAGTCGGGGTGCTCGGCGAGCATGCTGTGGAGCCAGGTCGTCCCGGCCTTCTGCACGCCCGCGATCAGGAGGTTGGGAGTCATGGTCCGCCGAGTCTAGCGAGGGCGGGAGGCCGCTCAGGAGTGGGTGATCCGCCTGTTGACCTCACGCACCACGAAGCTCGGGCCGAGGTCGGCCAGCGTCTGGAAGATGCGTGCTGGAGCACCGACGGCGGTGTGCACCTTCGGCGGCCGCAGCCTTCCGAGCAGGCCGCGCGGCGGCTGCGCCATCGCGAGGATCTGGTCGGCGACGTCGGCCGGCGTGAGGTTCACGCCGAGCGTGTCCGTGCTGCCGATGTGGAGGCCCTCGGTCATCGCCGTGTCCACGAAGAGCGGCCAGACGCCCTGCACCCGGATGCCCTCCTTGCGCCACTCGAGCTCGAGCGCCTCGGTGAGCCCGCGGACGGCGAACTTGGAGGCGCTGTACGCCGCCAGCTCGGCCTGTCCGTAGATCGCGCTCGCACTGCACAGGTTGATCACGCCCGACCCGGGGGTCGCCGCGAGATGCGGGTGGGCGGCATAGCAGCCGTTGATCACGCCGTCGACGTTGATCGCGATCGTCGCGTGGTGCGCGGCGATCGGCAGGTCGGCGAAGCGACCCCCGCGCAGGATGCCCGCGTTGTTGACCAGCAGGTCGAGTCGTCCGCCGGCCGCGGCCACGAACTCGGCGACGATGACCTCCCACTGCTCGATCGAGGTGACGTCGAGTCGGCCCGCGACGGCCGACCCGGGTCGCTCGGCGTTGAGCTCGTCGGCGAGGCGCTCGGCGCCGGCGGCGTCGATGTCGTAGATGCCGACGAACCAGCCGGCGGCGGCGAAGCGCCGGACGGTGGCAGCGCCGATGCCGTTGGCCGAGCCGGAGACCAGGACGGCGCGGGTGCCTGGGGCGGGGCTCGCGCTCATCGAGGCACCAACGTCCACAGGTCGAGGTCGAGCAGCACGCCGTCGGCGTACTTCCCCTCCTCGTTGCGGAGGGTCATGGACTCGTCGCGACCGCGGGTGGCGACCAGCCGGAGCCGCAGCGCACCCACGCCGGGAGCGGACGTCTCTGCCTTCTCGAGCACCTCGGACCACGCGTAGACGGTGTCACCGGCGAAGGCCGGGGCCACGTGCGAGCCCGCGTTGATCGCGGCGATCAGCTGGGCGTTCGCCAACCCGTTGAAGCTCAGAGCCCTTGCCAGGCTGATGATGTGACCGCCGTACACGAGGTTGCGGCCGTCGGGGCGGGCCTCCTTGTTGAAGTGCACCTTGGCGGTGTTCTGCCACAACCGGGTCGCCTGCTGGTGCTCGGACTCGGTGAGGGTGACGCCGTCGACGTGGTCGATCCTCTCCCCCACCTCGTAGTCGTCGAAGCGGTGCGCCTCGCCGGCGGCGGCGAAGTCGTACGCCGTGAAGTCGAGGCCGTCGGGGATGACGAGCTCCTTCGGGTCGACCACGGAGGCGAGCTCCGGGATCACCGTCTCCGGGGCGGCGGCCTCGGCATCCCGCTTGTGCACCATCACCCACCGCGCCCACTCGAGCGCCGTCTCTCCGGCCTGGTTGACGGCGGTGGATCGGACGTAGACGACGCCGCTCCTGCCGTTGGAGTTCTGCTTGAGCCCGATGACCTCGGAGCTCGTGGAGAGCGTCTCCCCGGGAAGCACGGGCTGGTGGAAGCGGCACTCGGCGTAGCCGAGGTTGGCCACCGCGTTGAGGGAGATGTCGGGGACGGTCTTGCCGAACGCGATGTGGAAGGCGATCAGGTCCTCGACCGGGTGCGCCCGGAGGCCCACGGAGGCCGCGAACGCAGCGGACGACGGGATCGCGAAACGCGTCGGGTAGATCGAGCCGTACACCGCGCGGTCGCCCTCGGTGACCGTGCGCGGCGTCGCATGCTGGATCACCTGCCCGATCGCGAAGTCCTCGAAGAAGTTGCCACTGTCCGTCTTGGACGCAGAGGTCGTGCTCACGGGCTGCCTTTCCATTCGATTACTCGCCAGTAACCTAGCGGCTTCAGACCAGGCCGCGGAAGCGGTCCGGCAGTCGGACGAGCTCGCCCTCCTGCATCTCGACCAGCTCGCGCAGGCCGGTGGTCTCCCACGCCTCGCCGCGCTGGTGGACCAGTCCGGAGACGTCGAGGGAGGCCAGATCGAGCTCGTGCGGCTCGGGCCGGTCGGCCAGCACCGCCTCGAGCTCCGCGACCAGCTCGTCGCCCGACTTCGCCCAGGCGCTCTTCGGCCCCAGCCCGGTGGAGGCGTGGATCGCCCGGCGACGGTCGCCGGTCGTGCGGAGCAGGTCGGCGTCGGCGTACTTGAGGTGGAGGAGGAGCGCGTCGGCGGACGGGGCGAAGCGGGTGTTGATGCCGTGCGAGGCGAAGCGCCAGCCGGCCGGGACCCGCTTGATCGACGGCTTCGAGAGGCGTGGGATCACGAAGCCGTTGCGGCGCTGCTCGAGGACCGGCCGGGCGGGGTCGAGCGGCGCTTCCGCGGACGGGCCGACAAAGCGGTGGACCAGGTTGAAGCCGATCCCTGCGATGACGTCATCCCGGCGGCGGGAGACCAGATCGACCAGGCCCTCGTAGCGGGAGGGGTCCGGTAGCAGGAACTCGTCACAGTCGGTGAAGAGCACGGCATCGTGCGTGCGCAGCAGGTCCGTCGCGACCGAGCTGAGGTAGCGCATCCGGCCGCGCTCGAACTCCACCTCGCCGAGGTCGGGGTCGCGGATCACCCGGCACGGCAGGTCGTCCGTCGAGCCGTCGGTCGAGCCGTGGTCGACGACGACGAGCTGGTCGGCGCCGAGCTGGTCGCCGTAGTAGGCCAACCAGCGCGGCAGCATCTCGGCCTCGTCGCGCACCATCGTCAGGGCGGCGATCCGAGCCGTACGCCGACGGAACCAGCTCATCGGCGCCTCACCGCAGCCATCGGCGGCGGCGCGGCTTCTCCGCCTCGGCCGACGCCCGGCCCTGGGCGTGCCCTTGGGCGCGGATCCGCTCGACCCGGCCGCTCGTGTAGACGGCGAAGTCGGCGACGAGCTTCACCGCGGCCTCGGCCACCTCCTCGGTCGTGGGAACGACGAGAGGCTTCGCGACCCCCTCGCGGGGCAGCAGCCCGTCGAGGTCGCCGTGGACGACGTACGCACGCGAGCGGAGCTCGTCGATGGAGCGCTGCGCATATTCGGTGACCCAGCCGAGCTCCTCCGGCGGCAGCGTGAACCGAGCGCTCGCCTGAGTGGGCAGGGAGCCGAGCACGAACGGGTAGCGGACGTTGCGGCCGTAGTCGCGGACGAAGTCGGGGAGGCGGTCGCCGAGGGCGAGGTTGACCCGGCGCCACACCTCGGCCTCGACAACGCCGTAGGAGGAGTTGAGGGCACGCGTCGGGCGCTCGATGACCGAGTCGTCGAAGCCGACGGCCTCCCCCATCATCCGGAAGACGCCGTCGGGGTCCACTTTGAACGGCGGCACGGAGATGACGTGGGTGCGCTCGGCCGGCACGAGCCCGGCCCACGCGTCGAGGATGCGGCCCGGGTCCTGGCGGCGCCAGTACCGCTCGGCCCACTCCCCTCCCGAACCATCGCTGTGGCGTCGTACGTCGCCAAGGAACTCCGGGTAGGTGAGCGTCATCCGGTGCTTGATGAACTGCTGGTACTCGCTGGGGATCTGGTCGGCCCAGCCCCGCATGGTGAGGACGAGGTGGACCTCGAGGTCGGCCTCGGAGGCCAGCTCGACGATGCGTGCCGCCTGGGAGGGACCGACCTCCGCGAGGTCCTCGTTGGTCACCAGCAGGAGGTCGCCGGGCGTCTCCCGCAAGCGTGCGGGCACCCCGGCCAGCAAGGCCTCGTCGACGGCGCCGTCGAAGGCATCGACCGGTCGCCAGCCGAGCGGACGCAGCAGTCCGTCGAGGTGGGCGCCCCGGGTGCGGAACGGCAGCCCGACACCGGCCGCCGCCATCGCCTCGACCGAGTTCCAGATCCCGGCCTGGAGAGAGGAGGTGCCGGACTTGCTGGTCCCGAGATGGACGAAGAGCGGGCGCGTCACAGCGAGGATCCTAGTGTCGGGATCGCGACCACCGGCCCCCGGGCGAGGGCTTGGAGCTGGCCCTCGCGGGGCGGTCGCCAGACTCCGTCCTGCTCGGTGACGAGGGCGTCGAGGTCGAGCGTCTCCGGCGCGAGAGCGGGCAGCTCAGCCGCGTTGACGCCGGCGACCGCGCGGTCGAGCGCGGCGACGATGTCGTCGGCCTCGGACTCCCAGCTCGAGCCGCGTGCGCGGCCCTGGGTGCGGAAGGCGTCGTGGCGTCGGGCAGCCATCGTGGCGAGCCGGTCGCGGTCGGCGAACTTCAGGTGGAGCAGGAACAGCCCGGGGTCGACCGCGTACGGGGCACGCAGCGCATGCGAGGCCCTCGCCCAGGCGGCCTCGGTCCGCTTGAGCACCGGCTTGCACATCAGCGGCGTGAAGACCGCCCCGGCGCGCTGTGCCAGGAGCGGCTGGTCGAGGTCCAGCGGCGGCTCCCCTGGAAGGTGCACGACGTTGAGGCCCAGCGGTCCGAGCGCGGCCGGCCAGCCGCGGGTGGCGAGCAGCGCCGAGAGCGTCGGATAGTCCGGGCCGAGCGCAAGGAACTCGTCGGCATCGAGGAAGACGACGTAGTCGTGCACGACCAGCAGCGCCTCCGCGAACTTGCTCACGAGCGTCATCCGGGTCCGCTCGAAGGGCAGCCCGTCGAGGTCGGGCAGGTGGTGGACGGTGCACCCCAGTCCGTCCGTCGATCCGTCGACGCTGTGGTCGTCGAGGACCACGACCGCCTCGAGCCCGACGAGACCCGCGTGATGCTCCACCCACCGGCGCAGCATCGCGCCCTCGTCGCGGGCCATGGTCAGGGCCGCGATCCGCGCACTGCCCCCGCGTGGCTCGTACGCCGCCGGCTCGGTCGTCTCCGCCTCCTGGCCCGGCTTCGCCGACCGCCCGAAGAGCCTCATCGCGCACCCCGCAGGAGCCGGCCGGGGACCGACCGTGCCTCGAGGTCGGCGAGATCGCCGACGATCCGGACACCGGTCGCGGCGATCACCTGCTGCTGCTCGCGGGCCAGTGCCTGCACCCACCGGCGAGCACGGAACCCGATCGCCTGCTCACCGGGGCGTCGCGCGGACAGCACTCCCTTGGCGAGGGGGAACTTCACCAGGCGGGAGTAGTCCGACGCCGAGAGGCCGACCGGCTCGAGGGCGAGGTTGACCCGACGCAGCACCTCGGCGGCCTCGGCGCTGAGCGACTCGTTGGACGAGGGCACCGGCGCGGCCGCAGCGGGGTCGATGCCGGCGGCCTCGCAGAACCGCTGCCAGAGCAGCTCGCGGTCGGCCCCGGGCGGTGGCAGCGTCACGACGGTGGTCGCGTCCACACCGACGAGGCCGGCCCACTTGGCCACGACGGAACCGGCGTCCTGCTCGTTCCAGAAGCTGGTGCGACCGGCCCGTCGGCGTACGTCGGTCACGTAGTCGGCGAAGGTGTGGGACCGGCCGTTCTTGAGCGACTCCTGCCACATCGAGGGGACGGTGCGGCCGAGGTCGCGGACGGTGACCACCGCCTCCACCCGTGAGCTCGGGAAGGACTCCACGACCCGGGCGAGCTTGGCTGCCGGCGAGGGCGTGAGCCACTCCATCGAGACGATCGCGGTCCCCGGGTGGGCGTCGATCTCCGCGACCAGGCGGTGCCAGGCGCCGGTGGCCATCGGCTCCTGTCCGGTACCGCGGCCGAGAGCGTCGCCGACCGCGTCCACCTGGACCCGCCACTCCGGGCCGGGGAAGAGGACGCCGGCTGCGGCCAGGGGGTCGGCGGCGGAGCCGAGACGGCGCTGGAGGTAGCTCGTGCCGGACTTCATCAGTCCGACGTGGAGGACGACCCGTTCAGCCACGCGAGTCGGCCCGCGACTTGCCGAAGGGCGCGGGCCCGTGCCCGACGGCGAGCGTCGCCCGGAGCTCGGCGAGGAGCTCGTCGCTGCAGCCGCCGGTGACGAAGGTGGCGAGCCCGCGCAACTGCGCGTCGGAGGCGGCGACGTCGTCGCCCGTGATCACCTCGTACGACGTGTCGAAGACCCGTTCGGAGCGGGTCTCGCGGAGGAACGCCTGGATCTCCTGGACCCGGGCGGTGGCGGAGACCGCATGGTCGGGGTCGCGCTTCTGCCAGAAGCCCGAGCCCAGTGCGTCGGAGACGTTGCGGGTGTTGAGCACGTACTTCGCGCCGGGGAAGACGAGGTCGAACCAGTCGAAGAAGGCCGCGGTGTCCGCCTCCTCGATCTGGTGCCAGAGCACCTCCTTGAACCCGAGGCGGTCGATGCCGCGCGGGTCCTGCTTGCCGAGGAGCACCTCGGTCGAGAGCGCCCGCACATGACGGGCGAAGCGCTCCGGGGTCAGCGCGCGGACGCCGTAGAAGGCGCTGACCGGTTTCCCCGGCCGATGCTTGGCATGCCGCTCGGCGAAGGCGGTCGCGGCCGACGTACCGGCGAAGAAGCCGCCGAGGAAGAAGCCGTTCTCGCCCCGGACCAGCGTGCGCGGAAGGGTGTTGAGCAGTCCCTGGATCAGGGTCGAGCCGGACCGGCCGAACGTGACGACGAAGACGAACTCGGGCTCACGGGGTCGGCGGAAGCGGTCGAACACGGCCACCACCCTCCCATAGAACTCAGAGCTTGTAGTCCTTGAGCAGCGAGCGCCCGATGATCATCTTCTGGATGTCCGAGGTGCCCTCACCGATGAGCATGAACTTGACCTCACGCATGAGCCGCTCGATCTCGTACTCCTTGGAGTAGCCGTAACCGCCGTGGATCCGGAAGGAGTCCTCGACGACCTCGTTGGCGAACTCCGAGGCCAGCATCTTGGCCATGCCGGCCTCGACGTCCATCCGCTTCCCGGTGTCCTTGAGGCGCGCCGCGCGGACCATCATCGCGTGGATCGTCTCGACCTTGGTCGCCATCTCCGCGAGGCGGAAGAGGACGGCCTGGTGGTCGGCGATGACCTTGCCGAAGGTCTTGCGCTGCTGGGCGTAGTTGATGCCGAGCTCGAAGCCGCGGATCGCCAGGCCACAGGCGCGGGCGGCGACGTTGACCCGGCCGACCTCGACGCCGTCCATCATCTGGAAGAAGCCCTTGCCCGGCGTGCCGCCGAGGATCTGGTCGGCGCTGATCTGGTGACCCTCGAGGATGAGCTCGGTCGTCTCCACGCCCTTGTAGCCCATCTTGTCGAGCTTGCCGGGGACGGTGACACCCTGGGCGGTCTCCCCGAAGCCGGGCTCCTTCTCCACGAGGAAGGTGGTCATGTTCTTGTAGACCGACTCGGCGCCCTCGTCGGTCTTCGTGAGCAGCGCGACCAGCGTCGACGTGCCGCCGTTGGTGAGCCACATCTTCTGGCCGGTGATCGAGTAGGAGCCGTCCTCCTGCTTGGTGGCCTTGGTGCTCACGGCGGAGACGTCGGAGCCGAGGCCCGGCTCGGACATCGAGAAGGCGCCACGGATCTCACCGGTCGCCATGCCGGGGAGGTACTTCTGCTTCTGTTCGTCCGTGCCGTGCTGCATCAGCAGGTAGGCCACGATGAAGTGCGTGTTGATGACGCCGCTGACGCTCATCCAGCCGCGGGCGATCTCCTCGACCACAAGGGCGTAGGTCAGCAGCGACTCACCGAGACCGCCGAACTCCTCGGGGATCGTCAGACCGAAGACGCCGAGCTCCTTGAGCCCGTCGACGATCTCCTGCGGGTAGGTGTCGGAGTGCTCGAGCTCCTGGGCCGCCGGGATGATCTTGTCCTCCACGAACTGGTGGACCGCCGACAGGATGTCCTGCTGGATGTCGGTGAGACCTTCGGTCTGGGCAAGGCGTCCCATGGGTGGCTCCTCTGTGTCGGTGACGGCAACCGTGCGGATGTTACTCGCTAGTAGCCAAGAGGGCGAGTGGGATACCCGACACGCCCGGTCGTAGCATCCCGGGCATGGGGCGACATGCGGGCGAGCGACCGCGGCCCCGGAGAAGCAGGCCTCGGCGCGATGCCGCCGTCGCCGTCGTACTGCTGGTCGCGGCCCTCGTCGCGGGCGCGTTCGCCGTCCTCCGCACGACGGACGACACCCCGTCCGCTGTGCCCGAGGGCCGCTCCGCATCCCCGTCGGCCACGGCAGGCCCGATGCCGCTGGTGCCCGGCGTCCGCTTCACCACCCGGATCTACACCCTCGCCGAGCTCAAGCCCATGTATGCCAAGAAGGGCATGACCCTCGTCAGTGGTGACCCGAGCAAGCCGACGACGTTCGTCTCCGCCTCCTACAACGTGCTCGGCTCCAGCCATGCCAAGGACGGACCCGGCCGTGCCGGACGCGGTGGAGCGCTGCTGCGGGCCAAGGGCGTGAGCGTGGTCGGCCTGCAGGAGTTCCAGTCGAACCAGCACGGCTCGCTGTTGTCGGCCGGTGGCTTCGTGTCCTATCCCGAGGGCGGCGGGCTCGACGGCGAGAACGCGATCGCGTGGGACCCCGACGTGTGGACGCTGGTCGAGGGCCAGATGCAGTCGATCCCCTATTTCTTCGGCAAGGGCCGCAACATGCCGGTCGTGCTGCTGCGCAACAAGGAGACCGGCCGACTGGTCTGGTGGATGAACGTGCACAACCCGGCCGACGTCTTCGGCTGCAAGTGCGGCGGCTTCCGCTCCGCGGCGATCAGCAAGGAGATCGCGAGGATCAACGCGCTGCACGCCGACGGCACGCCGGTCTTCTTCACCGGTGACCTCAACGACCGCAGCGCCGTCGTCTGCCGGATCGCCGTCGGAGCGCACATGACGTCCTCGGACGGCTCGCACTCCACCGGCGGATCGTGCCGACCCTCAGGGAGCCTCTGGATCGACTGGATCTGGGGCAGCGACGACCAGGTCACCTTCTCGGACTACAACCGCGACTACCGCACCCGGAACAGCCCCCGGATGTCTGACCACCCGATGATCACCGCGACCACGACGATCGCCCCCGCGAAGGCCGACGACTCCTGCGAGAGCTACAAGCGTCACCAGACGACCTACTGGTTCTGCCCGGACCCGACGCTCAAGAACTGACCGCCGACTGACGGCTCAGGGGACGATCGCCGTCGCGGAGTAGACAGGGTGATCGGTCGCGAGCCGGGTCAACTGGCTGCGGTCCCGGACATACCCCGCCCAGGTCATGCCCGGCGTGCCGAGGATCCAGTCGATCGTCGTCGGACGCGGACCGACGCACGACGTACCACTGACGGTGCCGGGGTTGGGGAAGGTGACGCCCAGGCCCGAGCCGACCATGGAGCAGTAGAACTCGTCCTTGGAGTTCATATCCCCCATCAGCACGACCGGTGTGCCGTCGGCATGCAGCTGGCGGATGGCAGCGATCTCCTTCTGCACCGCCTCCTCGCGCCAGCGGTCGTTGTTGCCTCCACAGACCGCGCAGTTGGTCGCCGGATTGTGCACGCTGATGAACCAGACCTCGCGCCCCGTGCTGCGGTCACGCAGCAGCGCGACGGGCGAGCGGAAGGCGCTGCCGTGGAAGTAGGGGATGGTCAGGGAGGTCCCCTTGACCAGCTCCCACTTCTTCTTGAGGTAGCCGATCGAGTTGCGCCCGTCCGCTCCCCCACCGCCCGCCTCCGGCCACAGTCCCCAGACCGGCCCGACGAGCTTGGTGAAGAGCTTCGCCTGCGGGGTCTCGTACTCCTGGAAGCCGACGACGTCGGCCTTGTGCGCGGCGAGGACCTGGATCGCGTAGTTCATCCGCAGGCTGTAGGACGTCTTGATCCGGGAGTCGCCGCGCTTGGTGGTGTGGGAGGCGCCCAGCACGTTGAAGGTCGCGACCCGGAAGACCAGAGGGAGGGCGGCGTTCTCCTGGGCCTTCGCCGCCAGGGAGGACAGCGCCTTGCTCGGGTCGGCCTGCTGCGGGACCTGCGGACCACGGATCCCGGTCGAGGCACCCGACGGCAGGGCAGTCGCCGAGGGCAGCGCCGGCGGCGTGGTGGCCGTGGGCGTCGGGCCATCGGTGGAGTGCTGGATGCTGGCGGAGCCGCTCGGGGAGGGCGACGGCGTCACGCGTGACTCCGAGTCGCGGTGCCGGAGCGCGATCTGCACGAGCACGAGAGAGCCGACCAGGAGCACGATCGCGCCGATCACGGCGATGTCGACCAGCCGGCTACGGGGCGTGCTCACATTCACTCCTGCCACATCGCGATCAGGGCCTGCCTGCCAGCCCTTCGGGAGCCTAACCACTAGCCTCAGCACAGTGAGCACCACACCGTCGCGCGTCTTCGTCGCCCGCCTCGTCGGGCTGCCGATCTACGACCCCCTCGGTGAACAGGTGGGCAAGGTCCGGGACCTCGTGGTGAGCGTCCGGGCCGAAGGCAGCCAGCCGCGTGTGCTCGGAATGATCGCCGAGGTCTTCGGTCGTCGTCGGATCTTCGTACCGATGACCCGCGTGACGAGCATCGACACCGGTCAGGTCTTCATCACGGGCCTGCTCAACATGCGCCGCTTCGAGCAGCGCTCGACCGAGACCCTCGTGATCGGCCAGATGTTCGACCGACAGGTGACGATCAACTCCAACGGCGTCACCGGCACCGTCTACGACGTCGCCATGGAGCAGGCCCGGAACCGCGACTGGGTGCTCTCCCGCGTCGCCGTGCAGGAGCCCGCCAAGAAGTTCGGCAGAGGGGGCCTGCGGCGTCGCGGCCAGACCCATGTCGTGGAGTGGCACGACGTCACCGGCCTCGCCCAGCGCTCTGCCTCCCAGCCGGCCACCCAGCTCGTGCACGCCATCAACGAGATGCGGCCTGCCGACGCCGCCCAGATGCTGCACGACCTGCCGCGCGAGCGCCGCCACCAGGTCGTCGCGAGCCTCGACGACGAGCGCCTGGCCGAGGTGCTCGAGGAGCTGCCCGACGACGAGCAGGTCGAGATCCTGGAAGGCCTCGACTCCGAGCGTGCCGCCGACGTCCTCGAGGAGATGAGCCCTGAGGACGCCGCCGACCTGATGAACGAGCTCCCGCCCGAGACGGCCGCCCAGTTGCTGGAGCTGATGGAGCCCGACGAGGCCGAGGACGTCAAGCGCCTCATGTCCTACGAGGAGGACACCGCGGGCGCCATGATGACGCCCGAGCCGGTCATCCTCGGTCCGGACGCGACCATCGCCGACGCCTTGGCGCATGTCCGCAACCCCGAGCTCACCCCTGCCCTCGCCGCGCTCGTCTACATCTGCCGCCCGCCCCTCGAGGCACCCACCGGCAAGTTCCTGGGCGTCGCGCACATCCAGCGACTCCTGCGCGAACCTCCGTCGACCCTCGTCGCGGGCGCGCTCGACAGCTCCTTGGAGCCGTTGCGCCCGGAGAGCACCCTCGACGAGGTCGCGGCCCACCTGGCGACGTACAACCTCGTCGCGGCCCCCGTGGTCGACGAGGACGGGCGTCTCGTCGGCGCGGTGAGCGTCGACGACCTGCTCGACCACATGCTTCCCGACGACTGGCGCGACAAGGCGGTGAGGTCCCATGGCTAACAGGTCTCTGGACAAGGCGATGGCCTCCGCCAAGGAGTCCGCGCCCCGTCCCCGCCTCGATACTCCGCGCGAGGTCAAGCGGCCGCTCATGCAGCGGCCGACCTTCCGCGCCGACGCGTTCGGCGTCTTCGCCGAGAAGTTCGCGCGCTACATGGGCACCGCGCGCTTCCTGCTCTGGATGACCGCGTTCGTCATCACCTGGGTGATCGTCAACCTGACGCCGCTCAAGTTCGACGACTACCCCTTCATCTTCCTGACCCTCGTGCTGTCCCTGCAGGCGTCGTACGCCGCCCCTCTCATCCTCCTCGCGCAGAACCGCCAGGAGGACCGGGACCGCGTCATCGCTGAGCAGGACCGCCGGGTCAACGCCCAGGCACAGGCCGACATGGAGTTCCTCGCCCGTGAGGTCGCCTCCCTCCGGATGGCGCTCGGCGAGGTCGCGACCCGCGACTTCGTCCGCTCCGAGCTCCGCTCGCTGCTCTCCGATCTGGAGGAGCGCGACGACGAGCGAGACGCCGACGAGGGCAACGACGGTCCCGCCGCGTAGGCTTGTCCTTTGTGAGTACGGCGAGCACCACCCTTCTCGAGCGCGTCCAGGCTGCACTGGCGACCGTCAACGATCCGGAGATCAAGCGTCCGATCACCGAGCTCGGCATGGTCGAGTCCGTGACGGTCTCCGAGGCCGGTGTCGTCGACACCAAGGTGCTGCTGACCGTCGCCGGCTGCCCGCTCAAGGACACGATCAACCGCGACGTCAACGCCGCTGTCGGCGCCGTCCCCGGTGTCACGTCGGTCAACCTCGAGCTGGGCGTCATGTCGGATGAGCAGCGCTCGGAGATGCGCAACATGCTCTCCGGCGGTGCCGCACAGCGTGAGATCCCCTTCGCCCAGCCGGGCTCGCTGACCCGCGTCTTCGCGATCGCGTCCGGCAAGGGCGGCGTCGGCAAGTCCTCCACCACGGTCAACCTGGCCGTCGCCATGGCGAAGCAGGGCCTCAAGGTCGGTGTCGTCGACGCCGACATCTACGGCCACTCGATCCCCGCCATGCTCGGTGTCGCGGACTCCCGCCCGACCCAGGTCGACGACCTGATCATGCCCGTCCCGACCCCGTCGGGCGTCTCGGTGATCTCGATCGGCATGCTCAAGCCCCGCCGCGACCAGGTCATCGCCTGGCGCGGCCCGATGCTCGACCGCGCCCTGCGTCAGATGCTCGCCGACGTCTACTGGGGTGACCTCGACGCCCTCCTCCTCGACATGCCTCCCGGCACCGGTGACACTGCCATCTCGCTGGGTCAGTACCTCCCCAACGCCGAGGTGGTCGTCGTGACCACCCCGCAGGAGGCCGCCGCCGAGGTCGCCGAGCGCGCCGGCACGATGGCCGAGATGATGCACCAGCGCGTCGTCGGCGTCATCGAGAACATGGCCTACCTCCCCTGCCCGCACTGCACGGCTGAGGGCAAGGAGCACCGGATCGAGATCTTCGGCACCGGCGGCGGCGAGCGCGTCGCGGCGACGCTCTCCCAGCGCTTCGGTGCCGACGTGCCGCTGCTGGGCCAGATCCCGCTCGAGATGTCGCTCCGCGAGGGCGGCGACGCGGGCAAGCCCGTCATCGAGGCGGACCCCACCGCCCCCGCCGCCGTCGAGATCAACCGGGTCGCAGAGAAGCTCACCGGACGTGGCCGAGGCTTGGCAGGTCTTCAGCTGGGTCTCACCCCCACCTCGAAGTTCTAGCCCTAGAGTTCACCCGTGTTCGGAATCGGGCTGCCTGAGCTGGCAGTGATCGCCTTCGTGGCGATCCTCGTGTTCGGGCCCGACAAGCTGCCGGAGTTCGCCAAGCAGGCAGGCCGTTTCGTCCGCGAGGCCAAGAAGTTCGCCGACGGTGCGCGCGACCAGCTCCGCGAGGAGCTGGGCCCGGAGTACGCCGACCTCGAGCTGACCGACCTCGACCCGCGCACCTTCGTCCGCAAGCAGATCAGCCAGCTCGCTGCCGAGGACGTCGGCGTCGACGGCCCGCTGAAGCAGGGCACTCCCCGCCAGCGCCCGCTCCGCCCCGGCGAGCTCCCGCCGTACGACGACCAGTCCACCTGACGCCGAGTCCGGGCTTTCCTGCCCCCGAATCCGGGCCTTCCTCCCGCCGAATCCCGTCTAGGCTGCGGCCATGTCCGGAGAGGCCTCGTGGGAGCGCTACCTCTTCGGGGTGCTCGATGACCTGGAGGCACAGGCCGGGGCCGCCTTCGCGGCGGAGCGCGCCGAGGAGATCGAGGACCGGGCGCGGGCCGAGTACGTCAATGTCACCCTCGCCTCGCGGCTGATGGCCGAGGTCGGGCGCGAGCTCACCCTCACCCTCGCCGGCGTCGGCCCGGTGACCGGCACCCTCCAGCGTGTGGCGACCGGCTGGCTCCTGCTCGACTCCGCGGGCGCCGAATGGATCGTGCGGCACAACGTCATCACGTCGGCCAGGCCGGTCGGGAGCCGTGCCGTGCCCGAGGTCGCCTGGCCGGTGGCCGCGAGGCTCCGGCTCCCTTCGGCCGTACGCCGTCTCGCCGACGCCGCGTCCTACTGCGTCTTCCATCAGACCGACGGCGGACGTCACGAGGGGGTGCCGGTCCGCGTCGGGCAGGACTTCATCGAGGTCAGCTACGGCGAGCCGGCCCAACTGATGCTCGTGCCGATCCCCACCCTTGCGGCGATCCAGAGCCGCTAGCTCCTCGTCCCGGACGTCGGTTGGTTGTCCACAGCCGCTGTCGCGTGCCCTTGACCCGAACTGAAAGCGCGTGTTCCATACATAAACGGACGCAAACGCATTGGTTCTCGGGAAAGGACATCCCATGCGACTGCCGAACCCCCTTGCTCTCCTCCGCCGACTCGGCGTGGGTGGCGGAGCCTCCGCCGGAGCCGCCGGCCTTGCGGCTCCTCTGTGGCGCCTCATCACCACGCCTTCGGCCGGCCCGCTCCGCTTCGACGAGCTGCTCGTCCGCGGCTGCGCCGTCGCACTCCTCCTCTGCCTGCTCTGGGCCTGGCTTGCTGTCATGGCCGTGGTCCTCGAGTCGCTCGGATCGACCCCGACGCTGACCTCGTCGTCCTCGCTCGGCCTTCCCGTCGCCGTACGCCGACTGGTGCTGAGCCTGTGCGGTGCGGCCCTCGCGGCGTCGGCCTCACCGGCTCTTGCGTCACCCGGGACCGACTCCGGCGGGAATCCCGAGTGGGCGGTGCCGGCGTTGATGGCCGGCCTGCCCTATCCCGACCGGGCGATGGACGCCGACGCCCTGACGGAGCACGGCTCGACGCCGCAGCGCCGGAAGCAGACCGTTCCTGCAGTCCCACGGCACGACACGCCGAGGCCTGCGGCGAGTCGGCCGGTGTCGGCGCAGGAACGGACGGAGGGCGCAGTCGTCGTCCGCCGCGGGGACTCGCTCTGGACGATCGCGGCCGGCCGATTGGCTGATGCGAGCGACGAGGATGTTGACCGAGCGTGGCATGCCCTCTATCTCGCCAACCGCAAGGTGATCGGTGAGGACCCCTCGCTCATCACACCGGGCATGCGTCTCGAGCTGCCGGAGGCTCTGCGATGAGCGTCGTGAGTCTCCCGGCCGTGCCGGTCGCGAGCGTGCAGGGCACCCTCGCCCTCGCGCTGGAGCCCCGGCGGGCCGTGCCCACCCGACGTCCCGAGCGGGCCGGCGCGGGCGCTGACGTCATCGAGATCGGGCGGACGGCGCGCCGAGAGCTGGAGCTGTGGGCCACCCGCTTCACCCAGGCCGCGGTCGAGATCGTCGGTGGTGACCGGCCCTCGAGCCAGCTCGTCCGGTGGTGCGTCCCGAGTGTCTTCGAGGATCTGAAGCGCCGTGCCGAGCTCGTCGGCCGCGCCGGTGGTCACCGACCGGGCGAGGGACGGGTCGCCGCTGTGCATCCGCGCGTCGTCGGCGTGCACACCTGCTTCGTCACCGACGAGATCGTGGAGGCGGGCCTGCACGTCCGCTACGGCCACCGGTCCCGTGCGATCGCTGCCCGCTTCGAGCGCCGCAACGACAGGTGGCTGTGCACGGCCCTCGACTTCAGCTGAGGGCCGCGCACGGTGTGCCGGGCCCGCGGCGATAGCGTCACTCCGTGCCCGCCGCCCCTCGCTCACTCGGTCCGGTCGGCCTCGTCATCCTCGGCGTCGTCTCGGTGCAACTCGGCGCGGCGATCGGGAAGTCCCTCTTCGACGAGATCTCCCCGACGACGGTGGTGTGGCTGAGGTTGGCCACCTCGACGGTCGTGCTGTTGGCCTGGGCGCGGCCGACCATCCGCGGCAGGCGCTGGCCGGACCTCTGGCCGGTCCTCGCCCTCGGCGTCACTCTCGGCGCGATGAACTGGGCGATCTACCAGTCGTTCGAGCGGATCCCGCTGGGCATCGCGATCACCATCGAGCTCGCCGGGCCGCTGACCCTCGCCGTCCTGAAGTCGCACCGCCCGGCCGACCTGATCTGGATCGGACTCGCGGCCGTCGGCGTGGCCCTGCTGGGCTTCGAGCCGGGTGACCTGACAGTCGCCGGCGTCCTCTTCGCGGTCGCGGCGGGAGCCCTGTGGGCGACGTACATCCTCCTGACCGCACGCATCGGCCGGGCCTGGTCCGGCGTCGACGGTCTGGCCATCGCCTCGGCCGTCGCCCTCCTCTGCCTCTCGCCGGTCCTCGTCGGCGGCGGCCATCTGGGCGACCTCGGCAGCACGCGGATCTGGCTGATCGGCGCAGCGGTCGGGCTGCTGTCCTCCGTGGTGCCGTACTCGGCGGAGATGTTCGCGCTGCGCAGCCTGTCCCCCGTCATCTTCGGCGTGCTCGTCTCACTCGACCCAGCGGCAGCCGCGCTGGCCGCCTTCGCCGTGATCGGCGAATCCCTGTCGCTGCTGCAGTGGCTCGCCATCGCGTGCGTGGTGGCCGCGAGCGTCGGCATGACCCGCTCGGGCCGTGAGACCCTCGTCGACTGACGTGGTTCCGTCAGGCAGAATCGGTGCATGCGGACTCCACCCTCGGCCACCGCAGCCGCCTCCCCGATCGCCTACTACGACGTCCTGTCCGATGACGGCACGGTCCTGCGCGCCTGGACGAACGATCCCGACGGCCGCATCGACGGGCCGACGGTCGTCCTCTGCAACGGCCTGGCGACCACGGCCTGGTCGTGGCCGGCACTGCTGTCGTCCGACTGCGAGGTGCGGGTCGTCTCGTGGAACCACCGCGGCACCGGCGGCTCGGAGCGGCCGGCGGACCCGACCGCGGTCGGCGTGGACCACTTCGTCGAGGACGCACTCTCGGTGATGGACCACTTCGGCATCACGAAGACCGTCCTCGTCGGCTGGTCGATGGGCGTCAACACCATGTTCGAGCTCGCGGCCGCCCACCCAGAGAGGGTCTCCGGCCTCTTCGCCGTCGCGGGCGTGCCGGGCAACGTCTTCGCCGGTCTGCTCGGGCCGCTGGGCATCCCGGCCCCCGTGACCCGCATCGTCGCGCAGTCCTGGTCGCGTTCGCTGCGTCGGGTCGGTCCCCTGCTGTCCCCGTTGACGCGCCGCCTGCCGATCAGCGAGTGGACCATCCATGCCATCTCCCGCACTGGGCTGATCGGCCGGATGGCCGACACCGAGCTCGCGGCGCTGGCGCTGGCGGAGTTCCTGACCACCCCGGTCGACTGGTACTTCCACCTCGCGCTGCGCTCGGCCGACCACCGCTTCGCCTCGCTGCGCCGGATCAAGGTGCCCGTGCAGTTCGTCGGCGGCACGTTCGACCTGCTGTCGTCCTCGCGTCGAATGGCATCGGCCGCCGCTCAGCTCGCCGACGCCGAGGTCCTCGAGCTGCGGGCGTCGCACTTCATCCCGCTCGAGCAGCCCGACCGGGTACACCGGCTGCTGGTGGACTTCGTCGCGCGAGTCAACGCGCCGGCGCAGCGTCCCTGATCTCGCCGGTCACCGTCGCCCGCCGGGCGGCACGGCGCAGCGTCGTCATCACCGCGCCGCCCAGCACGACGATCGCGACAGCGGTGGTCAGCGCACGCATCAGGTCGTAGCTGGTCGTCGAGGTGACGAGCGTGTAGCGCAGGAAGGTCACGACGTTGGTCGCGAAACTCGCGCTCGGGTCGAACGCGAGCGGCTCGTGATGCCCCGGCACCGACACCCCCGCCAGCATCGGCCAGCCCTGCAGGTTGAGCAGCAACCCGTAGAGGAACGAGACGACGACGCCGTACGCCGCCAGCACGGCGATCTCCACCCGGCCGGTGATCCGACGCGGGAGCAGGCCGGCGCCGAGGCCGATCCACGCCGAGCAGAGCATCTGGTACGGCAGCCAAGGCCCGACGCCCGCGGTGAGCAGCGCGCTGGCGAAGAGGCTCGTGCAGCCGAGCACGAACCCGAACGCGGGACCGTAGACCCGCCCTCCGAGGATGATCAGGAAGAAGACGAACTCCACGCCTGCTGTCCCTGCACTCAGGCCACGGAGGATGGCATCCACGGCGCTCAGGACCCCGAGGATGGCCAGCGCACGCGCGTCGAGGCCATCCTCGCTCAGCTCGGCGACGACGACGAGCACGACGATCGGCAGCAGCAGCATGAAGACCCAGGGCGGCTGCACCAACTGGCCGTCCGCGCGGTTGACCAGGAGCGGCCAGGCGAGCGTGATCAGGCCGAAGATGCTGGCGATCGCGATCGTGAAGGCGCTCCGGGCCGAGAGGCGGATCATCCTCGTCATGCCGGTGCGCCTTCTGCCTCGAGCGCGCGGCGTACGTCCTCGACGGTGAGCCAGGGAGCGCCGAGGACCTTGGTGACCTGAGGGGCGAACGCGGGGCTCTCGGTCAGGACCGCGTGTGCCGGGCCGTCGCTGATGAGCTCGCCCTCGGCGAGGACGAGGACCCGGTCGGCGATGTGGGCGGCGAACTCCACGTCGTGCGTGGCCACGAGCACGCTCCGCCCCTCAGCCGCGAGGCTGTGGAGGATGTCGGCGAGCGCCGACTTGGCGGCGTAGTCGAGGCCACGTGTGGGCTCGTCGAGGAGGATCACGGGCGGATCACCGGCGAGGACGAGCGCGAGGGCGAGGGCCAGCTGCTGTCCCTCGGAGAGGTCGCGCGGATGCGTGTCGTCGTCGATCCCCGGCACGAGCCGGTCGAGGAGCTCGCGCGTCTTCGGACCACCGTCCGCGCACTCCTCCGCCACCGTCTCGAGGTAGAGCAGGTCGCTCGCCGTCTGCGGCAGCAGCCCGACGAGTCGGCGGCGCTGCTCGGGCTTCACTGCGGCCGGATCGGTCCCGTCGATCTCGACACTGCCTGCCCTCCGCGCCTGGGAGCCCTGGAGGGTCCAGAGCAGTGTGGACTTGCCGGAGCCGTTGCGGCCCATGAGCGCAGCGATCTCCCCGGCTCGGAGTATCAGGTCCAGGCCCTTCAGCACCTCGGTCGCGCCCCTCACGACGCGTAGAGCCTTCGCCTCCGCCGTGCGATCAGCTTGGGAAGGGGGCGCCGCTATCTCAGACATCCTCGCTCGCTCCGCTCGCTGCGGAACTCGCGCGGCGCCCCCTTCCCAACCCGCCCGCACGGCTTTCCTGGCCTCGCGCACGGTCAACGGGAGGGGATCGAGGTCAAGGAGACGACCGAGCTCGACGAGCGGCGGGGCGACGGGCGAGGTTGCGAGTACCTCGGCGGGGTCCCCGATCTCAAGCCGACCGTCTCCGCGCAGCAACGCGATGCGGTCGGCGAAGGGGACGACCCGCTCGAGGCGGTGCTCGGCCATCAGGACGCTGACGCCGACGTCTTCGACGAGGCGGCTCACCGTGGCGAGGACGTCCTCAGCGGCGGTGGGGTCGAGGGCCGAGGTCGGCTCGTCGAGCACGAGGAGTCGCGGATGCATGGTGAGCACGGAGCCGAGCGCGACCCGCTGTTGCTGGCCGCCGCTCAGGGTGCGGAGATCGCGGGTGCGAAGCTCCGCGATCCCCAGCAGATCAAGGGTCTCCTCGACCCGTCGACGCATGGCCGACGGTGCGAGGCCGAGCTGCTCCATGCCGTAGGCCAGCTCCTCATCGACCGTGTCGGTGACGAAGCCTGCGACCGGATCCTGGCCGACGACACCGATCACCTCGGCCCGCTCCCGGGGCGGGGCGTGCAGGATCGAGACACCGTCGAGGAGAACGTCCCCGGTGAGTGATCCGCCGGTGAACCGCGGCACCAGTCCGCTCACGACGCCGAGCAGCGTCGACTTGCCGGCGCCCGTCGGGCCGGCGAGCACGACGAGCTCGCCCGCCGCGATCGTGAGGTCGACGCCGTCGAGGACCGGGGCCGGTCGGTCCGGCAGGGCGACGGAGACGTGGCGCAGTTCGATCATGCGGCCACCGCCTCGGACAGCTCAGGAAGTCGGGGCAGCTCGGTGGGGCTCGGCATCGGCGCCACCACCGCCGGCAGTACGCCGACCACGACCGTCAGAAGTCCCGTGAGTGTCACGAACGGTGCCTCCGTGAGTGACGGATAGGCGGACTCCGGCTGATGATGCCCGACCAGCCAGCCGCCGACCGCCGTGACGACACCGCTCGCGACCACGAGCAACTCCGGCGCGCGCCAGGGCACGGGCCGGTAGATCGTGCGCTCCACCCGGCGCCCTGCGACCACCAGGCCCAGCACCGCCAAGCCGCCACCGGCAGCGAGCATCAGCCCCGCGGCCCAGCCTGCGACGAAGGTCGGGTCGAGGACGGCGTACGCACCGACACAGAGGCCACCGAGGCCGACCAGCAGCAGGAGACCGGTCAGGCGCCGGGCGCCCGGTGCGGCCGGACCTGTGCGGCCGTAGCCGCGGGTGTCCATCCCGGCGGCCAGGCTGAGGGATCGCTCGAGCGCGCCCTCGAGCACGGGGACGACGATCCGTCGCATCCGGTGCGCACGCCCGGCATGGCTCTCACGCAACTGTTGCGCGCGGCGGACACGCTGCAGGCTCTCGCCGAGCTGCGGCAGCACGGTCACCGCGACGACGAGGGCGGTGCCGATCTCGTAGAGCGCCGGCGGCAGTGAGCGGAGCAACCGTTTGGGGTTCGCGAGGGCGTTGGCGGCGCCGACGGCGACCATGATGCCGGCCAGCCGGAGCCCGTCGTATAGGCCGGCGAGTACAGACTCCTGCGTGATCGACCCGAAGAGCGAGATGCCCAGAACCCAGTCAGGCAAAGGGATCTCGGGAAGATCGAGCCACACGATGCTGCCCACTCCCCCGCCCAGCACGATCCGGAACGCCACGCGGAGCGCCACGACGAAGGCTGCCGCGATGAGGTAGTAACGGAACGCCTTCGCCCACGGCTGCTCGGTCCGGCGCGCGGCCACGACGACCACGGCGATCGCGATCAGGGTGAGCAGGAGCCATGGGTTCGTCGTCTGGGAGGCGTACGCCGCCAGCCCGATCGCCCACAACCACCAGGCGACCGGGTGGAGCTCGCGCGCCGGTCCGATCAAGAGCTCTGCTTCCTCCACAACGTGACGCCGCCCGCCAGGGCGATGATCACGACGATGACGGCCGGGCCGGCCCAGCCGGGCAGACCACCGCTGTCGCTGGCCGTGGCCGACGCCGGTGTGGCGTCGAGGTCGCCCGTGGACGAGGTCGCGGAGGGCGAGTCGGTCGTTGCGGTGACTGCGGCGGAGGCGGGTGCCGAGCTCACGGAGGCCGTCGAGGTGGGCGTTGTCGTCGCAGACGAGCTCACCGACGCACTCGTCGAGGAGCTCGCCGACGCAGTGGTCGTCGGGGTGGCCCTCGGGGTGGCCGAGGCAGTCTTCGAGGCCACGGTCGAGTGTGGCTTCTTCACCGACGTCGCGGATTGCTTCGCGCTCGGCGTGGCGGTAGGCGTCGGCTTCGATGTCGCGACAACCGGCTGCTGCGGGGCGGTGCCGGGCGGCGTACGGGAGTTGGAGTCCTGCCAGACGAAGGCGACGCTGTCACCGGAGGCGACGGGCTGGGTGTAGACGCCCTGGCTGGCGTAGGTCCAGGCTCCACCCTGCTTGGAGACGAAGAGGCCCCAGTAGGCGTTGGTCGCCTCGCACTGGTCCCCCGAGTCGGGCTTGCCGTTGACTCGGCAGACGAAGCCGGGGTTCTGGGCGTCTTCGGTGAGCGTGACGCCGGCGGAGGTGAACGCCTTGGACGCCTTGGCGCCGGAACCACAACCGGTGCTCACGCCGCCACCGAGGTCGCCGAATTCGACCACGACGCCGACGCCCGAGGACGTGCAGTAGGCCGCACTCGCAGGCGGAGAGGAAAGGCCGATGGCGGCGGAGGCCACCAGGACCACCGCCGCCATCAGCCCTGACAGGCGCCGGATCAACGGGTGACCTTGATCTTCACCGTGCCGGTGCGGTTCGCGAAGGCGCCGGTAGCGGCGAGCTTGGCCTTGCCGAGCTTGGTGCTCTTGGCGACCTTCTTCTTCACGGTCGCCTTGCCGCCCGAGTTGGCGAGCGCGGTGCCGAACCGCTTCTTGCCGAGCTTGATGGTCACCTTCTCGCCTGCCCAGAGGCCGGTGATGGTGACGGCGAGGCGCTTGCCGCGCTTGATCTTCTTCTTGGCGATGACCTTGAGCGACGTCGCGGTGTTGATCGCGAATGAGGCACGGGCCGTGGCCCCGGAGGCCGTCGTGACCGAGATCGGCGCCGAGGCGACACCGGTGGGTGCGGTGATGCTTGCCCCAGTGGCACCAGCGCGAAGGAGCTTCGACGACGTGCCCGCGACAGTCACGCAGAGCGCGTCGCCGGGGTTGGCTCCGGAGATCCGAAGCGTGCCTGTCGCACCGGAGCGGAGAGCAGGAACCGAGAGGGTCGGAGTGGGGTTCGTCGTCGGGAGCGCCCCGAGGGCCGCGAGTGACTGGGCGGTCACCGAGACGGCCGAGCCTACGCCGGCGGCGTCGAGTCCGCTGGCGAGGTTCCCGGCGAAGGTGTCCTCGTTGTAGGAGAGCGCACCGCGGTCCTTCGCCAGGGGCGTCGGGCAGCCTGTGAAGGCCACGGCCTGACGGCCGCGGAGCCAGACGGCGGCCTTCCGCGCCTCACCCGCCTTGCCGACGACCCGCAGGGCACGCCCGGCGATGCCGGTCGAGTTCCCGCTCACGCCGTACCACTCGCTGAAACTGCCGTCGGCCTTGGACTGGTCTTCCACGAGCCAGTCCGTGGCCTTGCTGAGGGCGGTGGTCACCGCGTCCGTCTTCGCCGATGCCGGGAGCGCAGAGAGGAAGAGCACCGCCGAGCCGGTGGCGTCGGGGCTGGAGGCCGTGAGGTCGGTGTCCGTCGAGGCGGAGTCGTCCGCGCAGGTCTGCGCCGAGGCATCTATCGGGCTGAACTTCGTGCGGAAGCCACCGTCAGCGCACTGCTGATCCAGCAGGTAGTGGAGGGCGGCGTCGGTCTTGGCCGACGCCGCCTGTGCCAACGCGAGCACAGCCCACGCCTGGGCGTCGGTGCCGGTGTACTCGTTGAAGGTCTTGTCCGTCAGGCGACCGGTAGCAGCGGCGTTGACCGTGCTTGTCTTGGTGGTCGGGGTGTACGTCGGCGCCGGGTACGTCGTGACCGAGACCGTGCCACTGCCGTCCGAGATGTCACTCTCCAACTCGGTGAGGAGGCCGGAGTCCGGGGTGGCGAATTGCGAGGCCCAGAGGCCGGCGGCGATCTCCTGGCTGGCGGCGGAGTCGCTGCCGATCTGGCCGTGCGCAGCCGCGGCGACCTTGCTAGCCACCGTCGCGGCGGTCGGGTCCGCCACCTCGGAGAGGCTCTTGGCGACGTCGGCGGTGACCGCGATGCTCGCCGTCTTGCCGTCGAAGCCGGGCAGAAGGCCGTTGCTGTCCGCCTTGCTGTTCAGCCAGGCGATGGCGTCGGTGAGCCCCACGGGCTGGGCGTCGACCGCATGCGCCGCACTCGGGACGAAGGTCAGACCGGCGGCGGTGAGAGCCGCGGCGGCCAGGGTGGGCGCGATGCGCAGTGACATCAGAGTGTCCTTCCCGCTGCAACAGCGGGAGCCTCGACACCGTCTCGGGAACGGTCCGCGACACCTGCTGTGTTTCCTCGACAGCGTGGTTGTCAGGTCGCGCCGCGGCAGGTGCTCCGGCTCGCCGCCCCGAGGGAGCGGCACACGGTTGCGGGTCAGCGTCGGAGTCTCACCGACTTCCCCCACGAGCGGGCGATATGGATTTGTCCGGGTCCTCGGTCGAGGTGCCCAGCCCGGGACACTACCCCACTGGAAGACTGCCGCCATGATCGATCTCACGGACCCGGTGACCGCAGGCAGGCTGCTCGATGTCATCGAGCACGACGTCGTACCTCTGACTCGGTCGGGCGTCGAGCTCGGCAACAAGATCTTCGGCGCCGCACTCCTCCACCGCGAGACCCTCGAGCTGGTGATCGCCGAGACCAATAACGAGACCGAGAACCCCCTGTGGCATGGCGAGATCCACACGATCAAGCGCTTCTTCGAGCTGCCCGCCAGCGAACGACCGGCGATCGGTGACGTCATCATGCTCGCCACCCACGAGCCCTGCTCACTCTGCCTCTCAGGGGTCGCGTGGAGCGGGATCCCGGAGTTCGCCTACCTCTTCAGCCACGAGGACAGTGCCGAGTCGTTCGCGATCCCCTACGACATCGCCATCCTCAAGGGCGTGTACGCCGTCCCCGACCCCGATCGTGAGACGGCTGCTCCGAAGCGGGATCTCTACAACCGCGTGAACGACTACTTCACGAGTCATGACCTGGCCGACGGCGTACGGGTCCTTGGACGGCCTGAGTTGAATGACCGGGTGACGCGGCTGGCAGGAATCTATGACGAGCTGAGTGCGGTCTATCAGCAGCACAAGGGCGGCGGAGCGATCACGCATGCGTAGGTGGTCGCTCGAGGTGCTCGTCTTCTTCGTGGGTGCGGGCACGCTCGGGGCCGAGATCGCGGCGGCGCGGCTGCTCGCGCCGTGGTTCGGCAGCTCGACGATCGTGTGGGCCAACACCATCGCGATCGTCCTGGTCGCGCTGAGTGTCGGCTACGCCCTCGGCGGCCGACTGGCTGACCGCTCGCCCGATCCGCGGCGCCTCGCCGTGGTGGTGCTCATCGCCTCGGTCCTGTTGGCGATCGTGCCGCTCGTCTCCGGGCCGTTCCTGCGGGCCGCGGTGAGCGCGGTCGACGAGCTCAGCGTGGCGACGTTCCTCGGCTCGCTCGTCGGGGTCGGTGCGCTCGTGGCGGTGCCGTTGCTGCTGCTGGGCATGGTCTCTCCCTTCGCGCTGCGGCTGCGGCTCGGCGCCGTGGCGGACACTGGCCACGCCGGTCGCACGGCGGGACGACTCTCCGCCATCGGCACGGTCGGCTCGCTCGTAGGGACCTTCGCCGCCTCGCTGCTGCTCATCCCCGTCGTCGGGACCCGTCGGACCTTCCTGATCTTCGCCGCGCTGATGGCCCTGGCGGCCGTGCCGTTGCTGGTGGGTCGCGTCCGCTGGGTCGCGGTGATGGTGCCCGCGGCGATCCTCGCCCTCATCGCTGCGCCCACCGGAACGGTCAAGGCCGAGACCTCCGGCGACAGCCGGGTGATCTGGGAGCGCGAGACCGAGTACCAGTACGCCCGGGTCATCGAGGATCCCGACAAGACCCGGTGGCTCGAGCTCAACGAGGGCCATGCCGTGCACTCGGTCTACCGCCCCGGCGAGTGGCTCACCGGCGGCTACTGGGACGAGATGTTCGGCCTCTCGCTCGCCGGTGGCCGCGTGCCGTCGTCCGTCGCGATCCTCGGCTCAGCAGCCGGTACGACGGCACGCCAGATCGGGCACTACTTCCCCTCCACCCGCGTGGACGCTGTGGAGATCGACCCCGACGTCACCTCCGTCGGACTGTCCCTCTTCGACCTGTCGGGCCCCCATCTCGTCACCCACGACGCCGACGCCCGTCCGTGGCTGGGCGCCTCCGACCGTCGCTTCGACGTGATCATGGTGGACGCCTATCGCCAGCCCTACATCCCGTTCTACCTGACGACGCAGGAGTTCTTCTCCTCGGTGCGATCGCATCTCACGCCGGGCGGCGTGCTGGTGCTCAACTCGGCCCATCCCGAGGGCTCCGACACCCTGGAGAAGGCGCTGACCGCCACGCTGCGCTCGGTCTTCGGCGACGACGACGTCTGGCGCAACCCGGCACAGCCGACCAACAGCCAGCTCATCGCCACGCTCGGCGACTCCCCGGTCACCGCGCTCGACGCGGTCGACGTCCCCGACGACGTCTCGTCCCTCGTCAACGACATCGGCAGCCGCCTCGAGCCGGGCCTGCGCGGAGGACCCGTGTGGACCGACGACAAGGCCCCCGTCGAGTGGCTCACCGACATGTCGCTTGCCGGCGAGATCGACTGATCATCCGACCTCGGTAGCTCAGAGTCACCAGGTGACGCTGAGCTACCGGGGTTGTCCACAGCTCGAAGGACGGCCGCTTTTCAGAGTCCGTGTCTCGAGCCAGAGTCAGCACGTGACACTTCCCGACTCCGCCCTCCAGACGGTCATGCGCGAGCAGCTCGCGTACGAACGCAGCGAGCAGGATGGCGTGGTCACCTGGAGGCAACTCATTGCGGGCGGCTGGACGAAGGCCGAGGTACGCCGTGCGGTGCGGCGACGCGAACTGGCGAGGGTTCACCCCGGCGTGTACGTCGACCACACCGGCCCCCTCACGGCACGCCAGCGTGCATGGGCGGCGTTGCTCTGGGCTGGCGGACCGGGCAAGGCCGCGCTATGCGGACCGTCAGTCCTCGGTGTAGCTGCCGATACAGATGAGGTCCATCTCGCGGTGGACGGGCGGCGTCACCCCGCGGCTCGGCCTGGACTCGTCCTCCACCGCGTCACAGGCGTGGCTGGGATGATCCGCGGCGCGACTTCCCCTCCACGTCTAAAGATGGAGCACAACGTGCTCGTCACGATTGCGGCGGCGACCTCGGAAAGCGAGGTGGTGGCCGCACTCGCCGACACGGTCGGACGTTTCGGCACAACCGCTGAGGCGGTTCGGAAGGCCCTCAAGTCGCACCCGCGCCTCCCCCGACGAGCGTTGGTCAGCGCACTGCTCGACGACATCGAGCTCGGCACCGAGTCGGTCCTCGAGCACGGGTTCCTCACCCGCGTGGAACGCCCGCACGCCCTTCCAACACCCACGCGCCAGGCTGCGCGGCAGGACGGTGCCCAGCGACGCGACCTCGCCTATGCGGAGTTCGGGCTGGTGATCGAGCTGGACGGCCGCCTCAACCATGAATCATGGAAGGCCGGAAACCGCGATGCGGCCCGGGACCTCGCCGATCTGGTGGCGGGCCAGTCGGTGTTGAGGCTGCGATGGCAACAGGTGATGGAACAGTCGTGCGAGACCGCGCTTCAGCTTGCACGAGTCCTGTGGAGCCGTGGATGTCGAGTAGTCCCCCAGAGTTGCGGCCCCAACTGCGCCATCAAGCCCTGAACCTCGGTAACGCAGCGTCACCTGGTGACTCTGAGCTACCGAGGTTCAGCGGTCAGTGGGCCTTGGGGTCGCGGACCGAGACCTCCGACGTGCCCTCGCCGCGCATCTCGAAGAGATCGATGGCGGCGAAGAGCTTGGTCCACGTCGAATAGCCGTAGTTCCGCGGGTCGAAGGACGACTGGTTGCGGATCCGTTGGCCGACCGTGCTCACTCGGGCGAAGCCGTCGTCCTCGGCCGCTGAGGCGATCGCGCTACGCAGGACGCCCATCAGCCGGGCGTCGCCCTTGATGTCGTTGGCACTTGTCGCCGTGCCGGCCTTCGGGACGTCAACAGGAGCAGGGTCGGACTTCTTCGCGGCGGTCTTCTTGGCGGAGGCCTTCTTCGCCGGTGCCTTGGCAGGCTCCGCGGCATCGGCCCCGGGAACGACCTTGTCGAGCTCCGTGAAACGAGTGCAGGCGCTCTTGAACGGTGCCGGCGTCTTGCTCCGGCCGTAGCCGTAGACCGCACGCCCCTTTTCCCGCAGGTAGTGCACGAGCGGCGTGAAGTCGGAGTCGCTCGACAGGATCGCGAACGCATCAGGCGAGGCCGAGTGCAGGAGGTCCACCGCATCGATCGCCAGGGCGATGTCGGAGGCGTTCTTCTGTGCGGTCAGGTCGAACTGCTGCATCGGCCGAATCGCCGCGTCGTGGAGCTCAGCGATCCACGGCTTGAGGCCATCCTTGGTCCAGTTGCCGTAGGCGCGCCGGATGTTGCACTCGCCGTACTCCGCCAGGTCGTTGAGCACGAAGTCGATGGACTTCGCGCTGGCGTTGTCGGCGTCGATGAGCAGCGCGATCCGGAACGGCTCGGCCACCGGATCAGCTCAACTTTTCCATGATGATCTCGCGGACGCGGGCGGCGTCGGCCTTGCCACCCATCGACTTCATGATGGGGCCGATGAGGGCGCCCACGGCACCGAGATTGCCACCACGGATCTTCTCGGCGACGGCAGGCTGGGCCTCGATCGCAGCGTCGACCGCCGCCGTGAGGGCGCCGTCGTCGGAGACCACTGTGAGTCCACGAGCAGCGACGATCTCAGCAGGCGAGCCCTCGCCGGCGTACATGCCTTCGAAGACCTGACGGGCCAGCTTGTCGTTGATCGTCTTGTCATCGATCAGGCGCTGAACCTCGACGATCTGCGCCGGCGTCACGCCGACGTCCTCGAGGGCCACTCCGGTGTCGTTGGCGCGGCGGACGAGCTCGGCCATCCACCACTTGCGGGCGACCTGCGGCGTCGCGCCGGCGGCGACCGTCTCCTCGATCAGCGACAGCGCACCCGCGGCGAGCACGTCGCGCATCTCGAGGTCGGTGAATCCGTACTCGGCCTGCAGACGCGCGCGGCGCTCCGACGGCGGCTCGGGCAGCGTCGCGCGCAGCGACTCCACCCACTCACGCGACGGAGCAACCGGAACGAGGTCGGGCTCCGGGAAGTAGCGGTAATCCTCTGCGTCGGACTTCTCACGACCGGACGACGTGGTGCCGTCATCCTCGTGGAAGTGCCGCGTCTCCTGCAGCACCGAGCCGCCGCCCAGCAGGATGCCGGCGTGCCGGGACATCTCGAAGCGCACGGCCCGCTCGACCGACCGCAGCGAGTTCACGTTCTTGGTCTCCGACCGGGTCCCCAGCGTCGAGGAGCCCTTCGGAGCCAGGGAGAGGTTGACGTCGCAGCGCATCGAGCCCTGGTCCATCCGGACGTCCGAGACACCGAGCGCGCGGATCAGCTCACGCAGGGCGGACACGTAAGCCCGGGCGACCAGAGGCGCCTTCTCGCCGGCGCCGAGGATGGGCCGGGTCACGATCTCGATGAGCGGGATGCCCGCACGGTTGTAGTCGATCAGCGAGTAGTCCGCACCATGGATGCGACCTGTCGAGCCACCCACGTGAGTGGCCTTGCCGGTGTCCTCCTCCATGTGCGCGCGCTCGATCTCGATCCGAAAGATCTCCGGCTCGCCCACGCCCTCGTTGATGTCGACGTCGAGATACCCGTTGAAGGCGATCGGCTCGTCGTACTGCGAGGTCTGGAAGTTCTTCGGCATGTCCGGGTAGAAGTAGTTCTTCCGGGCGAAGCGGCACCACTCGGCGATCTCGCAGTTGAGCGCGAGGCCGATCCGGATGGCCGACTCGACGGCCTTGGCGTTGACCACCGGCATCGCGCCCGGCAGGCCGAGGCAGGTCGGGCAGACGTGGCTGTTGGGCTCACCGCCGAAGGTCGCCGGGCAGCCGCAAAACATCTTCGTGTTGGTGTTCAGCTCGACGTGGACCTCCAGGCCCATCGCCGGGTCGAACTTCTCGAGGACTTCCTCGAAGCCGATCAGCGTCTCAGTCATGTCAGTTGCCTTCCTTGGCGTACGCCGACGGCACGATCGGTCCGCCCCACTGCTCGTGCAGCGCCGACTCGAGGGCCGCACCGACGCGATAGAGCCGCGCGTCCTCGAGGACAGGCGCCAGGAACTGGATGCCCGTGGGCAGGCCGTCCTCGCTCGAAACCCCACTGGGGATGGAGATTCCGGGCACACCCGCGAGGTTGGCCGGAATCGTGGCGAGGTCCTGCAGGTACATCGAGAGCGGGTCGTCGACCTTCTCCCCGATCGGGAACGCGGTGGTCGGTGCGGTCGGACTGACGAGCACGTCGACCTGCTCGAAGGCCTTCTTGAAGTCCTCGATGATCAGCGTGCGGATCTTCTGCGCCTGTCCGTAGTAGGCGTCGTAGTAGCCCGACGACAGGGCGTAGGTGCCGATGATGATGCGGCGCTTGACCTCGTCACCGAACCCCGCGTCACGGCTCGCGCGCATCACGTCCTCGGCCGACGGCGAGCCGTCGGGGGTGACGCGCAGGCCGTAGCGCATGGCGTCGAACTTCGCGAGGTTCGAGGAGCACTCCGCCGGAAGGATCAGGTAGTAGGCCGCCATCGCGTGCACGAAGTTCGGCAGCGAGACCTCGACGACGTCGGCACCCATCTTCTTGAGCAGCTCGACGGACTCGTCGAAGCGCTCGACGACGCCGGCGGTCCAGGCGTCGCCCTGCAGCTCCTTCACCACGCCGACGCGCAGGCCGGCGAGGTCGCCGGAGGCACCGGAACGCGCGGCCTCGACGAGACCGGTCACGGGGGTCGGCACCGAGGTCGAGTCGCGCGGGTCGTGACCGCCGATCAGCTCCTGCAACAGCGCGGAGTCGAGGACCGTGCGCGTCACCGGGCCGAGCTGGTCGAGCGAGTTGGCGAGTGCGATCACGCCGTAGCGCGACACCGAGCCGTAGGTCGGCTTCACGCCGACCGTGCCGGTCATCGCGCCGGGCTGCCGGATCGAGCCACCCGTGTCGGAGCCGATCGCCAGCGGCGCCTGGAAGGCGGCGACCGCGGCAGCCGAACCGCCGCCCGACCCACCGGGGATGCGGGTGTGGTCCCACGGGTTCTTGGTCGGTCCGTACGCCGAGTTCTCGGTCGAGGACCCCATGGCGAACTCGTCCATGTTGGTCTTGCCGAGGATCGGCAGGCCGGCCGCCTTGATCAGGTGAGTCACCGTGCCGTCGTACGGCGGGATCCAGCCCTCGAGGATCTTGGAGCCTGCGGTCGTCGGCAGGCCTGCGGTCGTCAGCACGTCCTTGATCGCGATCGGTACGCCGTCGAGCTCGTGCAGCGCCTCACCGGCGGCACGGCGTGCATCGGACGCGGCAGCCTGCTCCAGCGCACCTTCGGCGTCGACGTGGAGGAACGCGTTCAACTCAGAGTCGGTGGACGAGATCTGGTCGAGGTGCGCCTGCACCAACTCCACGCTCGTCACCTCGCCGGCGGCCAGCGCCGCAGCCTGCTCGGCCGCGGTCTTGAAGATCCATGCGCTCACTGCTCGTCCCCCAGGATCCGCGGGACGCTGAACTTGCCGTCCTCCTGCTCGGGAGCACCCGACAGCGCCTGCTCCGGCGTCAGGCTCGGCACCACGATGTCCTCGCGGAAGACGTTGGTCATCGGGATCGGGTGGGAGGTCGGGACGACGTCGTCACCGGCCACCCCCTGGATGGACGCGACCGACTCGAGGATGACGTTGAGCTGCGGTGCGAGGTGGTCCAGCTCGGCATCTGACAGGTCGATCCGGGCGAGGTCGGCCAGGTGGCGCACCTCGTCACGGGAGAGTTCAGGCATGGGGGTCAGTCTAGTGAGCGGCTGAGGTCGAGCCGCATCCAGACGTCGTCAGGACCGCCGAGGCTGCTGGACTCGCGATGGGTCTCGACGAAGCCCATCCGGTCATAGAACGCGCGTGCGTTGTCGTTGCCGGCCATATGGGCGAGACGCACCGCCGTGACGTCGCCTCTGTGTGACTCGATGGCTGCCTCGAGCAGGGCTCGGCCGAGACCGCGGCGCTGCGCCTCGGGCAGCAGGTAGAGCCGCCAGACGACGAGCGCATCACCGTCGCGCCCGAAGCCCGTCATCCCCACCACGCGGTCCCCGACCTCCGCGACCAGGATCCGGTTCCCTTCGATCGCACGAAGCGTCGACTCCACGGTCCACCACTGCGCGAGGCCCTCGCGCACATAGTCCTCGCCAGCCAGCGGGACGTAGGTCGCGTGCCATGCCGTGCGGCCCACTTCCAAGATCGCGTCGACATCGTCAGCGTCGCCGGTCGGATGCTCACGGTGGTCATCCTGCCCAACCGAAAACCCTGTGCGCACCTGTCTTTCCGGCACCTAGGGTCATGGCATGACCCGGCTGATCCTCCCCGACCTCACCCGCTTCGAGGAGTGGCGCGACCTGCTCACGGAGATGCGGAGTGAGACCGACATCCCACACGGCAGCGGGATGTGGGAGGTCGACGCCGGCATCACCGAGGAGGGCCTGGCGCAGCACATCATCGTCTCGGCCCACCTGATGGACACCTCCCGCCCCGCGCCGCAGGGCCGCGTGCACGCCACCCAGTTCTGGGTCACCGACGACGAGGACCGGCTGGTCGGCTTCCTCCACATGCGGCACGAGCTCAACGAGAACCTGATCGACCGTGGCGGGCACGTCGGCTACGGCATCCGCCCGTCGCGCCGCCGTGAGGGCCACGCCTCGGCCGCGCTCGGCCTCGCCCTCGAGCACCTGAAGGCGCTCGGCGTCGACCGTGTCCTCGTCACCTGCGACGACGACAACGTCGCCTCCGCCCACACGATCGAGTCGCAAGGCGGCGTCATGGAGGACGTCCGCAACGGCACCCGCCGCTACTGGATCGAGCTCGCCTGAGCGCGGCGCCGATCTCAGGACGGGCTGGCCGTCGGCTTGCCCTTCGGACTGTGGGCCGCCTTGGTGGCTCCGGTGGTCGGGGCGGTGCTCGGCCGACCGGTGGGTCGGGCGGCCGTGGTGGTCTTGGTCTGGCCCGGAGGTGAGTGCGTAGCGGTCGGCGACGTGGCGCGGACCGTCGGCGACGCGGTCGGTCGCGCCGTGGTGTGCACGGCTGAGGGCGAACGGGTCGGCCGTGCGGACCGGGCGGACCCGGTCGAGCGGCTCGCACCGGATCGCGAGGGGGGCGCCACGACGGGCAGGGCGAGCGATCCGGTCGGTGCAGGAGTGCTCGCGGGCGTCGACGGTCTTGGCGTCCGGCGGGCCGATGTGGCGGGCCGGCGCAGGTGCTCGTGCACGCTCTCGGACATCGACGGCATCTGCTGCACACCCACAGGGGCGGCGAACGCCACGAATGCCACCGACAGGCCCGCGAACGCCGTGGCCACCGCACCGCCGCGCCGGACCGGCGTCACGATGCCCGCAGCCGTACTCCGACGACGCTGCTGCTCCTCGGTCAGGTCGCTGCGGATGGCCGCCAGGCTGTTGAGCGGAGCCGCCGCGAAGCCGCACGCCTGGATCGCGAGCATGATCGCCACCGCCTGGTGGGACGCGGCCCCGGCGGCGGAGACGAGGATCGCGACAGCACCGGCACCGGTGAGTACGGCGAGCGACGTCTCGATCCGGTTGCCCCGCACCGCGTCGCGGAGGCGCGGCTCGCCCTTGACCTTCGGTGTGCGGAGGAAGGCACCCTGCTTCGACACCAGCCCCAGCCACGAGGCACGCGCGACGGTCACCCCCAGAGCGAGCCAGATGCAGAAGGCACCGAACGCGTCGCGCCAGCCCGCCTCCGCACTGCTCCGGCGGACGAGCGCCACGGCACGGACCGCCCCCAGGACCACCAGCGCGACCGCAGCGAGGACGAGGAGTCCGGAGAGTCGGCGGATGACCATCTCGCCTCCGAGGAGGAGGTTGAGCGCACCGGCGAGGAGGAAACCGGTGAACGCGAGACCGGCGAGGTCGCTGAACCACTGCAGCCCGCCGACGAGGTAGGCCCACTTCTGACCCGTCGTCAGATGGTTGTCCGGTCCGCCGCCGGGCATGAGCGAGCGCCAGTGCAGCCGCAGGATCTGGATGCCGCCGAAGCACCAGCGGAAGCGCTGCTTCTTGAGCGCCTCGAAGGTGAGTGGCATCAGCCCCTGCCCGTAGGCCTTGTCGATGTGCACGCCTCGTCCGCCGGCGCGGAGCAGCCGCAACGAGAGCTCGGCGTCCTCGGTGATGCACCACTCGTCCCACCGCCCGGCGTCGACCAGGGCCGAGCGTCGGATGAGCCCCATCGTGCCGCCGAAGATCGCGCCGTTGCGCTCGTGGCGGGAGCGTTGGGACACGTCGAAGAAGTAGCTGTAGGAGTAGTACAGCCGGCGGAAGTACGACGACACCCGCCAGTCCCGGTAGTCCTGCGGCGTCTGCACGAACGCCACGGACGAGTCAGCGAAGATCGGCGCGCACTCGCGCAGCCACTCGCGCTTGACGTGGTAGTCCGCATCGACGATGCCGATCAGCTCGGTGCGGGGGTCGACGCGGGTGAGCGCGTAGTTGAGCGCTCCGCTCTTGTAGCCGGGCCAGTCCTCGAGGTGGATGAAGACCAGCCGCGGGTCGGTGTGGCAGAACTCCTCGAGGGGCCGCCACAGCAGCGGGTCGGTCGTGTTGTTGTCGACCACGAGGATCTCGTAGTCGTCGTAGTCGAGGGCGAGAAGCGTGCGCAGCGTCTCGATGACGAGCTCGGGCGGCTCGTTGTGGGTCGGCACGTGGAGGCTGACGAACGGTCTGTGCTCGGCACCCGCACCGGCGGCGACGGCGAGCGGATCCGCCCAGCGTCGCCGCGCGAGCACGTCGACCAACTCCCACACATAGCCCACGCCGAGGAGAAGGACGAAGAGCTCCAGCACCAGCAGGACCGCGGAGACCGCCGCGCCGACACTCCAGCCGACGGAGAAGGTCCACACGGCGACGTACACGAGGTAGGCGACGCCGACGTCGAGCGTGATCGCCCAGGCGACGAGGCCACGGACATCCCAGTCCCGGGCGACGGGCCACCATGCGAGGACGGACAGGGTCACCACCGCAGCGGGGACCATGGCTCGCTCGGGCCCGAGGTGCACCAGTGCGCCGAGGCCCAGTGTCACGAGCCCGGCAGCGATCGCCGCCGTCGCTGCCGCGGGCACACCGAGCCGACCGCCGGCCGGTCGGCGTACGGTGAACAGCAGGACGGTGACGGGGATGAGCAGCACCACCCCGATGACGAGGGCATGCGCCAGCAGGTCGAGCATGGGGATCTCCTGCGTCGGGGCCTCGGCCGTCCCGAGGGCCGCTACAGGAACATGTCACCAAGCGGGCTGCCCGTTACATCGTCAGAGCCCCGCAGGTCCGGAGGCGAGCAGGGTCTTGAAGCCCTCCTCGTCGAGGATCGTCAGGCCGAGCTCCTCGGCCTTCGCAGCCTTGGAGCCGGCGTTCTCACCGATCACGACGTAGTCGGTCTTCTTCGAGACCGAGCCTGCAGCCTTGCCGCCGTGACTGATGATCGCCTCCTTCGCCCCGTCGCGGGTGAAGTCCTCGAGGCCGCCGGTGACCACCACCGTCAGGCCCTCCAGCGTCTGCGGGATCGACTCGTCCCGCTCATCCTTCATCCGTACGCCGGCGGCGAGCCATTTGTCCACGATCTCGACATGCCACGGCTCACGGAACCACTCGATGACCGCGTCGGCGATGACGGGCCCGACTCCCTCCACCTCCGCGAGCCGCGCGCGGGCGCGCTCGGCCGCGGTGGCGGGCGCCTTGCTCCGCCTGGCCTTCGGCTTCGCGGCCACGTCAGCCACGTCGGCCTCGTCGGGCGCATCAACCACGTCGACCACGCCCGAGTCGGCAGCGTCCTCGACGTCCTCGGAGGTGAGCTCGGTCAGCTCCGCGTCGCGTGCCTCCTCGGCCAACGCACGGAGCGCCTGCATGGAGGCGAACTCGCTCGCCAGTGCCCGTGCCGCGGTCGGCCCGACGTGGCGGATGGAGAGCGCCACAAGCACCCGCCAGAACGGCACTCCCTTCCGCTCCTCGAGGTTCCCCAGCAGCTTCAGCCCGGTGGCTGAGAGCTGGCGGCCCTCCTCCCCCCGCTTGGGATCGCGGGTGAAGAGCGGCGTGGCCAGCAGCTTCGCCTCGTCGAGGTCGAAGACGTCGCCCTCGTTGCGCAGCGCTCCGGACTCGAGCAACGCGACGCAGGCCTCGTAACCCATGCCGTCGATGTCGAACGCCCCTCGCCCGGCCACGTGGTTGACCCGCTCGGTGACCTGCGCCCGGCAGTACTCGTGATTGGGGCAGCGCCGATCCTTGTCGCCCGCCTTCTGCTCGACGAGCTCCGTGCCGCACGCCGGACAGTGGGTGGGAGGCACCCACTCCGGCAGCCCCTCCGGACGCAGCGCCAGCACCGGGCCCAGGATCTCCGGGATCACGTCACCGGCCTTGCGGACCACGACGGTGTCGCCGGGGCGGACGTCCTTGCGGGCCACCTCGTAGAAGTTGTGCAGCGTCGCCAACTCGACGGTCGAGCCGGCGACCTTCACCGGCTGCATCACGCCGAACGGCGTCACGCGGCCGGTGCGGCCGGTGTTGACGGCCACATCGAGCAGCTTGGTGTGGACCTCCTCGGGCGGGTATTTGTAGGCGATCGCCCATCGGGGCGCCCGCGACGTCGACCCCAGTGCCCGCTGCTGGGCCACCGAGTCGACCTTGATCACGACGCCGTCGATCTCGTGCTCGAGCACGGAGCGGTCGTGGCGGTGCTCGGCGAAGAACTCGATGTACTCCTGCGCCCCCGCCAGGTCCGGCACCACCTTGACCGTCGGGGCGATCGGCAGCCCCCACGCCGCCAGCGCCTCGTAGGCGTGCGACTGTGCGACCGGCTCGAAGCCCTCACGGGCGCCGATTCCGTGACACACCATCCGCAGCCGGCCGAGACGGGCGATCGCCGCGGTCCGCTTCTCTGCGGTGGTCGAGACGCCGTCGAGCTTGAGCCGCAGCGAGCCTGCGGCGGTGTTCCGCGCGTTGGCGAACTCCTTGATGCCTGCCTCACGCTGCTCGGAGATCAGCGCCTCGAACTCGGCCACCGGCATGTAGACCTCGCCGCGCACCTCGACCAGGGCCGGTGCCGGGAACTCCTCGGTGGAGGCGAGCCGCTTCGGGATCGAGGCGATGTGCCGCACGTTGGCCGTGACGTCCTCGCCCGTCGTACCGTCGCCACGGGTCAGCGCGCGCTCGAGCACACCGTCGCGGTAGAGCAGGTTGATGGCGAGTCCGTCCACCTTGACCTCGCACAGCAGCTCCGGCGGCGTGGGTACGTCGGCCGCGACCCGCGTATACCAGGTCTGCACCTCCTCGAGGGTGAAGGCGTTGTCGAGCGACTCCATCCGCTGGAGGTGGTCCACGCTGACGAAGCCCGACGTCGCACGACCACCGACGGACTGGGTGGGCGACTCAGGCGTGACGAGCTCTGGGTTGCTCGTCTCCAGCGCGACCAGCTCGCGCCAGAGTGCGTCGTACTCGGCATCCGACAGCGTCGGGGTGTCGGACTCGTAGTAGAGCGCACGCGCCTCCTCGATCAGCTGGGTGAGCTCGTGATGGCGGGCGCGGAGGTCCGTGGCGTCAGACACAGAACGATTATTCCAGTTGCGGGAATGAAACGGCTTCGTACTATCTTGGGGATGGAACGAAACGGTTTCGTTCCATATGTGACAGGCACGTTAACCCGGATAGGCGAAAGGAGGCGTACGGGTGAACCTTCCCCTCCCCCGACTCCATCGCCCGCGCGTCGAAGGCGACCGCCAGCGGGAGATCCTCGACGCAGCGATCGAGGTCCTCAGCGAGGTCGGGTATGACCGATTCACCATGGACGCGGTCTCCAGCCGCGCCAAGGTGTCGAAGGCGACGCTCTACCGCCACTGGGAGGGCAAGGTCGACCTCGTCGTCGACGCGCTCTCCAACCTCAAGGACGAGGGCGATGAGCTGCCGGACACCGGCACGCTCCGCGGCGACCTGCTCACCGTCATGTGCGGCCACGGCGGCCTCGACGACCAGAGGTCGACGTCCCTCTTCGCCGGAGTCCTCACCGCGATCAGCCGCGACCCGGAGTTCGCGAGTGCGTTCCGCGAGCGGTTCATCGCTCCCAAGGTCGAACGCTCGGACGCCTGCTGGCGCCGTGCCGCTGATCGTGGCGAGCTCCGCGAGGGCCTCGACCTCGACCTCATGTCCCCGGCCTGTGCCGGGATCGTGCTCCACCGGACGTTCCTACTCGGCGAGGCGCCGACCGTGGACGTCATCACCAAGGTGATCGATCAGATCATCCTCCCCGCAGCACTCAAGCCGAGCGTCCTCAAGAGGGAGCTCGCCTTCGCCCACCCTTCCGCCACCAAGGAGAAGAAATGACCACCACCGCCCCCCTCACCGGGGACACCGCACCACCCGAGGGCGGCAGCCGCCACCTCGGCTGGGCGCTCGTCCTCATCTGCGTCGCGCAGCTGATGGTCGTCCTCGACGGCACCATCGCGAACATCGCGCTGCCCTACATCGGCACCGATCTCAAGATCTCCCAGGCCAACCTCACCTGGATCGTCACCGGCTACGCCCTGGCCTTCGGCGGCCTGCTGCTCCTCGGCGGCCGCCTCGGTGACCTCTACGGCCGCCGCCTCATGTTCATGTCGGGTCTCTCGATCTTCGCCGTCGCCTCCCTCCTCGGCGGCCTGGCGCAGAACGAGGGCCTCCTCCTCGGCGCCCGTGGCCTGCAGGGCGTCGGCGCTGCGCTCGCCGCTCCGGCTGCGCTCGCGCTCATCGCCACCACGTTCCCGGCCGGCCCGCAGCGTGCCCGCGCGATGGGTGCCTACGCCACCATGTCCGGGGTCGGGGCCGCCATCGGCCTCATCCTCGGCGGCTGGCTGACCGGCCTGGACTCGGTCTTCGGCCTCGACGTCGACGGATGGCGCCTGACCTTCCTCATCAACGTCCCGATCGGCATCATCGCCGCCCTCCTCGCGCCGCGCGTCCTGGCAGAGTCCGAGAAGCACCACGGCGAGCTCGACATCCCGGGTGCCGTCACCGGCACGCTCGGCCTGCTCGGCATCGTCTTCGGCCTCTCCCGTGCCGGTGAGGAGGCCTACGGATGGGGCAACTGGCAGACCCTCGCCTCGCTCGGCGCGGGCGTCGTGCTGCTCGCCGTCTTCGTCCTCATCGAGTCCCGCGTTGAGCACCCGCTGCTGCCGATGCGCATCTTCGCCGACCGCACCCGCGTCACCAGCTTCATCGCGATGATGATCGCTCCCGCCGCGATGATGGCGATGTTCTTCTACCTCAGCCAGTTCATCCAGCTGATCATGGGCTACAGCTCACTCCACGCCGGCTTCGCATTCCTGCCGTTCTCGGTCGGCATCGTGATCGGCGCGGGCCTCTCCTCCAACCTGGTGAGCCGCATCGACCCGCGCTACCTCGCCGGCGTCGGCACGCTGATCGCCACCTTCTCGCTCTACATGTACTCCCAGGTCCCGGTCCACGACTCGGCCGCCGACGTGCTCAAGGCGATCGGCGCCAACCAGCCGGTAGGCCACGACATCAGCTACTGGGGTCACCTGTTCCCGTGGATCGTCGCCATGGCGATCGGTATGGGCATGGTCTTCGTGCCGATGATGCAGACGGCGATGCACCACATCTCCGACCACGACTCGGGCATCGGCTCGGGCGTGCTCAACACGATGCAGCAGGTCGGTGGCGCCATCGGCGTCGCGGCCCTCTCCACCGTGGCGCTGCACTACTTCAACGGCACCTCGGACAAGATCGCCGGCCCGCTGGCGCAGGCACTCGGCGACAAGGGCTCGGCCCCCGTCCCCGGCTCCGACATGACCGTCCTGCAGGCTGCCGTCTACCAGGGCAGCTTCCCCGAGGGCGCCACCCACGCGTTCCTCGTCGGCGCGGTCATGATGCTCGTCGCCTCGGCGCTCATCTGGGTCTTCCTCAACGTGAAGCACTCCGAACTCGCCACCGACGGCCCCGAGGGTGTGCATGCGATGTAAGTGAGCGGCCGAGCCGCTTGCGAGCTCATGCCGCGAGCGCACGAGCAACGGCGCGAAGCGTCGTCCGTCGGCTGACGACTGACCCAGCAACACCACGCGGCGGCCGCCCCGATCGGGGCGGCCGCCGTCGTCGTACGTCGACAGGGATTCAGACGTGCGCGGGAGTCAACTTCTCCTCGATCGCGGAGACGAAGGCGGGCAGGTCGTCGGGCTTGCGACTGGTGATCAGGTTGCCGTCCACGACGACCTCCTCATCGACCCACTCGGCGCCGGCGTTGCGCAGATCCTGCTCGAGGCTCGGCCAACTGGTGAGGCGGCGGCCCTTCGCGAGTCCCGCATTGACCAGGAGCCACGGGCCGTGGCAGATCACGGCGATCGGCTTGCCCGCACCGTCGGCCTCACGGACGATGCGCTGCGCCTCCTCCTCCAGCCGGAGATGATCGGCGTTGACGGTGCCGCCGGGCACGACCACCGCATCGACGGCGGTCACGTCGAGGTCGGCCAACGAGCCGTCCACCTCGACCTTCTGGGACTTGTCGGTGTCGCCCTGGACTGCCTGGATGGCCTCGCCGCTGGCCGAGTAGACCCTGACCTCGGCTCCGGCCTCACGCAGCCTGTCGCGCGGGACCAGCAGCTCGGGCTCCTCGAAGAAGTCGGTGGCGATGATGGCGATCTTGGTGCCGCTCAGGTGGGACATGGGTACCTCCTTGTGGTGAGAGTGCTCTCCACAAGGAGGTACCCGACGGACAGGGAGGGATTCAGGCGCTGATGGCCTCGGGCTCACCCGGGGCGGTCAGCGTCGTGCCGTCCGCCGTGCGAACGGAGATCTTGCGCGGGCGGGCGCGCTCTGCGACGGGGATGGACAGGCGCAGGACGCCGTGCTCGTAATGGGCGTCGACCTGCTCGAGGTCGAGGTTGTCGCCGAGGACGAGCTGGCGGCTGAAGAGGCCGGTCGGACGCTCCGACGCCAGCATCTCCCAGTCACCGTTGCGCGCCGGGCGCTCCGCCTTCACCGTCAGGACGTTGCGCTCCACGTCGACGTCGAGCGTGTCCGGCGCGATGCCGGGCAGGTCGAACTCGACGATCAGCTTCTCCCCTTCGCGCCAGGCGTCGATCGGCATGACCGCCGGCCTGGTGCTCGTGCCATTCCCGAGGACCTCGCGGGCAAGCCTGTCGAAGTCTCGGAACGGGTCGGTCCTCATCAACATGGTTCACCTCCAATAGGAATGGGTTGTCGCGACCTGTCTGGTCGCTCACCTCCTGAAATAGCACCGGTTGAAGCCCCTTTCAAGGGCTGATTCTCAACCGTTCAGCGACGCGGCGCTGGTGCGCGCGAGGGCCAGCGCGGCCCGGGCGTCCGGAGCGCCGGCGAGGCCGCACGACGGCGTGATCACGAGCCTCTCGCCGACCTCCTCGGGGTCGAGACCGAGCATGTCCAACCAGCGCAGGCCCCGCTCCGTGACCTGCTTGTCCCCGGTCAGCTCACCGGTCGCCGGTACGACGCCCAGCGCGACTCCCACGCCTGCGTCGAGTGCCTCGCCGAGCTCGTCGAGATCCGCAGCGCGGAGCATCGCGCAGTCGGCGCTCAGCGTGGCCGCTCCGGCTCCGCGGACCAGGCCCCATGGCACGCCCGGAGCACATGAGTGCACCCACGGCTCGGCACCCTCGTCCGCGATCGCAGCGAGGACGCTGGCCAGAAGGTCCGACGCCTCAGGGATGTCGATCCGACGGTGCCTGCCGAACCCGCTGGCCGTCGGCACCTGGGCGTCGAGCACCGCAGCCAGCGCCGGCTCGTCGACCTGGATGATCAGCCGTGTTGCTCCGCTGATGCGGCGACGCAGCTCGCGGACATGGTCGCGTGCGGCCTCGGCGAGGGCCTGCGCCAGCTCGCGGCGGGCACCGTGGTCGGCCAGCAGCTTGTCGCCGCGGGGCCGCTCGACCGTGGCCGCCAGCGTCCACGGCCCGGCCAGCTGGGCTTTGAAGGCACCCTGATAGCCCTGCGTCAGCTCCTCGACCGTGTCGAGGTCCTGCGCGAGCAGCGAGCGCGCACGTCGCTGGTCGAGGCCGGCCGACCCGTCGGTGCCGGTCAGTCTCCAGCCGGCGGGCTGGAGGTCGGCGTCGAGCGGGAGCAGGGACAGCGTGCGACCGATCATCGTGGCACCGGCTCCGCGGACGGGCAGCTCGACGACGTACGGCAGGCCGACGGGCTCCGCAAGCTCGCCGAGCACGATGCGCTGGGCTTCGGCGAAGTCCTCGCCGGGCATCGACCCGATGCCCGTCGCGATCATCGCCACAACCCCACAAATGCACGGTTGCGCGCCGGCGCATCGGCGGGCACGCGGCGCGTAACCCCACAAATGTGCCGTTGTGGCCACGCCGCGGGACGGACGTCCATCATCCGGTGACCCGGACCGTCGAGGCGATCGTGCAGGAGCCGACGACACGGGTGCCGTCGTAGATGACCGCCGCCTGCCCCGGGGCGATGCCGTACGCCGGGTCGAGCAGCTCGATCTCGACGCCATCGACACCGACGGTCACGACGGCGCGGTGCTCGTCGCCGTGCGCGCGGAGCTGGACGGTGCACTCGGTGGGGACGCCGCCGGCTGGAGAGGCGCCGGCCCAGAGGGGGCGGATGCCCGAGATGTGCGAGACGGCGAGGTGCTCGCGCGGCCCGACGGTGACCGTGCCCGAGACGGGCTCGATGTCGAGGACGAAGCGCGGCTTCCCATCCGCTGCAGGCACGCCGAGGTGGAGTCCGCGGCGCTGGCCGATGGTCATGCCGAGGGTTCCGCCGTGGCGACCGACCTCTGCTCCGGCCTCGTCCACGATCACCCCCGGAGTGGTCCCGACGATGTCCGGCATCTTCTCGGCCAACCAGCCGGAGGTGTCGCCGTCGGCGACGAAGCAGATGTCGTGCGAGTCCGGCTTGTCGGCGACGAGCAGCCCGCGTCGAGCAGCCTCCTCGCGCACGAGCGGCTTCGGGGTGTCCCCCAGGGGAAAAAGCGAGTGCGCGAGCTGCGACTGGGTCAGCACGCCGAGCACATAGGACTGATCCTTGCGGTCGTCCGACGCCCGGTGCAGCTCCACGAGCCCGTCAGCACCCGAGCGGAGGACGGCATAGTGCCCGGTCGCGACGGCGTCGAAGCCCAACGCCAGGGCACGGTCGAGCACCGCGGCGAACTTGATCTTCTCGTTGCAGCGCAGGCAGGGGTTGGGCGTGCGGCCGGCGGCGTACTCGGCCATGAAGTCCTCGACCACGTCGGCATGGAAGCGGTCGCTCATGTCCCAGACGTAGAAGGGGATCCCGAGGACGTCGGCGGCACGGCGGGCGTCGTTGGAGTCCTCGATGGTGCAGCAGCCCCGTGCTCCCGAGCGGTAGGACGCCGGGTTGCGCGACAGCGCGAGGTGGACGCCGGTCACCTCGTGGCCGGCCTCGGCGGCGCGTGCTGCGGCCACAGCCGAATCCACACCGCCGGACATGGCAGCGAGCACCTTCACGAGAGCGGGCCTCCGGAGCCGCCGGCGCGCCGGGCGCGCTCCACGCACGGACCGAGCGCGGCGAGCAGTGTGTCGACGTCGTCCTGGGTGGAGGTGTGGCCGAGCGAGAAGCGCAGCGAGGCACGCGCCATCTCGTCCGAGGCGCCCATGGCGATGAGCACGTGCGACGGCTGCGGCACCCCGGCCGAGCACGCCGATCCGGTAGAGCACTCGATCCCCTGGGCGTCGAGCAGCATCAGCAGGGCGTCACCCTCGCAGCCCGGGAAGGAGAAGTGCGCGTTGCCCGGCAGGCGGTCGATCGGGTCCCCGTTGAGCACCGCATCAGGAACCACCGAGAGCACGCCGCGGATGAGCCGGTCGCGCAGGGCACCGACCCGGTCGGCGTACTCACCCTGCGTCTTGACCGCAAGCTCGACCGCGGCGGCGAAGCCGGCGATGGCGGGCACGTCGATGGTGCCGGAGCGGATGTCGCGCTCCTGCCCGCCACCGTGGACGAGCGCGGTGATGGAGAGCTCGCGCCGGGCGAGGAGGGCGCCGACGCCGTACGGGCCGCCGACCTTGTGCCCCGTCAGCGTCAGCGCATCCACTCCGACCGAGGCGAAGTCGACGGGCAGCGCGCCCACGGCCTGCACCGCGTCCGAGTGCACCGGGATGCCGTACGCCGTGCACAGCTCGACCACGTCGGCGATCGGCTGCACGGTGCCGACCTCGTTGTTCGCCCACATCACACTGACGAGCGCGACGGACGCAGGGTCACGCTCGATGGCCCCACGCAACGCCGGCAGCGACACGCGGCCCGCTGCGTCGACGGGCACCAGCTCGATCGAGAAGCCTTCGGCGGTGGAGAGCCAGTGCAGCGGGTCCAGCACGGCGTGGTGCTCCACGGCGGTCGCGAGCACGCGCACCCGGCGGGGATCGTCGTCGCGACGGGCCCAGGCGATCCCCTTCAGCGCGAGGTTGTCGGCCTCGGTGCCGCCGGAGGTGAAGACGACCTCGCCCGGCCGGCAGTCGAGCGCGGCGGCGATGGTCTCGCGCGACTCCTCGACCACGCGGCGGGCGCGCCGGCCGGAGGCGTGCAGCGAGGAGGCGTTGCCCACGTCGCGCAGGTGCTGCGTCATCGCCTCCAGCGCCGCGGGGACCATCGGCGTGGTCGCGGCGTGATCGAGGTAGACGGTGCTGCTCATGACCTCCCAAGACTAGGTCGTCACCGCGCGTTCACCGAACGCCCCTAGCCTCGCGGATGTGATCGAAGACCTGCGTGAGTACATCGACCGACTCCAGATCGACGGCCACACGATCGGCGAGGACCACGACGACGACCCGTTCCTGATCGACGCGACCGGCCGTGCGGTCGACACCTGGCGTGAGAACTATCCGTACGAGGAGCGGCTCGGCCGCGACGAGTACGACCTGCAGAAGTACGCGCTGCAGGTGGAGCTGATCAAGTTCCAGAACCACCAACAGAAGACCGGTGAGCGCCACGTCCTGCTCTTCGAGGGCCGGGACGCAGCCGGCAAGGGCGGCACGATCAAGCGCTTCATGGAGCATCTCAACCCGCGCCACGCCCGCACCGTCGCGCTGGTGAAGCCGAGCGAGCGTGAGCGCACGCAGTGGTACTTCCAGCGCTATGTGCAGCACCTGCCTGCCGCCGGTGAGCTGGTCCTCTTCGACCGCAGCTGGTACAACCGGGCCGGCGTGGAGCGGGTGATGGGCTTCGCCTCAGACGAGGAGTACGAGACCTTCATGGACCAGGCGCCGAAGTTCGAGAAGATGCTCGTCGACGCGGGCATCAAGGTCACCAAGCTGTGGTTCTCCGTCACGCAGTCCGAGCAGCGGACGCGCTTCATCATCCGCCAGATCGACCCGGTCCGGCAGTGGAAGCTCTCCCCCATGGACCTCGAGTCGCTCGACCGCTGGGACGCCTACACGGCCGCGAAGGAGGAGATGTTCCGCCGCACGGATACCAAGGCCGCGCCGTGGATCACGATCAAGTCCAACGACAAGAAGCGCGCCCGCCTCAACGCGATCCGCTACTTCCTCTCCACGGTCGACTACGACGGCAAGGACGACATCGTCGTCGGCTCCCCCGACCCCAAGATCGTCAAGCGCGGCCGTCGCGCCGTCGGCGACTGAGCGTCAGTACGCACTGAGGACGCGCTCGGCCTCGCGGGCCGCACCTTCGTTGAGTACGCCGGCACGCGACCCGGCGAGCTTGGCAGCGATGTGCTCGTCGACGGTCACCGGTGCATAGATCGCCGGGTGCTCCTCGTCCACGAAGGCCGGCAGCGGCCCGATCACGGCCTCGGGGTCGCCGTCGAAGAAGAGCGCGGCGGAGCGGCGCCGGTTGATGGTGCCGATGCCCTGCTCGTCGACGACGATCGGCGGCTTCACCCGGTGCAGCGTCGAGAGCCACTGCTCATTGGTCAGCCGCGTGGTGAGGTCGCCGAGGTTGATCAGCAGCGCACCGTCGGCGGGCTGCACGTCATGCCACCCGCCGTCGCCACCAAGCACCTGGAGTCCCTTCACCTGGTCCGCCCAGAGGATCGTCACGATCCCGTAGTCGGTGTGCTCGCCCATGCCGATGAGGTCCTCGTCGAGCTCGATCCGGGTGCCGGCGGGCAGCGCGTAGTTGTTCATCCGCAGGACCTCGATGGGGTTCCGGGAGAGGCCCGCGAAGAAGCCGCGCTCGAGGCCGAGGGCGTCCTCGAAGATCTCCGTCATGGTGCGGGCGACGCGGCCCGCCTCGGCGAACCACTCCTGCACCGCATCCTGGAACGACACCACGTCCGGCCAGGTGTTGCCCTCGCGACCGATGTTGAAGGCCTCGAAGAAGTCCTTCATCCGCGTCTCGGACTGCACGCCCGCACTCAGCGCGAGCGACTCGGACTTCGGAGCGGTGTAGCCGCGGTTCTCCGAGGCGGGGCGGATGAGGGCGCACTTCGCGTCGAGCGGCTGGTCGAAGAACGTGTCCATCGCGGCCGCGAAGGCGTCAATGGTCTGCTGGGCGATCCCGTGGCCGACGATCTGGATGAAGCCCACGTCGCGGCAGGCCCCGTCGATCTGCGCGGCGACGCGCTCCCGCTCGGCGGACGAGCCGTGGTCGACGTACGGCGTGATGTCGACGGTGGGGACGATGAACTCAGGCATGACGACTCCCTTGGTTCCCGGAGGTGTCTGGCCCCTGACGGCCGCCGTTGGAACTCGGGTGCGTTCAGTCTAGCCGCGGTGGGTTGCTGCTGTGTTACAGCAGGACGAGGTCGTCGCGGTGGATGACTTCACGGGCGTGGTCGGCGTCCAGGTCGCCCGTCGACCGGCCGGCGAGCTCTGGGATCTCGTCGGCGTCGAAGGCCACGAGCCCGCGTGCCACGACCGCGCCGTCGGGGCCGACGACGTCGACGGGGTCGCCGGCGTGGAAGCCGCCCGTCGCACCGGTGACACCCGCGGCCAGCAGCGACGCACCCCGCTCCACCAGGGCCCGTACGGCGCCGGCGTCGACCTGCACGGCGCCCGCAGGCTCCGTGGCGTGGGCCAGCCACAGCTGACGCGCCGAGGCTCTGCGGCCGGTGGCGTGGAAGAGCGTGCCGGTGTCGTCGCCGCCCAGAGCGGCGGCCGCACGGTCGGCGGCGGTCAGGACGACGGGGATACCCGCCTCCACTGCGATCCGGGCGGCGTCGATCTTGGTGACCATGCCGCCCGTGCCGATGCCGGCGGCACCGGCCTTGCCGATCACCACGTCCTCGAGGTCGGCCAGGGAGCGGACCTCGTCGAGGCGCTGAGCGCCGGGCTGTGACGGCGGGGCGTCGTAGAGACCGTCGACGTCACTGAGCAGTACGAGCAGGTCGGCCCGGACGAGGTGGGCCACGAGTGCGGCGAGGCGGTCGTTGTCGCCGAAGCGGATCTCGGAGGTGGCGACGGTGTCGTTCTCGTTGACGATCGGGAGCACGCCGAGCTCGAGAAGCTTCGCGAAGGTCTGACGCGCGTTGCGGTAGTGACTGCGACGCGTGACGTCGTCGACCGTCAGCAGGATCTGGCTGGCCGTCAGGCCATGACGGGCGAGCTCCTCGGTGTAACGGTGGACGAGCAGGCCCTGGCCGACCGAGGCCGCGGCCTGTTGCGACGCGAGGTCATGGGGCCGACGCGAGAACCCCAGCGGCGCAAGGCCTGCGGCGATCGCGCCCGAGGAGACGAGGACCACTTCGGCCCCACGCTTGCGTGCCTCGGCCAAGGCATCGACCAGCGCGCTGACCCGCTCGGGGTCGATGCCGCCCGCGGCGGTGGTGAGCGAGGAGGATCCGACCTTGACGACGATCCGCTTCGCGCTGGTGACCTGCGACCTCAACGACGTCGTCACGGACTACTCGCTCTTCTCCGCAGGCTCCCCGGGGTCGGACTCCGAGAGGTCGAAGAGGTCGGCGTCCGGGTCCTCCGCGGAGCCGATCTCGTAGCCCATCGGTCCGTCGACGTAGTTGTTCCTGTCGAGGCGGCGGGCGACGTCGGCGCGGGTCTCGCCCTCGGCGCGTTCCTCCATCAGCTCCTGGATGTCGCGGCGTCGCTGGGCGGCCGGACGGTCCTCGGTGAAGCGCTGGTCCTCGCCGCGGCGGCCGAGCATCTCGGCTCCGGCCTGGACGGAGGGGCGGAAGTCGAAGACGACGGCGTTCTTGCCGGGGTCGCCGATGATGACGGCGTCGCCCTCGTGGGCGCCGAGTTTGGTGAGCTGGTCCTCGACACCGAGGCGGTTGAGCCGGTCGGCGAGGTATCCCACGGCCTCCTCGTTGTTGAAGTCGGTCTGGCGGACCCACCGCTCGGGCTTGTCGCCGCGGACGACCCAGCCGTCGTCGGACGGGGTTATCTCGAAGTCGACGTGCGTGCCGAAGCCGCGAGGGCGGAGCACGATCCGCTGCGGCTCGACGGCGGGCTTCTCCTGACGCGACTCGGAGACGATCTGCGCCATCGCGAAGATCAGCTCACGTGTGCCCTCGCCACTCGCGGCCGAGATCGGGAAGACGCGGTAGCCCTTGGCCTGCAGGTCGTCGATCGTCATGTCGGCGATGTCGCGGCCGTCCGGGACGTCGATCTTGTTGAGCGCGACGAGGCGAGGACGGTCCTCGAGGCCGCCGTGACGGGCAAGCTCGTTCTCGATGATGTCGAGGTCGTCGAGCGGGTTGCGGCCCGGCTCGATGGACGCGGAGTCCAGCACGTGCACTAGCGCGGCGCAGCGCTCGATGTGGCGCAGGAACTCGTGACCGAGCCCGCGACCCTCGCTCGCACCCTCGATCAGGCCGGGTACGTCGGCCACGGTGAACGTGGTGTCACCGGCCGTGACGACCCCGAGGTTCGGGACGAGCGTTGTGAACGGGTAGTCGGCGATCTTCGGCCGGGCGCGGGAGATGGCCGCAATCAGGGAGGACTTGCCGGCGCTCGGGAAACCGACCAGGCCGATGTCGGCGACGACCTTGAGCTCGAGGCCGATCTCGCGCTCCTCGCCGGGCTCGCCGAGGAGGGCGAAGCCGGGGGCCTTGCGCTTGGACGAGGCCAACGCGGCGTTGCCGAGACCGCCGCGACCGCCCTCGGCGATGACGAGCTCGGTGCCCGCGCCGACCATGTCGGCCAAGACGTTGCCCTTCTCGTCCGTGACGACGGTGCCGTCCGGGACGGGCAGGATCAGGTCGGCGCCGTGCGCGCCGTTCTTGTGGTCGCCCGCGCCCTGGCCACCGTTGGTGGCGGTGCGCTTGGGTGAGTGGTGGTAGTCGATCAGCGTGGTGACGTCGGGATCGACGCGCAGGATGATCGAGCCTCCCGGACCACCGTTTCCGCCGTCGGGGCCGCCGAGCGGCTTGAACTTCTCGCGGTGGACGGAGGCCACGCCATGGCCGCCCCGCCCCGCAGCGACGTGGAGACGCACGCGGTCGACGAATGTGGGAACAGCCATGGGATCAGTCTTTCAGTAGAACAGTTGAAGAAATGGACGAAGGGCGTCCCGTATTCGGGACGCCCTTCGGTTCACGCTTGGTTGCGGAGCGTCACTCCGCGGCCGGGACGATGTTGACCACGCGACGACCACGACGCGTGCCGAACTCGACCGCACCGGCGGTGAGGGCGAACAGGGTGTCGTCGCCGCCGCGACCCACGCCGGAGCCCGGGTGGAAGTGCGTGCCGCGCTGGCGGACGATGATCTCGCCCGCGTTGACGACCTGGCCGCCGAAGCGCTTCACGCCGAGGCGCTGGGAGTTCGAGTCGCGGCCGTTCTTGGTGGACGCCGCACCCTTCTTGTGAGCCATCTCTTCAGTCCTTTTGAGTGATCGAAATGAGGGAGATCAGTCAGCCAACAACGCTCACGCGTTGATCGCGGTGACCTTGACCTGGGTGTAGTGCTGGCGGTGACCCTGGCGCTTCTTGTAGCCGGTCTTGTTCTTGTACTTCTGGATGATGATCTTGGGGCCCTTGGTGCCACCGACGACCTCAGCCGAGACGGACGCCTTGTCGAGACCGGTCGCGGTGACCTTCTCGCCGTCGACGAGCAGGACGACAGGGAGGGTGACCGAGGTGCCGGCCGTCGAGCCGCGCTTGCCCTCGACAAGGTCGATCTCGATGACGTCGCCGACGGCAACCTTCTGCTGCTTGCTGCCAGCCTTCACGATCGCGTACACCGCGGTCTCCTTCAACGAACTGTCGTACTGATGGATGAATCTGAGTCTTGTGGCTGTGCGCGCACGCCAAGCCGATACGGGGCACACACAACGAGGGTCAATACTAGGCGGCGGGCGTCGACACGGCAAAACCGCGACGACCCGCGCCACCTCACGCGCGGCTGGCGCCCCGGCGGGTGCGGGTGACGACCTTCGGCGGCGGCGTCGCCTCCACCGGAGGAGCGGCGGGAACATCGTCGGCACTGACCTCGACGACGGCGGCCTCGCCGGTCGAGATGACCGCCGTGCTGGCACCACGACGACCGCGGGTCCGGGTGATCACCTTCGGCGCCTGCGGCTCCGCCGGTACGTCGACCACGAGCTCGTCCGGCGCCGCGTCGGGCGTGCTCTCGGGCTCGATCTCGACCACGACCTCATCGGTCAGGTCTGCGGTGGTCTCGAGCTCCTCGTTGCTCTCCAGGACGGTGTCCCCGTCGAGCGGAGCCGCCTCGGCGTCACTCTCGGCCAGCGCGTCGTCGGCGTGGACGACCTCGTCGTCGTACTCGTGGCGCGGGAGGGAGGCGATCACCTTGGGCGACGGGATCGCCGGGGTGGGCTCGGGCGTGGGGGCCTCGTCGCCACCGCCGTTGCGACCCTTGCCGCCGCGACGACGGCGGCCGCGGGGCTGCTCGTCGGGCTCGACCTGCGGGGCGCCGGAGGTGGCGACCGGGTGGTCGTGGACGACGATGCCGCGGCCCTGGCAGTGGCTGCAGGTCTCGGAGAAGGCCTCGACGAGGCCGGTGCCGATCCGCTTGCGGGTCATCTGGACCAGACCGAGCGAGGTGACCTCGGCGACCTGGTGACGGGTGCGATCGCGGCCCAGGCACTCCACCAGACGGCGGAGCACGAGGTCGCGGTTGGACTCGAGGACCATGTCGATGAAGTCGACGACGATGATGCCGCCGATGTCGCGCAGCCGGAGCTGGCGGACGATCTCCTCCGCGGCCTCGAGGTTGTTCTTGGTGACCGTCTCCTCGAGGTTGCCGCCGGAGCCGGTGAACTTGCCGGTGTTGACGTCGACGACCGTCATGGCCTCGGTGCGGTCGATGACGAGCGAGCCGCCCGAGGGCAGCCAGACCTTGCGGTCCAGGCCCTTGGCGATCTGCTCGTCGACGCGGTAGACGGCGAAGAGGTCGGGAGCCTGCTCCTGGTACTCCTTGCCCATCGCGTCGGTCGCCGTGCGGGTCGTCTCGTGCTTCTCGAGGCGCTCGGCCAGGTCGGGTGCGACGTGGTCGACGTAGTTCTTGACGGTCTCCCATGCGTCGTCGCCCTGGATGACGAGCTTGGCGAAGTCCTCGGTGAAGAGGTCGCGGACCACCTTGAGCGTCAGGTCGGGCTCACCGTAGAGGAGCTGGGCGTTGCCACCCTTCGCGGCCTTGCCCTCGATGTCCTCCCAGCGGGCCTTCAGGCGCTCGACGTCGCGGGTGAGCTCCTCCTCGGACGCACCCTCGGCCGCCGTACGCACGATGACGCCGGCGGTGTCGGGGACGATCTCCTTGAGGACCGACTTGAGGCGGTTGCGCTCGGTGTCGGGGAGCTTGCGGGAGATCCCGGACGTCGTGCCGTCGGGGACGTAGACGAGGAAGCGGCCGGCAAGGGAGATCTGCGAGGTGAGGCGTGCTCCCTTGTGGCCGACCGGGTCCTTGGTGACTTGGACGAGGACGGTCTGGCCGCTGGAGAGGACGGACTCGATCTTGCGCGGCTGGCCCTCCTTGTGGCCGAGCGCGGACCAGTTGACCTCGCCGGCGTAGAGGACCGCGTTGCGACCCTTGCCGATGTCGATGAAGGCGGCCTCCATGCTCGGCAGCACGTTCTGCACGCGGCCGAGGTAGATGTTGCCGATCATCGAGGTCTGGGACTCGCGGGCGACGTAGTGCTCGACGAGGACCTTGTCCTCGAGGACACCGATCTGCGTGAGGTCGCCACGCTGGCGGATGACCATCACGCGGTCGACGGACTCGCGGCGGGCCAGGAACTCGGCCTCGGAGACGATCGGGGCGCGGCGGCGGCCGGCCTCGCGGCCGTCGCGCCGGCGCTGCTTCTTGGCCTCGAGGCGCGTGGAACCGGAGATCGAGGTGATCTGCTGTTCGAGCGGGCGGGACTCACGGACCTTGACGACGGTGTTGACGCCGGGTTCGTCGTCCGAGCCACCACCGGAGTCACCGGCGCGGCGACGGCGACGACGGCGACGGGAGCTGCCGCCCTCGCCGTTGCCCTCGGAGTCGTCGTTGTCCTCGTCCGTGTCGGTCTCGCCGGCCTCGGCGCTGTCGGTGTCATGGCCCTGCTCGGCGGAGTCCTCGGAGTCGTCCTCCTCCCCCGCGTTCGCGGAGGCGGGCTTGCGTCGGCGGCGACCACCACGACGGCGACGACGGCGGGCCGGCGTGGAGCCGTCCTCGTCCTCACCGTCGGCGTCGCTCTCGGTATCACTCTCGGTGTCGTCGACGTCCTCGTCGTCGGCACCGCCGGCAGCCTCAGGGATCTCGGTGGCCTCGACCTCATCCGTCACGAGCACACCGTCGGAGAGAACCTGGGCTTCGGCATCCTCCTCGTCCGCCTCGGACTCACGCTCGACGACCGGCTCCGGCTTGGGCGCGGCGGCCTTGCGGGTGCGCTTGCGCGGAGCGGCCTTCTCGGGCGCCTGGAAGAGCGCGGCCGGAGCGGCGGGACCGGTGGAGGCCTCGGGCTCGGAGGCGGCGGCCTCGACGACCGTCTCGGCGGCGGGGTCGGTGACCGCACCGTCGGTCAGGTCGGGAGCAGGGCCGTCGGCGAGGGCGTCGGGGGCCTTCTTGGCGGTGGTCTTCTTCACCGCGGTCTTCTTGGCCGCGGTCTTCTTTGCGGCGGTCTTCTTCGCAGCGGTCTTCCTGGCCGGCTTCTCCGGCGCCTCGACAGCCGCCTCGGAGAGGGCGGTGGCCGGGTCGACGACGGTCTCGGCGACGGGGTCGGCGGCGTCCGCGGTCAGGTCGGGTGCCGGGCCGTCAGCCAGGGCGTCGGGAACCTTCTTCGCCGCCGTCTTGCGGGGAGCCCGCTTGGCGGGCGCCTTCTTCGCCGCCTTCTTGACCGGGGCGGCGCTCTCGCCCGCCTCGACGGCGGGACCGGATTCGGTCGTGGTGGAGTCGACGGTCAGGTCGTCAGCCATAAGGGCACTTCTCCTCGGCCCCGCCGTGAGCGGCAGGGCGTGTATGGCGCCGTGGGCGCAAAAGCTTGTCAGGGCGACGACGCGTCCTGCGCGCTCGCATCAAGGATCGGTATCGCCCGCCACCTGCCGCGGTCGCATGCTCTCTCACTGACAGCCCCTGTCACCGGCTGCCGAGCCGCGTCGCGTCTGGCGACTGACGTGTCGTCCCCGTGTCTCCCGCTACCCGGGGGTGCTGGGCGTCGAGATGACGGATGAGTCGTCGGGTCCCACTCAGCACCTGCGGTACAGCCACGTGCTATCGCGAAACCGTGGTCAGTATCGCACACGGATGGTGTTCACCCGTGGTCAACGCGCAGTTCAGAGCGCCGGCTGGCTCGAGAACGGGTCGCTGATGGCGCCCGTCGACTCGTCGAACGGACCCTGCGTGAGGCGCGTCAGGAGCGGCAGGCCGCCGTACTCCGCCCCCACCTGGAGGCCGCCGAGGGAGGCCAGCCCGGACATCACATCGTCCGGTCGTACGGCGGGCGTACCGTGCTTCAGGACCAGCGAGATGCGGACGCCCTCACCGAGGGACTCGACGCTCATGGAGACGACCGCGGCGCGGGCATCGAAGGAGCGCATGCCCTTCTTGGTCATCCGCTCGACCGGGACCTCGTCGGCCTTCAGGAAGACCTCGACGGCGGCGGCCGCCTGGATCGGCGGCACCGGTACGTCGATGTGCCAGCTCGAGGCCTGCATCAGGTCGGCCAGCGAGCCGCCCGGTGACTCCACGACCTCCTCGATGTCGAGACCGACCGGCAGCGCCCCGACCAGGAGTGCCTTGACGTGGGCCGGGTCGACGACCTGCGCGAGTCCGATCTCGACGTACTCGGCCTCGCTCGCCGCCCCCGTCGGGGACGCGCCGGCGTACGAGACGCGCGGGTGCGGGTTGAACCCCGAGGAGTAGGCCATCGGGATCTTGGTGCGCATCAGGGCGCGCTCGAAGGCGCGGGAGAAGTCGCGGTGGGATGTGAAGCGGAGCCGCCCGCGCTTGGCGTAGCGGATCCGAAGCCGCTGGACCGGCGGTGCCTGCTGTTCGGGGATCTCGCGTGCCACGTGGGCATTCTCGCTGAGAACGCGGCGGCCGACCGAATCGGCTACTCGAGGCTGTCGAGGTCGACCGTCCCGCCGGTGCGCCAATAGAAGCCGTCGCGCCGGGTGAGGAACTGCTCCTCCACGAGGTAGCGGCGCAGGGCCGCGACGTCGGGATGGAACCGGCGGAGACGGCCGTTGACCTCGGTCTCCGGGTAGACCTCGCCGAGCTCGAAGGACTGGGCGAGATGGTCCAGGACGAGGAGGCGCTTGCTGCGCTTCGCCGGGATCGAGGTCAGGCTGCCGTCGGTCGCGAGGAAGCGCGCCAAGGTACGGGCGTCCTGCTCATCCACGGGCGCGACATTAATGGATGAGCAGGCGCCCCCTGCTGAAAGTCGGCGGCGCACATACCTTGCGCCGGCTTGCCTCCGATGATAGGATCGGCACAAGCACTAGCACCCACGCCGACCGCGGGAGAAGCGATGGCAGACACCCCCACCACGGACGACATCCGCGGCTTCGGGATGTCCATCGCCCGGCCGATCGACGGCGACCTGGACAGCATCTGCACCGAGCTCGGTGAGCTCGAGACGCTGAAGCACCAGATCGAAGCCCGCCAAGCTGCTCTCGCCCTCGAGGTCGACCGGATGATGCGCGAACGTGCCGCGGCCCAAGGGATTCCTGCTGAACGGCAGGGCAAAGCCGTGGCCGAGACCGTCGCCCGCGCCCGACGGATCTCGCCGGCCCACGGCCGGACGGTCATGTCCCTGGCGAAGCAGCTCCGGGCGCTGCCACGGACGTTCGCTAGGTACGCCGCCGGGGAGCTGTCCGAGTTCCAGGCGACGCTGGTGACTCGCGAAGCCAGCATCCTCGAAGGCCCGGATGCGCAGGCCTTCGACCGGCGGTTCGCGAACACTGCCGGCCTCAGCGAGCTGGGCAACCGCAAGATCGCCCACCGCGCCCAGACCATCGCCCTCGCTCTGGACGAGGAGGCGGTCGTACGCCGTCGGGACAAGGCCGTCGAGGACCGACACATCACCGCCACCCCCACCGATCGTGGCGACGGGATGGGTTGGCTCAAAGCCCTCATGCCCATCGAGCAGCTCGCCGCCGTCAAGGACACCCTCGAGGCTTCTGCGGACACCGCCCTCGCCCTGGGTGTGGACGCCACCCGCGGCCAGGTCATGGTCGACACGCTCATCGCCCGCCTCACCGGTGCTGACAGCGGCACGCCCGCCACGGTGGCGTTGGAGCAGCCCTCCCACCCGGTCACGATCAACCTCCTCATGACCGCCGAGGCGTTGTTGGACAACGACCACACCCAGCCTGCGATCCTCGCCAGCCACGGACCCATCCCGACGAGCCTCGCCAAGCGGCTCATCGAGACCGCGATCCTGAGCCTGCAGAAGGTCGAGCTCCGCCGCCTCTTCACCGCACCCCACACCGGTGAACTGGTCGCGATGGAGTCCAAAGCACGGCTCTTCCCCAAGCAGCTCGCCCAGTTCATCCGACTCCGCGACCAGATCTGCAGGACACCGGGCTGCGGCGCGAGGATCGCCCACATCGACCACGTCGAGGACTGGGACTCGGGCGGCGAGACCACCGTCGTCAACGGTGAAGGCACCTGCCGCCAATGCAACTGGGCCAAACAGGTCATCGGCCACCAGGACAGTGAGCCACCACCCCTGCGAACACCGCCAGAGCCCGGCGTACGACCACGCCACCACCTCGTCGTGGCCTACGACAGCGAGTTCACCCTCGCCGCCTAGGCCTCCCTGCGCTCAAGTCGGTAGTGCAGACGGGTCACCCAACGACCTCGGAGGCGGAGCTCATGATCAGTCCGCAGGACACCGGCGGGGTCGACGTACACGTGGAACGTCTCGTGCAGAGGGACTCTGACAGCGTGCGCGGACCCGCGCTCCTCGACGACCACATATGCACCGTCCTCCCCGAACCGACCTGACGGAGACTCGAGGAGCAGAGCGCCCTCCGCCGTGACGCTCGGACGGAGGAAGACCTGGACGTTGCCGGCCTCCAGTGGAAAGGCGACGTGGACACTCATGTGGTCAGACCCCGGCAGGCGCCGTGCCGAGTAACAGCCGCTGAAGACGTGGCGCCCGCTCCCCCGCAGCATCCGCTCCCAGGCGGCACCGACCTGAGCGCCCGCAGCGTCGCTGATCAGGGTCACGCGACTGTCCATTCCGTGTGCGACGTCGAGCGGCCGCATCGGCAGGGCGAGTTGCTCGACCCGACGGCCATAGAGACGGGAGATGAGTTCGCCGCCCGGCCAGAAGAGGGGCGACCAGGCGGACCAGACCTCGAGGCGCCAGTCGGCGGTGTGCTCGTAGAAGTCCCGGATCTCTGGACGGAGCGCGGCAGCCGAGAACCCGGGACCGTCCAGCATGGCCATGGAAGGCAGTAGCCCTCCGCCGACGGAGTTGTGCTCGAGGCGCCCGCCGAGCCGCTCGGCCTCCGCGTCCAGCCACGAGTCGGCTACCCGGGGCGACAGGCTCGTCGGCGCGGCCAGCCAACTGTCATCGCCCGCGAGGTTTACGGCTCGACCCGCGACGCGCCAGAACCCTCTGACGCCCGCATCGAGCCAGTGGCTCACGGTCAGACCACCGAGAGCGGCAGGAGCTTCTGACCCGTCGGGCCGATCTGGATCTCGGTGCCCATCTCCGGGCAGACGCCGCAGTCGTAGCAGGGGGTCCAGCGGCAGTCCTCGATCTCGATGTCCTCACCGTTGGCGGCCGCGAGGGCGTCCTCCCAGTCACCCCACAACCAGTCCTTGTCGAGGCCGGAGTCGAGGTGGTCCCAGGGCAGGACCTCGTCGTAGCCGCGCTCGCGGATGGTGAACCACTCGGCGGTGACTCCGGTCCCGGCGAGAGCCTTCTCGGCGGCGGACATCCAGCGCTCGAAGGAGAAGTGCTCGCTCCAGCCGTCGAAGCGGCCCCCGTCGCGCCACACCTCTTCGATGATCCGGCCCACGCGACGGTCGCCACGCGAGAGGAGTCCCTCGATCATGCCGGGCTTGCCGTCGTGGTAGCGGAAGCCGATCGCGCGACCGAAGCGCTTGTCCTGCTGGACCTCCGCGCGCAGCTTGCGCAGCCGCTCGTCGGTGGTCTCGTGGTCGAGCTGCGCGGCCCACTGGAACGGCGTGTGCGGCTTGGGCACGAAGCCACCGATGGAGACGGTGCAGCGGATGTCGTTGCGACCCGACACCTCGCGGCCGGTCGCGATCACGCGCTTGGCGAGGTCGGCGATGGCCAGCACGTCCTCGTCGGTCTCGGTCGGGAGGCCACACATGAAGTAGAGCTTCACTTGGCGCCAGCCGTGGGAGTATGCCGCCGCGACGGTGCGGATGAGGTCGTCCTCGGTCACCATCTTGTTGATCACCTTGCGCATCCGCTCCGACCCGCCCTCGGGGGCGAACGTCAGCCCGGAGCGACGGCCGTTGCGCGAGAACTCGTTGGCGAGCGTGATGTTGAAGGCGTCGACGCGGGTCGACGGCAGGGAGAGGGAGACGTTGGTGCCGTCGTACCGATCCGCGAGGCCGCTGGCGATGTCACCGATCTCGGTGTGGTCGGCCGACGAGAGCGAGAGCAGCCCGACCTCCTCGAAACCGGACTTGGAGAGGCCGTTCTCGACCATGGCGCCGATGGTGTTGATCGAGCGCTCGCGGACGGGACGCGTGATCATGCCGGCCTGGCAGAAGCGGCAGCCACGCGTGCAGCCGCGGAAGATCTCGACGCTGAAGCGCTCGTGCACGGTCTCGGCGAGTGGCACCAGCGGCTTGGCCGGGTAGGGCCAGGCGTCGAGGTCCATGAGCGTGTGCTTCCGCACCCGCCAAGGGGCGTCGGGGTGGTTGGGCGTGACGGCCTCGATCTCTCCGGTCTCGGCGTACGCGACGTCGTAGAACTTCGGGACGTAGATGTTCCCGCTGACGGCCAACCGCCGCAGCACCTCGTCCCGCCCACCGGGGCGGCCCTCGGCCTTCCACTCACGGATCACCTCGGTGATCGCCAGCACGGCCTCCTCGCCGTCACCGAGGACGGCGGCGTCGATGAAGTCGGCGATCGGCTCGGGGTTGAAGGCTGCGTGGCCGCCGGCGAGCACTACGGGATCGTCGATTCCCCGGTCGGCGGCGTGCAGCGGCATGCCGGCCAGGTTGATCGCGGTGAGCATGTTCGTGTAGCCGAGCTCAGTGGAGAAGGAGAGCCCGAGGACGTCGAAGTCACGCACGCTGCGGTGCGCGTCGACCGTGAACTGCGGGATGGCCTCGCTCCGCATGATCGCCTCGAGGTCGGGCCACACCGAGTACGTGCGCTCGGCGAGGACGCCGTCACGCTCGTTGAGGATCTCGTAGAGGATCGCGACGCCCTGGTTGGGCAGGCCGACCTCGTAGGCGTCGGGGTACATCAGCGCCCAGCGGACAGTCTGTCCCGAGGGCGTGTCCGCGCCGCAGTCCCAGTCCTTGACCGTCGAGTTGAGCTCGCCGCCGACGTACTGGATCGGCTTGGAGACCCGGCCCAGGTGGGGCTCGAGACGGGGGAAGAGGGACTCGCCGGACATAGGTCAAGCCTAAGTCCGGAGTACGGCGACGGCCGAACCCGCGAGCAGCCGGAACTCAGACGACGTCGTGCCCGGCGCCGCCCGCGACCTCGGCCTCCTTGGCGGCCCGCTGTGCGGCAGCCGCCGAGGCGGCGTTCGTCTCGCGCAGGACCACCTCTGGCATGAAGAGGAGCACCAGGAAGGCGAGCAGCCCGATCCCGACGATCATCACGAAGACATGGGTCATCGAGTCCGCGAAGCCGACCTTGAAGGGGTGCGCGACCGGAGCACTCATGTCGTTGATGACCGAGGAGTCCTTCTGGATACCGGCCAGCAGCGACGAGTCACCGGAGAGCACCTGCTTGTCGACCGCGTTCGGCGTCAGGGTTCCGGCCTGCACCTGCGCGGCGACCTTCGGCAGTTCGTCCTTCATCGCCGAGGAGATGTTTCCACCGACCGTGCTGAAGAGCACGGAGAGGAAGACCGCGACGCCGATGGTGCCGCCGATCTGGCGGAAGAAGGTGGCCGAGGCCGTCGCCACACCGATCGCCTGAGGCGGAACCGCCGACTGCACCGTGAGGATCAGCGGCTGCATACAGTTGCCGACGCCGTAGCCGACGATGAGCATGAAGAGCATCACGACCCACAGGTGGGTGTCGGCGCTGATGGTGGTGAGCAGGAACATCCCGAGCGCCATGAAGAGCGAGCCGATGATCGGGAAGATCCGCGGGCGACCCGTCTTCGAGGTGATCCGACCGGAGATCATGGCGGCCGACATCAGCCCGACGACCATCGGCAGCATCAGCAGGCCCGACTGCGTCGGCGAGGCGCCGTGGACGATCTGCATGTAGAGCGGCAGCATCATCATGCCGCCGAAGAGGCCCATGCCGACCAGGACGCTCGCGACGACGGTGACGGCCGCGGCACGGATCTTGAAGAGTGAGAGCGGGATGAGGGCGTCGCGTCCCATGAACGCCTCGGCCGCGATGAAGAGCACGAGGCCGACGGCACCGACGATGAAGCACAGCAGCGCGCGGCCCGAGCCCCATCCCCAGTCCTGCCCCTGCTCGGCGACGGTGAGGAGCGGCACGAGGCAGATGACGAGGGCGACGCCGCCCATCCAGTCGATCTTCGCCTCGCGCTTCACGTGGTGGACGTGGAGTGTGCGGTAGACGACGACGAGCGCGAGGATCCCGATCGGCACGTTGACGAGGAAGACCCAGCGCCACCCGGCGATGCCGAGGATCGAGTTCGCGCCTGCGAGGAGCCCGCCGATGACCGGCCCGAGCACGCTCGAGGAGCCGAAGGTGGCCATGAAGTAGCCGGTGTACTTGGCACGCTCGCGGGGGCTCACGATGTCGCCCACAATCGCGAGCACCAGCGTGAACAGACCGCCGGCGCCGAGGCCCTGGAAGGCGCGGAAGGCGGCCAGCTCGTACATCGAGGTGGCGATCGTGCAGAGCAGCGACCCGACGATGAAGACAGTGATGGCGAACATGAAGAGCTTCTTGCGGCCCCAGAGGTCGCCGAGCTTGCCGTAGATCGGCGTCGTGATCGTCGACGTGATGAGGTACGCCGTCGTGACCCAGGCCTGGATGTTGAGGCCGTGCAGGTCGTCGGCGATCGTCCGGATCGACGTCGAGACGATCGACTGGTCGAGCGCACCCAGGAACATCCCGAGCAGCAGACCCGTGAGGATCGTCAGGATCTGCCGGTGGGTGTACTCACCCTGTGCGGAGTCGGACGCGGGGACGGGGGTCGAGGAGTTCGTTGCCATCGTCAACGAGCCTAGCCCCCGCGGCTCACAGTGCGACAGCGGCGCGACGGACCCACCCGTGGCGGTTGCGCCAGGCGCCGATCCCTCGACAGACGAGATAGATCGAGAACGAGATCGTGGTGACGTAGGGGCTGATCGGCACACTGCCGCCCAGGGCGAGCAGGATCCCGCCGATCACCGAGACGAAGCCGAAGAGCATGCTGAGCAGCGGCATCACCCGGGGCGACGCGGTGACACGCATCGCCGCGGCCGCAGGCGTGCAGATGATGCTGAGCACCAGCAGGGCACCGATGATCTGGATCGAGATCGCGACCGCCAGCCCGAGCAACAGCATGAAGACCGGCGACAGGAGTGCGACCGGCACACCGCGCGCGGCGGCGAGCTCCGGGTCGGTGCTCGCGAAGACGAGCGGGCGCCAGATCACCAGCAGGCCGACGACCACGACCGCCGCCGTGAGGATCAACCACTTCAGCTGGGGCGTGTCGATCGCCACGATCTGGCCGGTGAGCAGTCCGAACTTGTTGGCCGCCCGGCCGTGGTAGAGCGCGAGGAAGAGCACGCCGAGTCCGAGCCCGAAGGGCATCAGGACACCGATGATGGAGTTGCGATCGCGCGCCTTCGCCCCGAGCGCGCCGATGATGACGGCCGCGATGAGCGAGCCGACCAGCGAGCCGGCCACCACGCTGACACCCAGCAGCAGCGCCGCCGTCGCACCGGCGAAGGAGAGCTCGCTGACGCCGTGGACGGCGAACGGCAGGTCGCGCATCATCACGAAGCTGCTGATCAGGCCGCCCACCAGCCCGAGCACCGCACCGGCGATGAGGGAGTTGTGCACCAATGGCAGCAGCTCGCTGTAGTTCGCGAAGTTGAAGATCTCGTGCCAGACGTCGGTGCTCACAGCGCCGGCTCCCCGTGGTGGTCGTGGGCATGGTCATGGTGATGGGCGTGCTCGGGCGAGTCGGGGATGCCCGCGACCAGGATGCGGCCGCCGGTGCGTACGACCTCGATCGGTGCTCGGTACAGCGCGGTGAGGGTCTCCGAGGTGAGCACCTCATCGACCGTGCCGACCCGGAAGGCTCCGCCCGCGAGGTAGAGCACGCGGTCGACGTACGGGAGAATGGGGTTGATCTCGTGGGTCACGAAGACGACCGCCGTTCGGTGCTCGCGCCGGCGGCGGTCGACCAGGCTCGTGACCACCTGCTGGCTGGCGAGGTCGAGCGAGAGCAGCGGCTCATCACACAGGAGCAGCTCGGGATCGGAGACCAGCGCCTGCGCGATCCGGACGCGCTGCTGCTCACCTCCGGAGAGCAGTCCCACCGGCATGTCGGCGAACTCGCGCGCGCCGACTCCCTCGAGAGCCTCCTCGACCGCACGCCAATCGGTGCGACCCGGGATGCCGATTCCCCACCGGTGGCCGTCGAGACCCTGGCGTACGACGTCGCGCGCCCGCAGCGGGGTCGTCGGGTCGAGGCGTCGCTGCTGCTGGATGTACCCGATGTGCCGGCTTCCGCGGCGCGCGGGCCGCCCGGTGACCTCGAGCGAGCCGGCGCTGAGTGGCTGGAGCCCGAGGATCGCGCGGAGCAGGCTCGACTTGCCCGAGCCGTTCGAGCCGAGCACGGCGAGGAACTCCCCCGGCTGGAGGTCGAGGTCGAGCCCGGACCACAGGCGATGTGTCCCGTAGCTCAGCGCGGCGCCGTGGAATCGCAGCGCTGAGCCGCGGGAAACCTCCGTCATGTGATCCATCGTCGCCGATCAGCCGAGTGCCGACTGAATCTGGGCGAGGTCGTCAGCCATCCATGCGAGGTAGTCCTGTCCGTCGGGAAGGGTCTCGCGCACGCCGACGACCGGGATGCCGTTCTCCTTGGCTGCCTTCAGCACGGCGTCGGTCTCCGGGCCGGTGGTCTGCTCGTTGTAGGCGAGGATCTTCACGGCCTTCGTCGCGAAGAGGTCGGTGGTCTCCTTGAGCACGGCCGGGGAGACGTCCGTGCCCTCCTCGATGCCCTCGCTGAACTCCTCCGGCGTCTTGTTGACCAGGCCGGCCGCCTCGAGCAGGTAGAGCGGCACCGGTTCGGTGATCGCGGCACCCTCGCCGGCGTGCTTCGCCTTGATCGCGGCCTCGGTGGCCTCGAAGCCGGCGAGCTTCTCGTCGAACGCCTTGGCGTTGGCGGCGTACGTCGACGCGTGGGTCGCATCGGCCTTCGCCAATGCGGCCTCGATCTGGTCGGCGATCTTCTGCACCGAGGGGAAGTCGTACCAGATGTGCTCGTTGAGCTCCCCGCCTGCCGGAGCGGTGTGACCCGAGATGTCGACCGCGTTGAGCACCATCGGGTCGCCCTTGGCGGTCTTGAGCATCGAGTCGATGAAGTCGTCGTACCCGCCGCCGTTCTCCACGACGAGATCGGCCTTGGAGAGCGCCAGCTGGTTCTGGGTGTTGGCCTCGTAGGAGTGCGGGTCCGCGTCGGGGTCGGAGATGATCGACGTGATCTCAACCGTCGATCCGGCGAGGTCGCCCGCGACCTGCTTCACCACGTCGCCCCACACGTTGGTGGACGCGACGACGTGGACGGCCGTGTCTCCGTCCGACGCGCCGCTCGTGCCGCAGCCGGCCGTGACAGCCATCATGACCGCGACACCGACACTCCACTGCAATGACCTCATGTCTCGACCCTAACCTACTAATGGGAATCGTTCCTAGTCCCACCTACGTTGGATGCGGGAATGATTCCCGGATAGGTTGGCTGCGTGACCACCTCGCCCGAGCGCCGGCGCTCCACCACCCAAGGAGACGCCGTCAAGGACGCGTTGCTCGGCCAGGACGGTTTCCGCTCGGCCCAGGACGTCTACGCCGACCTCCGCGCCGGTGGCCAGAAGATCGGCCTGTCGACGGTCTATCGACACCTGCAGGCCTTCACCGACCACGGCCTCGTGGACGTGATCCACAACGCCGACGGGGAGACGACCTACCGGTACTGCGGCGACTCCGCCGCCGGTCACCACCACCATCACCTCGTCTGCCGCCGCTGCGGTCGCGCGGAGGAGGTCGAGGGCCGTGCCGTCGAGCGATGGGCCGACGAGATCGCCAAGAAGTTCGGCTACGCGGACGTCGACCACACCATCGAGGTCTTCGGCACCTGCCCCGACTGCGCCGCGGCGACTCAGCCGTAGAGCGGCTGGGCGTCTCGCAGGCCGAGTCGGCCGCTCAGAGCAGCCGGACTCGCCGCCTGGCTCGCGTGCATGTTCTGCAGCAGCCCGATGGCGAGCAGGCTGGCGAACATCGAGCTGCCGCCGTACGACAGGAGCGGGAGGGGGACGCCGGTGACGGGCATGATGCCGAGGCACATCCCGATGTTCTGGAAGGCCTGGAAGCCGAACCAGCAGGCGATGCCCGCAGCCGCGACCCGGCTGAAGGGGTCCTGCGCGCGGCGGGCGATCGAGAGTGCCCGCCACAGGACCACACCGAGCAGCAGGATGATGGCGGCCGCGCCGACCAGGCCGAGCTCCTCGCCCGCGACGGTGAAGATGAAGTCGGTGTGCTGTTCGGGCACGAAGCCCGCACGCGTCTGGGTCCCGTGGAAGAGACCCTGGCCGAAGAGGCCGCCGTTGCCGATCGCGATGCGCGCCTGCTCGGTGTTGTAGCCGGCGCCCTGGGGGTCGAGCGCGGGGTTGGTGAAGGCCATGAAGCGGTCGACCTGGTAGGCCTTGAGCACTCCCCCGGCGACGGCGACGACGGCCGCGAGGATGCCGCCGCAGGCCAGCAGCGCGAGCCACGGTTTGGGCGCACCGGCGGCCGCGAGCACACCGAAGACGGTGGCGGCGAGGACCAGCGTGGTGCCGAGGTCGGGCTGCGCGATGATCAGCAGCGCCGGGAGCGCAGCCACCGCAAGCATCACGAGGACGTCGCGACCAGTGACGCCCCACAGGCCGCGCGAGCGCTCCGACAGGACGAGCGCCATCCCGACGACGACCGCCAGCTTGGCGAACTCCGAGGGCTGCAGGCTCATCCCGCCGACGTCGAGCCACGAACGGGAGCCGTTGATCGTCACACCCGAGGTGAGGACGAGAAGAAGCCCCGCGATCGCGCCGAGGTAGATGAGCGGAGCCGCGATCCGCATCCAGCGGTGGCCGACGATCCACGCGGCGGCCATCAGTGCGAGGCCGATCAGCACGTTGGTGAGCTGCTTGCGGAAGAAGAGCCCGGAGTCACCGCCGGTCAGCGCGTCACGGTTCGCCGTGGCAGACCAGACCAGCAGCACCGACAACGTCACGAGGGCCAGGACGGCGCCGAGCAGGAGACAGTCGATCCGGCGCAGCGGGTTGAGGGGGTTCACTTCGAGTCCTTCGCGGTGGACACGGGCGGCAGGATGGCGCCGTCCTTGGCGAAGGTGGGCAGCGCCTTGGGCGGCGTGAGACCGGGGATGGCCGTCTTGGACGCCTTCGGGCTGCCGTCGTCCTGGATGCCGTACAGCGTCTTCCAGATGTTCTCCACCGGGACGCCCGCGGTGCCGGAGCCGGTACCGCCCTGGGTGACCATCATCAGGACGACGTAGTTCTTGTCGTACGTCGCGACCCACGATGTCGACTGCTTGTTCTCCACCTCGGCCGAGCCGGTCTTGCCGCGGATGTGGACCTTGTCGAGGTCGATGTCGTGGAACTTCCACGCCAGGGTGCCGACCTTCGGCGTGCCGAGCAGCGCGTTGTTGACGTAGTCGATGCTCTTCTTGGAGACCTTCACGTGGCGCACCAGCGTCGGCTTGATCTCCTTGAGCACGGTGCCGTCCTCGGAGACGATCGCCTTGCCGACCGTGGGCTCGTAGAGCTTGCCGCCGTTGGAGATCGCGGCGTACGCCCGGGCGAGCTGGAGGGGCGTGACCATCGTGTCGCCCTGGCCGATGGTGAAGTTGGCCGCGTCACCCTGGCGGAAGTAGTTGCCCTCGAGGCAGAACTCGTGGGCGTAGACCTTCATGAAGGCGGAGGTGTCCTTCGCCTTGCCGGCCTTGATCTTCTCGTCCAGGTCGCAGTAGGTCTGCCGGGTCTGCTGGAAGTAGGCGTTGCGCCAGATCCGGTCTCCCACGCGGCCGCTGGCCTCACCCGGGAGGTCGACGCCGGTCGGCTTGCCGAACCCGAACGAGCGCGCGGCCGCACCGAGCGGGTCCTTGGCCTTCGCGTTGGCGGGATCGGAGCCGTACTTGTTCCAGAAGTTGAGGCCGACGCGGTAGAAGAAGGTGTCGCACGAGACCTCGAGGGCGCGGGCGAAGGTGATGTTGCCGTAGGACTCCGACTCGTAGTTCTTGAACCAGCGGTTGCCGATCTGGAGGCCGCTGGAGCAGCCGAGGGTCGTGTCGGTCGACATGCCGCCACTGATCGCGCCGGTCGTCATGATGGGCTTCCACGTCGAGCCCGGCGCGAACTGCCCCTGCGTCGCGCGGGGCAGCAGGGGGTCACCCGACTTCTCGCTGGTCAGGTCCGTGAGCTGCTTCTGCGTGATGCCACCCACCCACACGCTCGGGTCGTACGTCGGCTGGCTGGCCATGGCGACGATGCGGCCGGTCTTCGCCTCCATCACGATGGCCGCACCGGAGTCGGCCACGTAGTTCTTGTGCGTCACCGGGTCGTACGTCGCGCGCGCGGTCGTGATGGCGTCGTTGAGCTGCTTCTCCACGGAGGCCTGGACCTTCGCGTCGATGCTGGTGACAAGGGTGTCACCGGCCTGCGCCGCCGTCGTGGAGCCGACACCGGTGGGACGGCCGAGTGAATCGACGGGGACCGAGGTCTCGCCCGGCAGGCCGCGGAGCCACTCGTCGTACTCCTTCTCGACACCGGCCCGGCCGACCGACGAGGTCGCGTTGATCGAGGGGTCGTTCGCCTTGGTGGCGGCGGCGTACTCCTTGTCGGTGACGGGTGAGAGGTAGCCGAGGACGTGCGCGAGGTTGATGCCGTAGGGCTGGGGGTAGGCGCGCACCGACTGCTGGTCGGCCACGACGCCCGGGTAGTCCTCGGGCTGCTCGAGGATGGCGAGCGCGACCTTCTCCGGCACGTCGCTGGCGATCGGGACGGGCTCGTAGCGCGAACCGTTCCAGTCGTCGAGGTCCTTCTGGATCTCGGCGACCTTGACCCCGGTCGCCTTGGTCACCCGCTTGAGCAGCTCGGCGCGGTCGGCGCTGTCGAGCTGGGCCAGCGTGTTCTTGTCGATCGAGACGACCCACGCCTTGCGGTTGGTGACGAGCGGGCGCCCCATGTCGTCGACGATCAGCCCGCGCGCGGGCTGGACCGTGACGTCACGGACCGACTGCGAGGAGGCCTTGGCGCGGTAGGTCGGACCCTGGTCGACCTGCAGCCACCAGAGCCGGACCAGCAGCGTGGCGAAGAGTGAGAAGACCAGCGCCTGCAGCACGATCAGCCGCAGGCGTGAGGTCCGTGAGGTCCGGGAGGAGTCGGCCACGCTCAGGTCTCCGGCGTGGGTCGCGGCGTCGGGCCGGGCGTGAGGTCGGGAGCAGCGTCCGGGACGAGGCGCCGGAACGCGAGCATCGCGGCCGGCACGACGAGCGCCGCGAGGACGGCGTCCCACACCAGCCCGCCGAGGATCGGCTGGAGCAGGTCGTCCATCGGCAGGGGTGGGTCGCGCAGGATGACGCCACTCAGCGCGAAGATGCTCAGGCCGGCGAAGCTGCAGGCGACCGCGGTCGCGAGGACCGTCGGGAGACGCAGCTCGGCGGGTCGGCCCGTCTCATCGACCGTGGCCTCGCGCACCCGGCCGGCGACGTACCCGATGAGGAGGAGGGCGAGCGCCCACCGGCCGGCGAGGTGGTCACTCGGCGGCGCGAGGTCGACCAGGACGCCCGCGGCGAAGCCGAGCACGAGGCCGAAGTGGCTGCCGCGCACGAGCGCGCCGGCGACGACGACCAACAGGACGAGGTCGGGCACGGTGCCGCGCCACGCGAAGGCGTCGAAGACGCTCACCTGCAGGATGAGCGCGACGCTCACGAGGACCGCCGCGAGGGCCCAGGGGGCGACGCGACGCAGGTCGATCGGGCTCTGGATCGGCGTAGCGGTCACTTGAGCTCACCGTCCACGTCGATGACGGCGCGGTCGCTCTTGGTACCGCTCGGGACGGCGACACCGACGAGGTCGAGGCTGGAGAAGCTGACGTACGGCGTCACGCGGACGTGCTGGGTGGAGTCGCGCAGGTTGGAGTAGACCGAGTCGACCACACCGATCGGGACACCGGAGATGTACGGCGCCCCCTTCCCGCTCCCCCAGGTGACGACCGTGTCTCCCTTCTCGGGCACGTCGGTCTGGTCGATGAGTTCGAGGTCGAGCTTGGCTCGCGAGCCGAGGACGCCGGTGCCGTGCAGGAACCCGGCCTCCATCGTGGAGCCGACGCGGCCGCCGACGACGGAGTCGGCGTCGGCGATGAGCAGCACCGTGGCGGTGGAGCGGGTGACGCGGAGCACCCGGCCGACCAGCCCCTTGGCGGCGACGACGGTCATGTCCGCGGCGATGCCGGCGTCGGAGCCGGCGTCGATCGTGATGGTCCGCTCGAAGCTCTGGGCGGCGCCGTACCCGACGACGTGGGCGGGCACGACGGCGTAGCCGATGTCCTGCGCCTCGGACATCAGGCCGTCGTACTCCGCGAGCCGGTTGCGGCCGTAGTCGCTGGTCTGCACCTTCTGGGTGAGGTCGGCGTTCTCGGCCTTCAGCCGCCGTACGTCGGCACGGAGCGAGCCCTGCGTGCGCGCCCAGTCCGGGATGCTGGTCACAGGGCGCGCGACGGTGGCGGCGCCGGTCTCGAGCGGGCCGTAGATCTCGCCGGCGAGGCTGCGCAGAGGCGTGAGCGCCGGGCTGGTCAGGTCGAGCACGATCAGGACGGCGCAGGCGAGCAGCAGCGCGACGAGGGTGGAGCGACGGCTGCTGCGCGGACGCGTCTCCAGGCCGCCGCGCTTGTTGAGCCGCTCCTGCGGCCGTTCGAGCAAGGTCATCAGGCCACGTTCCGATCAGTGATGAGCACGCTGCGGAGCAGGGCCGCGTCGTCGACGCAGCGCCCGGCGCCCGCGATGACGGCGTGGGCCGGGTCCGGGGCGAGCAGGACGGGCAGGTCGAGCTCACGGCTGAGCATCATCTCGATGCCGGGCAGCAATGCGCCGCCGCCGGCCAGGACGAGGCCGTGGTCGCGGATGTGGTCGGCGAGGCCCGGCGTCGCGTCGAGCGTCGCGGTGATCGCGTCGATGATGTCGGTGAGCGGCTCGGTGAGGGCGTGGCGCAGGTCCGCGCCGGTGACGGTGACCGTGCGGCTCATCCCGCTGATGTCACGCGAGGTGATGTCGAGCGACTCGGCATCGGCCATCGGCCAGGCGGTGCCAAGCTCGAGTTTGAGGTCCTCGGCGATCTGCTCGCCGACGATGAGTCCGCGCTCGGCGCGGAGCCACGCGGCAATGGCGCGGTCCATGTCGGCGCCGTTGACCTTCGCGCTGGTGGAGGTGACGACACCGCCCAGGCTCAGCACGGAGATCTCGGTGAGGCCGGCGCCGAGGGTCACGACCATGGTGCCCGTCGGCCGGTGCACGGGGAGCTCGGCAGCGATCGCGACGAGGAGGGGCGAGTCGACGAGGAAGACCTGACGGGCACCGGCCTGGTAGGCCGCCTCCTTGACCGCGCGTCGCTCGACGCCGGTGGTCACCGCAGGGACGGCCAGGAGCATGCGGGGTCGCGCCAGGTAGCGGCGCTGGTGCACCTCGTGGACGAGTGACTCCAGCAGGTCGACGCAGCCGTCCACGTCGGCGATCACGCCGTCCCGGATCGGCCCGGGTCCGCTCGTGGACGTGGGCACGCTGAACACCACGCCTCTGCCACGCGCGTAGACCTGCGTGGTGGACGTGCCCAGATCGACCGCCATGTCACGGCCGACGAATCCCATCGCCATCGTGAAGCCCCATGTCCTGTTTCGGGGAAGAGCGGCACGACAGGACCCCGCGCCTCCTCCGAGGCTAAGCGGGTCGTACGCCGACGGGCGGTCGGACACGCCGTGACGGATGTGACTGGTGTGACTCTCGGGCGGCTAGGAGACGGAGCGCGGTGCGCCGCGAGGCGTGAGGTGGTACCAGCTGGAGCGGCTCACGCCGCTGGCGACCAGGCCGGCGCCGAAAGCCTCGAGGAACTGCTCGCGCACGACGGTGCGCCAGGCGCTCGCCTGCTCCGGCATCGTGCGGCGCAGCGCCACGACGTCCCGCGGCACCCGGAGCCAGCGGCTGTCGCCCTCGGTGCGCAGGAACGGGTCGCCGTCAGGACCGTCGGCGACGGGCTCCCCACCGAGCGGCACCTCGGGTGCCTCCGGCTCCGGCTCGGGGGAGAGGTCCCAGACCGCGACCAGGCGGTCGGCCTCGTCCTCGCCGTTGAGGTCGTCGGACATGACGCCGTAGAACGCCTCCTCGTACTCCGAGGCCGTCGCACCGAGCACACTGAGGTTGAACCGGGCGTTGCGCGCGACGAGCGGGTCGAAGGTCCAGCGGATCTCGGTGAAGCCGTGCTGCAGGGCCCACTCACGCTGACGCAGCTTCAGCGCCCGCCCGGTCCCCCGGTCCACCGTCCCCGGGGCGACCGCTGCCAGCAGCGAGTACGCCGACCCGGCCGGTGTGCCGGGCGTGAGGACCGCGGCGCCGAGGAGCCGCTCGCCGTCCCGCGCGACGGTGACGGCACCACCGGCGTGGATGAGGCTCTTCATCACGTCGCTGTGGAGCGGGGCACCCTCGTCGGTGCGGCCCCAGACCTCGGTGAAGAGGTTCGAGACGGCCCGCACGTCGGGCATCGAGTCGACTTCGACGATCTCCACGTGCGTCACCCTTCCCAGATCGCCGGTCGTCAGTCTCAGGCCAGGCCGGGGAACCAGAGCGCGATCTCGCGCGCTGCGGACTCCGGGGAGTCCGAGGCGTGCACGAGGTTCTCGCGTCCGGAGCTGGAGAGGTCGCCGCGGATGGTGCCCGGGGCGGCCTTGCGACCGTCGGTGGCACCGTTGAGCGCGCGGACGACGGAGATCGCCTCGTCGCCCTCCAGGACGAGGGGCATCAACGGGCCGGACGTGATGAAGTCGCGCAGCGGCGGATACCAATCCTTGTCGACGTGCTCGGCGTAGTGCTTGTCCGCCATCTCGGCGTCGACGGTGCGGAGGTCGAGCGTCACGATCGTCAGGCCCTTGCGCTCGTAGCGGTGGAGGATCTCACCGGCGAGGCCCCGCTTCACAGCGTCGGGCTTGAGGATCACGAAAGTACGCTCTGACATGGGCCGAGCCTATCGAGCGGCGTCGTACGCGGCGAAGGCGGCAGCACGCTCCCGCTCGATCCTCCGGCCGAGCAGGTCGGCCATGCCCCAGAGCAGACCGAAGATCAGGCCCAGCACGACCATGATCCCGACCACTGCGCCCAGCGCGACAGCGGCGACCTGAATCGCCCAGCCGACGTAGTAGGCCCACGGCCGGCGAAGCATCCCGGCGCATCCCACGCAGAGGACGAGCAGCCCGACGCCGATCAGCACGGCGGTCCCGGTGGAGACGTCGTGGACCGAGATCATCACCGGCGTGGTGAGGCCGAGCGTGATCGCCTCCAGCGACAGTACGGCGGCACACATCCCCCGACGCGGGGACTTGGTGCGCTCGGGATCGATCGCGGAGTCGAGCGGGCTGAGGTCGTTGCTCTGCTCGTAGTCGGTCACTTCGGGCCTCCCAGCAGGTGACGCGCCTCGCCGACCGTGACGACCGAGCCGGTGATGAGGACCGCGCCCGAGCTGAGCGAGTCGGCGGAGTCACTCTCGGCCAGGGCGGTGGCGGCGTCGATCGCGCTGGCCAGGTCCGGGATGACGCTGACGCGGTCCTCCCCGTAGATCTCGCGGGCGAGCTCGCCGAGGCGCTCGGCGCGCATCGAGCGCTGCTGGCTGTTCTGCGTGACGACGAGGTGCTCGAAGTGCGGCTCGAACGCGACGAGGAGACCCTCGACGTCCTTGTCCCCCATCACGCCGACGACTCCGACGAGCGGGCTGAAGGAGAAGGCCTCGTCGAGCGCGGCCGCGGTGGCCTCGGCACCCGATGGGTTGTGCGCCGCATCCAGCACAATCGTCGGCGAGCGGCGGATGAGCTCGAGCCGGCCCGGCGAGGTCACTTTGGCGAAGGCGTCACGGATGAGCTCGTCACCCAGTCGCTCGTCTCCGGCAGCGCCGGTGAAGGCCTCGACCGCCGCGAGGGCGAGTACGGCGTTCTGGGCCTGGTGCCGCCCGTAGAGGGGCAGGAAGAGGTCGTCGTACTCACCGCGGAGGCCCTTCAGCGTCACGACCTGGCCACCGACGGCGGGGGTCGACGAGACGACACCGAAGTCGCGGCCCTCCAGCAGCAGTGTGGCGCCGACCTCGGCCGCCCGCTCCTCGAGCACCGCCATCACGTCGGGCTCCTGGAGGGCGACGACCGCGGTCGCACCCTCCTTGATGATGCCCGCCTTCTCGCGGGCGATCGCGGTCACGGTGGTGCCGAGGTACTGCGTGTGGTCCAGCCCGATCGGCGTGATCACCGCGACCGTCCCGTCGGCGACGTTGGTCGCGTCCCACGAGCCACCCATGCCGACCTCGATCACCGCAGCATCGACGGGCGCCTCGGCGAACTTCGCGAAGGCCATGCCCACGACGGCCTCGAAGAAGGAGAGCGGGTGCGGCTGGTCGAGGTCGACCATGTGCGTGTACGGCGCCACGTCGTTGAAGGCGTCGACGAACTGCTCGTCGGTCAGCGGCTCGCCGTCGATGGAGATCCGCTCACTCATCCTCTCCACGTGCGGGGACGTGAAGCGGCCCGTGCGCAGATCCAGTCCGCGCAGCAGGGTGTCGATCATCCGGCTGGTGGAGGTCTTGCCGTTGGTGCCGGTCAGGTGGATGACGGGATAGCCCCGCTGGGGGTCACCGAGGAGCTCGGTGAACGCCTGGATCCGATCGAGGCTCGGCTCGAGCTTGGTCTCGGGCCAACGCGACAGCAGCGCGTCCTCGGCCTCAGCGAAGGTTTGGGCGGGACGTGCGGAAGTCTGGTTCATGTCCTGACCAGTCTAGGATTTGCTCCCATGCACGCTGAAGTTCCCGAGAAGCCGGCGCTCGAGGGTCTCGAGGACAAGTGGTCCGCCACCTGGAAGTCCGACGAGACCTACGCCTTCGATCGCACGCAGCCGCGTGAGAACGTCTACTCGATCGACACTCCCCCGCCGACCGTCTCGGGCTCGCTGCATGTCGGCCACGTCTTCTCCTACACGCACGCCGACCTGATCGCCCGCTTCCAGCGGATGCGCGGAAAGTCGGTCTTCTATCCGATCGGCTGGGACGACAACGGCCTGCCGACCGAGCGTCGCGTGCAGAACTACTTCGGCGTCCGCTGCGACCCGTCCGTCGCCTACGACCCCGACTTCACGCCACCCGAGAAGCCGGACCCCAAGAAGCAGATCCCGATCAGCCGACGGAACTTCGTCGAGCTGTGCTCGCAACTCGTGGTCGAGGACGAGAAGGTCTTCGAGTCACTCTGGCGCGCGCTCGGCATGTCGTACGACTGGAACCACCAGTACACGACCATCGGTCGCGACGCGCAGGAGGTCTCGCAGCGTGCCTTCCTGCGCAACCTCGCCCGCGGCGAGGCCTACCTCCAGGAGGCGCCGACGCTCTGGGACGTCACGTTCCAGACCGCCGTCGCCCAGGCGGAGCTCGAGGCGCGCGAGTACCCGGGTGCCTACCACCGGGTCGCCTTCCGTTCGAAGGACAGTGCCGGCGGCCCGATCTATATCGAGACCACGCGTCCCGAACTGATCCCGTCCGTCGTCGCCCTGATCGCGCACCCCGACGACGAGCGCTACCAGAAGCTCTTCGGCACGACTGTGACGTCTCCTGTCTTCGGCGTCGAGATCCCCGTCCTCGCGCACCCGGCCGCCGAGCCGGACAAGGGCGCGGGCATCGCGATGTGCTGCACCTTCGGTGACCTGACCGACGTCCAGTGGTGGCGTGAGCTGCAGCTGCCCGTCCGTACGGTCATCGGCCGCGACGGCCGCTTCACCCGCGAGACGCCCGAGTGGCTGGTTTCGACAGGCGCAACCGACGGAGCCTCCTTCTACGAGTCGGAGCTGGCCGGCAAGACGACCCACTCCGCCCGCGAGGCGATGGTCGCCCGACTTCGTGAGACGGGCGAGCTGGAGGGTGAGCCCAAGTCCACCCAGCGGATGGCGAACTTCTACGAGAAGGGCGACAAGCCGCTCGAGATCGTCTCCACCCGCCAGTGGTACATCACCAACGGCGGCCGCGACACCACGCTGCGCAACGCGCTCCTCGCCGACGGCGCCCAGATCGACTGGCTGCCCGGCCACATGCAGCACCGCTACGACAACTGGGTCGGTGGCCTCAACGGCGACTGGCTGATCTCGCGTCAGCGCTACTTCGGCATCCCCTTCCCGGTCTGGTACGCCCTCGACTCCGAGGGTGAGCCGCAGTACGACAAGCCGCTCCTCCCGACGGAGGCGCAGCTCCCGATCGACCCCTCCTCCGACGTCCCCGAGGGCTACACCGCCGACCAGCGTGGTGTCCCCGGCGGCTTCATCGGCGACCCGGACGTGATGGACACCTGGGCGACCTCGTCGCTCACCCCGCAGATCGTCGGCCAGTGGAAGGGCGACGGTGCCGAGGGCGATGACCTCTTCTCCCGGATCTTCCCTATGGACCTCTGCACCCAGGGCCACGACATCATCCGCACCTGGCTCTTCTCCCGCGTCGTGCGCTCGCACCTGGAGGAGGGGCAGGTTCCGTGGAAGCACGCGATGCTCTCGGGCTGGATCCTCGACCCGGACCGCAAGAAGATGTCGAAGTCCAAGGGCAACGTCGTCGTCCCGACCGAGATCCTCGAGAAGTTCGGCGCCGACGCTGTCCGCTGGCGCGCCGCGCTCTCCCGGCCGGGGCTGGACTCGCCGTTCGACGAGACCCAGATGAAGGTCGGCCGACGGCTCGCGCTCAAGGTGCTCAACGCCTCCCGTTTCGTCCTCGACGGCGAGTTCGGCGTCGGCGCGACCGCCATCAACAACGCCGCGATCTCGGAGGCCGTCGACACCGCCCTCGTCGCGAAGCTCAAGGACGTCATCGAGGCCGCCACCGACGCGTTCGAGGCCTATGACTACACCAGCGCGCTCGAGACGGCCGAGAAGTTCTTCTGGGAGTTCTGCGACGACTACCTCGAGCTGGTCAAGGAGCGTGCGTACGGTCGGCCCGAGGCCGGCATCGCGCCTGCCGCGACCGAGTCGGCCAAGGCCACGCTCGCGCTGGCGCTGCACGTCCAGCTCCGGCTCCTCGCGCCGTTCCTTCCCTACGCGACCGAAGAGGTCTGGTCGTGGTGGCAGGCCGCCGAGAACGGTTCGATCCACACCAGCCACTGGCCCGAGGCCCTCGAGCTGGGTGCGGCCGCTGCGGCTGACGCCTCGCTCCTGAGCGGCGTCGCCGCCGCCCTCACCGGGCTGCGTGGCGTGAAGTCGCAGGCCAAGGTCTCGATGCGCGCCGAGCTCTCCTCGGCGACCGTCACGGGGCCGACCGCGCTCGTGTCAGCCGCCGAGAAGGCCCAGGGCGACCTCTGCCGCGTCGCCAAGGTGACGGGGCAGATGACCTTCGTCGTCGACGACAGCCTCACCGAACTGACCGTCACGGCCGACTTCGCCCCCGTCGCCCAGGCGTAAGGGACTGGGCGCGGGACGCCCGACCCGCAGCAGATGCGCGGTGGTCGGGCTCAGCGGCGCTTCGAGCCCTTCCAGCTGCCGTGCCCGCGGTCGTGCGAGTCCGACGTCGAGGCGACGCCCGCGTGACTCGTGGACCTGCTCGCGGACCTACTGGTGGAGCGGCTGGCCGTGGTGTGCCCGCGGGCGACGCCGTGGGCCGCGGTGGTCTTGGCGACCTTCGTGTGGCGCACCGCTCGCCCGCGCGAGGACGAGCGGGTGCCGGTCGATCCCTGGTAGGTGGACCGGACGGACGCCTGGGACTTCGTCGACGCGACCGATGCTGAGGAGCTCGAATTCGAGTTGGAGGAGGACGACGACGCGGACGAGGACGCGGAGCTCGTGGTGGACGCCGCAGAGCTGCTCCGCACTGGAGTCGTGGTCGCGGCGGCGGCCGATCCGGCCGAGGAGGCGCTCTGGGCGCCCGTGACGACCGTCGTGACCGACGTGGTGACCTGGCCGTCCGTGCTCGTCACCACCTTCTTCCCCGACTGCTGGGCCGTCGTGGCGATCGCGGCACCGACGCTCGCGGCAGGTGCCTCAGCGCTCACGCCGCGAGTTCGGCTGGAGCGCGCCGATCGGGCGGTCGAGGCCGCCGCGATGTGCGTGGTGACCGCATCCGGGACCACGGCACGCGTCTCGGAGGGCTCCTGGCGGGCCACGATCGAGATGCCGGAGGCGAGAACCTCTTCGGGCACGGGCGCCAGCCGCGCGCCGGCCACGACCGCCTGCGCAGGAGCGCTGAACAGTCCGCCGAGCGAGTCGGTACGCATCCCGTTCGCGAGGACGACGATCGAGGCGATCAGGAGCACGGCGAAGGCTGCGAGCGGTGCTCGCTGCTCGTTGCTCATCCTGCCACCTCCCCTGCCCGATCAGGTTGTTCGGACATTCTGGCAAGGGGCGGGACCGGATACCAATCCGTCCCGGCATAAATGGCTCAGAGTGACTAGGCCGACTTCTTCTTGGGCTTTTCTGCTGCGGAGACCGGCACCAGGGTCGGCGCCTCCTCCCCGTCGACCACCGCCCGCGTCACGATCACCTTGGCGACATCGCCGCGCGAGGGCACCTCGTACATCACGTGGAGGAGCACCTCCTCGATGATCGCGCGCAGGCCACGGGCACCGGTCTGTCGCTCCAGCGCCTTGTCGGCGACGGCCTCGATCGCGTCGGTCGTGAACTCCAGCTCGACCCCGTCGAGGTCGAAGAGCTTCTGGTACTGCTTGATCAGGGCGTTGCGCGGCTCGGTGAGGATCTGCACGAGAGCCTCCTGGTCGAGCTTGCTGACGCTCGCGATCAGCGGCAGGCGGCCGATGAACTCTGGGATCAGCCCGAACTTGGTGAGGTCCTCGGGACGGACGTACTGCAGCAGGTCCTCGGCCTCCTTCTCGGCAGCCGTCTTGACCTCCGCGGTGAAGCCGAGGGACTTCTTCCCGACGCGCTGCTCGATGATGTGCTCGAGACCGGCGAAGGCACCGCCCACGACGAAGAGGATGTTCGTCGTGTCGATCTGGATGAACTCCTGGTGCGGGTGCTTGCGTCCACCCTGCGGGGGCACCGAGGCGGTGGTGCCCTCGATGATCTTCAGCAGCGCCTGCTGCACACCCTCACCCGACACATCGCGGGTGATGGACGGGTTCTCGGCCTTGCGGGCCACCTTGTCGATCTCGTCGATGTAGATGATGCCGGTCTCGGCCTTCTTGACGTCATAGTCAGCGGCCTGGATGAGCTTGAGCAGGATGTTCTCGACGTCCTCGCCGACGTATCCCGCCTCGGTGAGAGCGGTGGCATCGGCGATCGCGAACGGCACGTTGAGCATGCGGGCGAGCGTCTGGGCCAGGTAGGTCTTGCCGCAGCCGGTCGGGCCGATGACGAGGATGTTGGACTTCGCCACCTCGACGACCTCGTCCTTGGAGTGCTTGCCCGACCCGCCGGCTGCCGGCTGGAGACCGGCCTGCACCCGCTTGTAGTGGTTGTAGACCGCGACGGCGAGCGCCTTCTTGGCCTGCTCCTGACCGATCACGTAGGAGTTCAGGAACTCGAAGATCTCCCGCGGCTTGGGCAGCTCGGCGAGGTCGACGTCGGCGCCCTCCGAGAGCTCCTCCTCGATGATCTCGTTGCACAGGTCGATGCACTCGTCGCAGATGTAGACACCCGGTCCCGCGATGAGCTTCTTGACCTGCTTCTGCGACTTGCCGCAGAAGGAGCACTTGAGGAGGTCGCCTCCGTCACCGATGCGTGCCACGGTCAATCTCCTTACAGATCAGGCCAGAGCGGGGGTCTTGAGTGTCTCAAGAACCGAGTCGATAAGACCGTACGCCACAGCGTCCTCGGCGGTGAGGATCTTGTCGCGCTCGATGTCGTGACTGATCTCGTCCTCCGTCTTGCCGGAGTGGTCGGCCAGCATCTTCTCCAGGAGCGAGCGCATCCGGAGGATCTCGTTGGCCTGGATCTCGATGTCGGTCGTCTGGCCGAAGGTGCCCTCGGTGTAGGGCTGGTGGATCAGGATCCGGCTGTTCGGCAGCGCCAACCGCTTGCCCGGAGCTCCCGAGGCCAGCAGGACGGCGGCGGCCGAGGCCGCCTGGCCGATGCAGACGGTCTGCACGTCCGGCTTGATGAACTGGATCGTGTCGTAGATCGCCGTCAGCGCCGTGAACGAGCCACCGGGGCTGTTGATGTAGATCGAGATGTCCTGGTCGGGGTTCATCGACTGGAGGCAGAGCAGCTGGGCGATGATCGCGTTGGCGACGTCGTCACTGATCGGGGTACCGAGATAGATGATCCGGTCCTCGAAGAGCTTGGCCCAGGGGTCCACCCGGCGGAAGCCGTAGGAGGTGCGCTCTTCCCACTGCGGGATGTAGTAGTTCATGTCCGTCTCCCTCAGTTCTGGGTCTGCGCCTGGGCGGCGTTGGTGATGACGTGGTCGACGAGGCCGTAGTCCTTGGCCTCGTCCGCGGAGAACCAGCGGTCGCGCTCGGCGTCCTCGCGGACCTGGTCGACGCTCTTGCCGGTGCGCTCGGCGATGACGCCCAGGAGCGTGGACTTCAGCTTCTTCGACTCCTCGGCTTGGATCTTGATGTCCGAGGCGGAGCCGCCGATGCCCGATGACGTCTGGTGCATCATGATCCGGCTGTGCGGCAGCGCGAAGCGCTTGCCCGGCGCACCGGCGCAGAGCAGGAACTGGCCCATCGAGGCCGCCATGCCCACCGAGATCGTGACGACGTCGTTGGGGATGTAGTTCATCGTGTCGTAGACCATCATGCCGGCGTCGACCGAGCCGCCAGGGCTGTGGATGTGGAGGTAGATGTCGGCCTTCGGGTCGGCCGCCGAGAGCAGCAGCAGCTGCTTGTGCAGCTTCATGGTGTTCTCGTCACGCACCTCACCAGCGAGGAAGACGATGCGCTCCTTGAGCAGGCGGTTGTCGAGATCCTCGGCGAGGAAGTTGGTCTCAGTCACGTAGGCCAACGTAGTCGGCCCACCGGCGACTTCCACGGAAACCCGGGCCCTGTTCGCCGACAGCGGAAGGCGAACCACAGGCGCAGCGCCGTGGGCGTACGTCAGGCGAGCCAGCGCAGCAGGGCGTCGTGGAGATCGGGGTGATTGACGAGGGGGTGTTCACGCGTGTCGACCTCGAACCGCTCCGCCGTCGGGAAGAGGTCGACGACATGGCGCCCGGCCCGTGAGGCGCGGTGCCGGAACCAGAGCAGGTCGCCGATCACCCGGCCGAAGGGGTTGGGCCGTCCGACGAGCCGGTCGCTGACGACGAGGTAGTCGACGTGCGGCAGCGTCGGCACGTCGAGGGCCGACGTGGGCACGACCGCGATGCCCGCCAGGGCCTCGTCAAGACGCCGTCCGACACCCGCGCTCAGTGCCTCCGTGTCGGTTCCCAGTGCGGGCGTGCCGAGCGTGACGACCTCGGTCACCGCGTCCGCCCACGGCCGCTCCGCCAGGCTGCGTACGGCGAGTGCCGACCGCACCAGCAGGCCGGCATCGCCGTGCGCGACGATCACGAGTCGCTTCAGCGGCACCGGCCAGGCGTCGGCGACGTCCTGCAGCAGCGTGCTGAACACGAGCGCCGCCTCACCGAGCTCCGCGCCGCCGTCGTAGCGGAGGTCGAGGGTCGGCCAGCGGAGTGCGGCGGCCAGCCGGTCGGCGTACGAGCCACCGAGGGGGGCGGCGTGGGACCGCCAGACCTGCTCGCCCTCCCCCGCTGCGGGGACGAAGACGGCGAGGTGGTCGTCGGCCGCCGGGAAGAGGTGGCGCATGACCTCGGGGAGCGCGGGGAGATCGACTCCGTCGTGGCGGATCGCGAGGATCGGGCGCGGCGCGCCCTCGACTCCGATGACCTTTGCCAGTGGGTTCGTCAGGGCCGCGAGCGGCTTCACGGCGGGCATGACGGCCTTCACCGCGGGGGCGGCCGCCCTGACGGCCGGTGCAGCGGCGGCCCTGGCGACGGGGGCTGCGGCGCGGGCCGCCTCCAGCACCGGGCGGCGCGCCTTGCCGAGGCGGCGGATGAGTCCGCGGATACCCGAGCGCCGGCGAGCCTGCGACCGCGGACCAGCCTGCTGCCGGGTGCGTTCTCGAGGCGCGTCGATCCTGACGACCTGTCCCGTCGCTGAACCGGCCGGGCCTGTCGAGGTCATGGGAGAAAGCGTAGTGCCCGACCCCTGTCGGGATCGGGCACTGCACAGGTTGTCTCAGCAGACGCCGGTCACTCCTCGGTGGAGCTCTCCTCAGTCTCAGCCGCCTCGGCCGTCTCGGCCTCGGCAGAGGCCGGGTCACCGATGCTGCCGTCCGGCAGCAGGTTCTTCAGCTCGACGACGTTGCCGTCGCTGTCCTTGACGGTCGCGGCCTCGACGATCTGGGCGAGCGCCTTGCCACGGACGATCTCGGCGGCGTACTCCTGCAGGTGGTGCGGGTGCTCCTGGATGTGAGCGAAGGCCTGCTGCGGGTCCTGGCCCTGGTTCTGCGCGGAGCGGATGATGTGCTGGGTCAGGTCCTGCTGGGTGACCTCGAACTGCTCGCTCTTGGCGACCTCGTCGAGGAGCAGCTGCGCGGCGATGGCATCGCGGACGCGGCGCTCGAGGTCGGACTCGAACTCCTCGATGGTCTGGCCCTCCTCCTCGAGGTACTTCTCCATCGTCAGGCCGGCCCACTGCAGCTGCTGCTCGAGCTGGCCGCGACGGGTCGTGAGCTCCTCGGCGACGAGACCCTCGGGGAGCGGGATCTCAACCTGCTCGAGCAGGGCCTCGAGGACCGCGTCGCGGGCGGCGGCGGCCTGCTCGAGGCGCTTGCCCCGGCCGAGGCGCGCAGCGATGTCCGTCGTGAGCTCCTCGAGGGTGTCGAACTCGGAGGCGAGCTGCGCGAACTCGTCGTCGAGCTCGGGGAGCTCCTGCTCCTGGACCTGGTTGACCTTGACGTTGACGTCGACCTCCTGGCCGACGAGGTCGCCACCCACGAGGGTGGAGGTGAACGTCTTGTCCTCGCCCGCGGAGAGGCCGGTCGCGGCCTCGTCCAGGCCGTCGAGCATGCCGCCACGACCGATCTGGTAGCTGAGGCCGACGGCCTCGGCACCCTCGACGGGCTCGCCGTCCTTGGTGGCCGAGAGATCGATGACCACGAAGTCGCCGTCGGCGGCCGGGCGCTCGACGTCCTTGAGCGTGCCGAAGCGCTCGCGGAGCGCCTGGACCTGCTCGTCGATGTCCTCGTCCGTCACGGTGACCGCGTCGACGGTCGCCTCGATGCCGGCGTACGACGGGACCTCGAAGACGGGCTTCACGTCGACCTCGGCGGTGAACTCCAGCGGGCCGTCGGCGTCGAACTTGGTGACCTCGACCTCAGGCTGGGCCAGCGGGGTGATGTCGTTGGCCTGGATCGCCTCGACGTACTTCTCGTTGAGGATCTCGTTGAGGGCCTGGTCGCGCGCGGCGCCCGGGTACTGGCGCTCGATGACCGCCGCGGGCACCTTGCCCTTGCGGAAGCCGGGCACGTTGATCGACTTGGCGATCTGCTTGTAGGCCTTGTCGATGCTCGGCTTGAGCTCCTCGGCGGGGACCTCGACCGTCAGCTTGGCTCGGGTGGGGCTCAACGTCTCGACAGCGCTCTTCACGGCGGTACTTCCTCTAGTCATATCGGTTTGGATCGCAGTCGGGATGACAGGATTTGAACCTGCGACATCGTGCTCCCAAAGCACGCGCGCTACCAAGCTGCGCCACATCCCGCAGGGTGGGCTTTCCGACTGCGGAAGCCCCCTCGAGGGGATGACGGGAATCGAACCCGCGTGGCCAGTTTGGAAGACTGGGGCTCTACCATTGAGCTACATCCCCGCTCGTGCCTCACGGCACAGCGGCCAATCGTGCCACACCGCGGGAGCCGTCTCACAACCGGCCGGCGCGCTGCGCGCGCGGGCTACAGGCGGTGTACGACAACCATGGTCCGGTCGTCGTCGCGGGCGCCGAGGCTGGTCACGAGCCGCTGGGCGGCACCGACGAGGTCGACCTGGACCTGCCTCTCGGCCTCGCGGGCCAGGAGGTCGATACCGACGTCGATGTCGCGGGTGGGCTCCTCGACGACACCGTCGGTGTACATCATGATCGCCTCGCCCTCGGCCAGTGTCCCGACCGCAGGGTCGAAGACGGCAGCGGGCAGCAGGCCGAGGAAGACGCCGTGGCTCTCCAGCCGCTCCCACCGGCCGCTCGTGTCGACCCGACGCAGTGCGGGCGGGTGCCCGGCGGTGCGCAACTGGAAGTCGCCGGTGGAGACGTCGACCACGAGGTGCACGGCCGTGGCGAAGCCCTCCTCCCACTCCTGTCGCAGGAGGTACGCGTTCGCGCTGCAGAGGAACTCATCAGGTGGGATCGAGCCGATCAGGCCGCCGAGTGCACCGCACAGCAATAGCGCACGGCTGCCGGCCGCCTCGCCCTTGCCGGAGACGTCGACGACCGCGATCTCCACGAGGTCACCCGTCCGTGCCGCGACGATGAAGTCGCCGGCGAAGAGGGTTCCTCCCGCCGACGTGATCGCCGTCTCGGCCATCCAGCCTTCCGGGAGATCGGGGACCTTGGCCTGGCGCAGGATCCGGTCACGTAGGTCCACGAACATGGACTCGCCCTGGACGCCGGCGACCCCGAGGCGGACACGCCGGAACGCGGTGAGCATCACGATCAGCCCGAGCGCGAAGACGACGGCCGTGGCCGTGGCGGTCTTCGGCGTCGCATCCGAGACCTGGCTGACGCTCAACACCGCGAGGGCGAGGATCCCGACGACGAACCACGAGAGGAGCCGCGGGCTGAGCAGCAGGCTGGCGATCACGAGCGGGATGAGCAGCAGGTTGAGCGAGGCCCAGGTCTGCCAGGCGATCAGCCCGGCGAAGAGCACAGCCATCACGGCGAGCAGCAGCGCGAGACCACGCTCGCCCATGAGCTGACGTCGCCAGTTCACCGCCTACCTCCCCCATGCTGTGAGCCCCCTGTGCGCGAACGGTAAGGCCTCTGGCACCTCGGGCACCAGAAGAGATTGCGTCCCTCCACCTCGACCGTGCGGACGGCGGCCCCACAGACCAGGCACGGCTGGCCGGTTCGGCGATAGACGTAGACCTCGCCACCGTGGTCGTCCCTGCGGGGTTCGCGCCCCATGGCCTCGGGCTCGTGCTCGGGGCGCACTGTGTCGATCCGGTTGCGCTCGACCCCGAGCCGCATCAGTGCGACGAGGTCCTCCCACATCGCCTGCCACTGCGCCTTCCGCAGGCTCCGCCCGGGTCGGTGCGGGTCCAGCCGGTGCCGGTGGAGGAGCTCGGCCCGGTAGACGTTGCCGACGCCGGCGAGGACCGACTGGTCCATCAGCAGGCTGGCGAGGGTGCGCTCGGTCCGGGAGATCCGGGCCCAGGCGCGGTCCGGGTCGGCGTCGTCGCGGAGCGGGTCGGGGCCGAGCTTCGCCACACAGGCCTCGACCTGTGCCGGGGTCCACAGGTCGCAGGCGGTGGCACCGCGGAGGTCCGCGAAGGCTCGGTCGCCGACGAGCCTCAGGCGGACCTGCCCGACCGGGGCGGGCGGACCCTGCTCACCAGCTGGAGCGACGTACGGCGTCAGCGCGAGCTTGCCGTAGAGACCGAGGTGGATGTGGACGAACCGCTCCCCCTCGAACCGGAGGAAGAGCTGCTTGCCCCACGCCTCGGCGCCCTCGAACAGCGCGCCGTCGAGCTGTCGTGCCTCGGCGTCGAAGCGCCCCTGCGGCGAACCGACCCGCACATGCTGTCCGGCGAACGCCTCGGTGAGGTCGAGGGCGAGCCGGTGGAGGGTGTGCCCCTCAGGCATCCTGATCTTCGGCCGGGCCGAGGCCCTTGGCCGACTCCGGCAACGCCGGACGCACACCGGACGCGTCGTAGGCGTCGAGCTGGGCGATCCGGCGGACGTGCCGTTCGTCCTCACTGAACGGCTCGGCCAGGAAGATCTCGACGAAGCGCGTCATGTCCTCGAGGCTGTGCATCCGCCCACCGACGGCGACGACCTGCGCGTTGTTGTGGTCGCGAGCCAGCTTGGCGGTCTCGTCGCTCCAAGCCAGCGCGCACCGGATGCCCGTGACCTTGTTGGCCGCCATCTGCTCGCCGTTGCCGGAGCCGCCGATGACGACACCGAGCGAGTCGAGCCCGGCGTCGCGGTCGCGCCTGACGCCCTCGGCCGCACGGATGCAGAAGACCGGGTAGTCGTCGAGGGCGTCGTAGACGAAGGGGCCGTGGTCGACGACCTCGTGGCCGAGCTCGGTCAGGCGAGCGGTCAGGTGGGACTTCAGGTCGAGGCCAGCGTGGTCGCAGCCCAGGTGAACGCGCATGGTCGAATCCTTTCAGCCCAGCCGGGCGAGCTCCTCATTGACGATCGACGGGTCGAGCTTGACGAAGACGGGAGTCGGCTTCTCCACCGAGGCGCCGACCGAGATCGGACGGCTGCCCCACTGCGGGACGTCTCCGTAGTCACCGGTGATCACCGGATAGGTGCGCGACGCATCGTCGAGGTCGGTGACGTCCTCGATCCGCGGGAGCGGGGCGATCCGCCCACTGCCGCCCAGCGTGGCGTCGACCGCGTTCGCCGTGAACGGCAGGAACGGGCTGAGCAGCAGGTTGAGGTCGTTCACGGCCTGGGCCATGACGTGGAGGATGGTGCCGAGCCGCTCCCGGTCCGCGGGATCCTTGGCCAGCTTCCAGGGCTCATTGTCGGAGACGTACTTGTTGACCTCGCCGACCACACGCATCGCCTCGCTGATCGCCGCCTTCTGTCGGTGCGTGGCGATGAGGGTGCCGACGGTGTCGAACGCGTCGGCCACCGTGACGAGCACGGCCCGCTCGGGGTCGCCGAGCTCGCCGGCGCCCGGGATCTCGCCGAAGTTCTTGTGGATCAGCGTCGCGGTGCGGTTGACCAGGTTGCCCCAGCCAGCGACGAGCTCGTCGTTCGTACGCCGGACGAACTCGGCCCACGAGAAGTCGCTGTCCTGGCTCTCGGGACCGGCGACGGCCACGAAGTAGCGGAAGGCGTCGGGCTGGTAGCGCTCCAACAGGTCCTTCACATAGATCACGATCTTGCGCGAGCTGGAGAACTTCTTGCCCTCCATGGTGAGGAACTCGCTCGAGACCACCTCGGTCGGAAGGTTGAGCTCACCCAGCTGGTGGGCGCTGCCACCGTGCGACCCCTTGCCGTTGTAGGCGAGCAGCTCCGCCGGCCAGATCTGGCTGTGGAAGGTGATGTTGTCCTTGCCCATGAAGTAGTAGCTCAGCGCCTCAGGCCGGTTCCACCACTCGCGCCATGCGTCCGCATCGCCTGACCGGCGGGCCCATTCGATCGAGGCCGAGAGGTAGCCGACGACGGCGTCGAACCAGACGTACAGCTTCTTCGTCGGGTTGTCCTGCCACTCGGGCAGCGGGATCGCGATGCCCCAGTCGATGTCGCGGGTCATCGCGCGCGGCCGGATCTCCTTGAGGATGTTCTGGCTGAACCTGATGACGTTGGGCCGCCACAGGCCGGTCGCCTCGCGCTCATCGAGCCATGCGGTCAGCGCCTCGGCCAGCGCGGGCAGGTCGAGGAAGAAGTGCTGGGTCTCGATGAACTCCGGCGTCTCGCCGTTGATCTTGCTCTTCGGGTTGATCAGGTCGGCGGGGTCCAGCTGGTTGCCGCAGTTGTCGCACTGGTCACCGCGCGCACCGTCATATCCGCAGATCGGGCAGGTGCCCTCGATGTAGCGATCGGGGAGCGTCCGCCCCGTGGACGGAGAGATCGCACCCTTGGTGGTCTGCTCGACGAAGTAGCCGTTCTCATAGACCCCGGTGAAGAGCTCCTGCACCACGGCGTGGTGATTGCCCGTCGTCGTACGGGTGTAGAGGTCGTAGGTGAGACCGAGGCCGACGAGGTCCTCGACGATCAACCGGTGATTGCGGTCGACCAGCTCCTGCGGTGTCACACCGGCCTCGTCAGCAGCGATCAGGATCGGGGTGCCGTGCTCGTCCGAGCCGGAGACCATGAGCACGTCGTGACCGGCCATCCGCATGTACCGGCTGAACACGTCGGAGGGCACGCCGAAGCCGGCGACATGGCCGATGTGGCGCGGGCCGTTGGCGTAGGGCCAGGCCACTGCGGAGAGAACTTTGGTCACCGGACGATCCTAGTGAGCCGGCCTCGACATGGTCCGGCTCAGGGGTCGTACCGGTGGACGCGCTTGGCGGCGCGACGCCGGATCTCGGGCAGCAGGTTGTAGAGCCGCTGCCCCGGGCATGAGGTCTCGTTGGTGTCGCGGTGCCCGTCGATCACGGGGAGCCGCACCCGTGTGCCCGTCGGGTACCGGTCGCTGCCCTGGGACCGTACGACGACAGTCCCCCGCGGATGGCCGCCATAGGCGTCGAGCTTCCAGGCGGCCAGCCGCACGATCGCTCTGATCGCCTGCCGGGGCGGCGCCTGCCTACCGAAGCGGCCGATCACCGCGACGCCGACCGACTCATGGTTGAAGCCCAGTGTGTGCGCACCGCGCACCGGCTTCGTCGCTCCGCCGCTGCGGCCGACCCAGATCCGGCCGAAGCGATCGATGAGGAAGTTGTAGGCGATGTCGAACCAGCCCAGTGTCTTCGTGTGGTAGCGGTACATGCCGCGCAGCAGGGCCGGCACGTCCTCCGGTGCATAGTTGTTGGGCGTGGCGGTGTGGTGGATGTGCACCTGCCGGATCTTCCGGATGTACCTCCCCGTGCCGTTCCGCCACGTCGGGTCCGCGCCCCACGCCTTGCGTGAGTAGAGGTGCGGCTCCGGTGCTCTCGTGGGTCTGGTCGACCGGCGCTCCGGCGTGGCCGTCCGGTCGGACGGCAGGGTTCCGGGATCGATCAGGGTGAGCTGCAACTGCTTCGCCCTGCCCTTCTTGACGCGGACGCGGACGCCGTCGGAGGCGCCGACCCACATCGCGTCGGTGGCACGCAGCGACGGGTCGCCCTCGTGCGCGGGCCGGTCCTCCATCTCAGGCGCGCGTCGCCATCCCGACCAACCGCCGCCGATCCGGTGCGTCCGCACCACGATCACCGGCGTGCCGCGGCCTCGCCACGTGAGCCCGAGCATGGAGAACCGGGTGGTGCTCATCTCGGAGCTGACCGCGCCCGCTGCGCTCCGCTGCAGCGGCACGGCTGAACTTCCCGCGCCGAGCGGCACCTCGAGACTCCTGACCGGCGAGCCCGGGGAGTCCTGGCGCAGTTGCAGCACGCTGCCAGCCGCCAGATCAGCTGCCGGCTCTCCTCGTGGGCTTCCGCCGGGGTCGAGGCGCTGCAACGCGATCAGGCCGCCTGCGATGAGGACAAGGCTGACGACGGCGACCGCCATGGGTCGGGGTGTGCGAGGACGTGGGTGCCCGAGTGCATCCATGCCTCACATCATGCGTCACTCCAGTCACAATCGTCACATGCGGGTGAGCCCCGGCGTTGCGGATGCGGTCAGGCGGGCGCCTGCCAGGGCACCGGCCGGCCGGCGTACGCCGCCAGGTGCTCGTAGGCGTGGGAGCCGTCCGGCGCCCGCCGGGCGTCCTGCCAGGCCCTGCCCTTGCGGGTCGGGCCGAGCGTGCGGTCGAGGGTGACCAGGGCACGTTGGGCGACCGGCTCGTCCAGGTCGGCCGTGGAGCGACCGAGCGCCACCGCGAGATCCCAGGTGTGGATCGCGATCTCCGCGCTCTGCCAGTCGGGGTCGCCGACCATGAGCGCGTCGGCCGCGGAGACCTCGCGCCACAGGTTGATCAGGGTGTTGCCCCGGGTGCGGAGCTCGTCGCCGAGGTGGGCCGCGTAGTCCTCGCGGCCGTTCCAGCCCGGCGGTGAGCCCTGGAGCATGGTCACGAAGACACGGGGCTGGGCGATCAGGTGGTTCGCGAGTCGACGTACGTCCCATTCGGTGCACGGCGTGGGACGCTCCAGGTCGGCGGCCGTGACGGTGTCGAGGATCGTGGCGGCCTGCTCAAGCGAGCGGATCAGCGCGAGGATCCCCATCTGGCCGTCGGCGTTGATGGAGACCTCGACGGCCTCGTCGGAGCCGTCCGTCACGAGAAGTCGAGCTCGTGGGTGCGGGCCCGCTTCAGCTCGTAGACGTAGGGGTACTTGGTGACGAGGACGAAACCGTCCCAGAGCTCGCCGGCCTCCTCGCCCTTGGGCGCCTTGGAGATGACGGGCCCGAAGAAGGCCTGGCCCTCGAAGGCGATCGTGGGCGTGCCGACGTCGTTGCCGACCTGGTCCATGCCGAGGTGGTGCGACTTCGCGATGAAGTCGTCGTAGGAGGAGTCGTCCACGGCGTCGATCAGCTCGGCCTCGAGGCCGGCGGCGGCAAGCGACTCGGCGATGACGTCGCGCGTGAAGCTCTTCTTCTCGAGGTGCTTGGCCGTGCCGAGTGCGGTGTAGAGCGGCAACAGCGCGTCCTTGCCGTGCTTCTCCTCGGCGGCGGCGAGAACGCGGACAGGGCCCCAGGCGTCCTTGAGGTAGTCGCGGTACTCCTGCGGGATGTCCTTGTCCTGGTTGAGGTAGGCGAGGCTCATGATGTGCCACGTCACCGAGACGTCACGGACCTTCTCGACCTCGAGGATCCAGCGCGAGGTGATCCACGCGAACGGGCAGGCCGGGTCGAACCAGAAGTCGGCATTGGTGGTCATGCCGATCAGGCTACTTCTTGCCGTTGTGGCCCTTCTTGCTGGACTTCTTGGTGGTCTTCTTGGCGACCTTCTTCACAGCCTTCTTGCCTCGCACGGTGACCGTCGCGGCCGCCTTCGTCCGCATGAACCGGGCGTCTCCGCGGTAGAGCACCTTGATCGGGCGCACGCCCACGCCGGGGTGCGTGAAGTGGATGCGGACCACACCCTTCGACATGGTCGCGTGGTGCAGCTCGTTGCCCACCTTGATGTCGACGCGACCGGACGGCTTCCGCCCGCCGGGCGGCGTCAGGATGACCTTGATCCAGACCGACCTGGCGCTCTGGACGTCGCTGCGGATGGTGGTCGTGAGCGGCGTGACGATGCCCTTGACGGGCGCCAGGGTGAGGGTGCGCGGCAGGAAGCCGTGCGCCGAGATCGCGACACGTGCGGAGATGGTCGTTCCGACGTCCGCCGCCGTCAGTCGGTACGTCGACCCCGACGCACCCGCGATCGGGCGGCCGTCACGCAACCAGCCATAGGCCTTCGTCACGTTGGCAGGCACGGTCGTGGTCACCCCTGCGGTGAGCACCTGTCCGACCTGGTGCGTGCCCTGGATCGCTGCGGCGGTGACGCGGATGTTCGGCGCGAGGACGGGTGCGGTCGGGGCCGTGGCCCGCACGAGGCTCTTGTAGCCCGGCTTGGCCGCGGTCACCCGGGCGCTGATCCGGGCGTTGGCCTGCGCCGGGCCGGGGACGAAGCGGGTGCCGGTGGCGCCGGCGATCGGCGTGCCGTCGGCGAGCCACTGGACGCTGACGGAAGCCGCACCGGGGGCGTAGGCGCCGGGCTCTGCCGTCAGGGGCTCGTCGACCTGCGGTGTCCCGATCACGGTCGGGTCCTCGGTCACCACCTGGGTGCCGGGCAGGACGGCAGCGGAGGCCGCGGACGACGAGGCGGCGGTGGCGTAGCCGGCGTGCGCTGCGGTGACCCGAACCTGGAGGGCCTTGCCGAGCTGCGCCGCGGCTGGCGTGAACGTGGCGGTGGTGGCGCCGGGAATGGCCACGCCGGCGGCGTACCACTGGTAGCCGTAGCTGGTCGGGGCCGGCGACCACGTGCCGACCTTCGCCGTGAGGGCGACGCCGACCGTCGGCGTACCGGCGATGCTCGGGGCGACCGTGGCGGTCTCGGCGCTGTCCTTCAGGTGGATGAAGCCGCTCGGCCAGCGGTTGCCGCCCTTGTGGAGCTGGCGCCAGGTGAACTCACTGCCGTAGTTCGACTCCGAGATCTGGATGTCCCCGTTGGCCAGCACGGCCTCGACGCGGGCGACGTGACCGGCCGAGCCGACGCCGTTGGTGTTGGCCTTCCACCACGCCACGGCGCCGACCATCGGGGTCGCGTTGGTGAGGGAGCCGAATGAGCCGCCCCAGTAGGTGGCGTTGCCCAGCCCGGGCTTCAGCTGTGCCGGTCGCGCGGCCGGCATGCCGGCGCGGATCATGCGGTAGGCGACGTAGTTGGTGCAGTTCACGCCGGAGTACATGTTCCAGTACATCGAGCCCTTGGCGGTCTTGTAACCGTCGTGGCTCATCCCCTTGGAGGCACAGGAGTCGAAGCCCGAGCAGAGGGTCGTGGACGCCGCGACGGCGGTGGCCGCCCGGGTTCCGCTCTGGGCCGAGACCGACCAGAGCACAGGGACGAGAGCCAGGACGAGGGCACCGAGAAGCGCTCGTCGTGACATATGGGACACCTGTGACTGGAGTGGCACGTGGGGGACCATATGCGAATTCCGTCAAGACCGACACGCCGGGGATGGAACTACATTTCTGTAATTCTCGAATCGTTACCGGAGGGGTCCCAACCGCCCGCGGGAGGTGGGGTCCCGGGTGACAGAATCCCGTCATGCCAGGAACCAACCTCACTCGTGCCGAGGCCGCCGAACGCGCCGCCCTCCTCGATGTCACGAGTTACGCCGTCGAGCTCGACCTCACCACGGGCGACAAGACCTTCGCCTCGACGACCACGCTGACCTTCACCTCATCGACCGTCGGAGCGTCGACCTTCGTCGATCTGGTCGGTGCCACCTCCCCCGAGATCACGCTCAACGGGTCGGTCCTGGCCGCGGAGTCGGCGTACGTCGACCACCGCATCCTCCTCTCGGACCTGGCTGCCGAGAACGTGCTGGTCGTCAAGGCGGACCTGCCCTACAGCCACACGGGCGAGGGCCTGCACCGCTTCGTGGACCCCGCCGATGGCAAGGTCTACACCTACACGCAGTTCGAGGTCCCTGACGCCCGTCGCGTCTTCGCGACGTTCGAGCAGCCCGACCTCAAGTCGACCTACACGTTCACCGTCACCGCGCCCGACCACTGGGTGGTCGTCTCCAACTCCCCCACGCCGGAGCCGGAGTCGCTCGGCGACGGCAGGGCGGTCTGGCGCTTCGCCGAGACCAAGCGGATGTCGACCTACATCACCGCGCTGATCGCCGGCGAGTACGTCGGCGTTCACGACACCTACGAGGGCAAGCACGGCACGATCGAACTCGGCCACTACTGCCGTGAGTCGCTCGTGCCCTACCTCGACCGCGACGCGCTCGTGAAGATCACGCGTCAGGGCTTCGCCTTCTTCGAGGAGGCGTTCGACTACCCCTATCCGTTCGGCAAGTACGACCAGCTCTACGTGCCGGAGTACAATATGGGCGCGATGGAGAACGCCGGCGCGGTGACGTTCCGCGACGAGTACCTCCCCCGGTCCCGCCAGGCCCGCTCCTTCTACGAGCAGCGCGCCAACACGATCCTCCACGAGATGGCCCACATGTGGTTCGGCGACCTCGTGACGATGCGCTGGTGGGACGACCTCTGGCTCAACGAGTCCTTCGCCGAGTGGGCGGCCTACCACTCCGCGGCGAGCGCGACCGAGTTCACCGATGCATGGACCGGCTTCGCCAACGCCCGCAAGATCACGGGCTACACCCAGGACCAGCTGCCCACCACGCACCCGATCGCGGCGGACAACTTCGACCTGCAGGCCGTCGAGGTGAACTTCGACATGATCACCTACGCCAAGGGCGCATCGGTGCTCAAGCAGCTGGTCGCCTGGGTCGGCCTGGAGCCCTTCCTCACCGGCCTGCGTGCGTACTTCAAGGAGTTCGAGTTCGCGAACCCCGAGTTCAAGGACCTCCTGGCCGCCCTGGAGAAGTCCTCGGGTCGCGAGCTCGCCTCGTGGGGCACCGAGTGGTTGCAGCAGGCCGGCGTGAACACGCTGGCGCCGGAGTTCACGCTGGCGGCCGACGGCACGTTCGAGTCGTTGAAGGTGCGCCAGACGGCCCACCCCGACTGGCCCACGATCCGTCGCCACCGCCTCGGCATCGGCTTCTACAACTCCAGTGAGAGCGGCGTGCTCAGCCGCACCGACTATCTCGAGGTGGACATCGAGGGTGAGGTCACCGAGATCAAGGAGGCGGTGGGGCTGGCCCAGCCGGCGCTGCTCCTGCTCAACGACAACGACCTGACCTACGCCAAGATCCGCCTCGACGAGCACTCGCTCGCCACCGCGCTCACAAGTCTCTCCACGATCGACGACTCACTGGCACGCGCGCTGGTCTGGGGCGCGGCCTGGGACATGACCCGCGACGCCGAGATGTCGGCATCGGACTACATCCGCCTCGTGCTCACCAATATCGGCGCCGAGACGGACCCCTGGGGCCTCACCCGCATCCCCGTCAACGCCGCGCTGGCGTTGGCGCAGTACTCCGCACCGTCCCACCGCACCCAGCTCCTCGCCACCTGGGAGACCGGCCTCCGTGATCTGCTCACCGGGGCCGAGGCCGGCGGTGACCACCAGCTCACCTTCGCCCGTGCGTACGCCGCCGCGGCCCGTTCCGAGGCGGCCGTGGCCGATCTCCGCGGACTCCTCGACGGTTCGCTCAGCTTCGACGGCCTCGTCGTCGACCAGGACCTGCGCTGGACGCTGCTGACCGGTCTCGCGGCCGCCGGTGGCGCCGGGGAGGCCGAGATCGCCGCCGAACTGGGGCGCGACAACACCATCTCCGGCCAGGAGAAGGCCGCCGCCGCACGCGCCGCGCAGCCCACGGCCGAGGCGAAGGCCACCGCCTGGCAGACGGTCATGGTCGACACCTCCACGCCCAACGAGACGATGCGCTCCACCGCGATGGCCTTCCACCAGCCCGGCCAGGAGGACGTGCTGGCGCCGTACACCGAGTCCTACCTCACCGCGGCGGACACGCTGTGGGAGCACCTCGGCTCGCACAAGGCGTCGGTCGCGCTGATCGCGATGTTCCCGCGCTTCGCCGCCTCGGCCGAGCTGCTGGCGCGCTGCGATGCGTGGCTCGAGTCCTCGCCGGCCGAGCCGGGCGCGAAGCGCTACGTCCGCGAGGGTCGCGACACGGCCGCCCGCGCGCTCGCCGCCCAGGCGCGTGATCTCGACTGATCCCGGCAACGCAGAAAGGCCGCCCCTCGGGGCGGCCTTTCCGTCATCGGTCGGTGGCGCGTACGCGCGTGCCAGACCTCAGTGCGCGTCGGGGCGCTCGCTGCTCATTCCGTCGGCAGGGATCGGCTGACCGCCGGTCAGCCCCTCACCCTTGAGCAGGCCGGGCAGGAGGACGAGGAGGGAGATCACGAGGGCGGCGGCGATCGGGATGATCAGGATCACGAGGAACCAGTCGATGCCGGCCACGTGGGTCCGGTCGGCCCAGCCGTCAGGCACGTCGGTGAACAGTCGGGAGGTCATCACAGGCTGAGCATACTGGCCGCATGCATCTCGACACCCAGCGGATCGACGACCTCAGCCACGGCCTGATCGGAACCCCGGTGGCGATCGCCTGCCTTGTCCTCCTGGCCTGTGTCCTCAACGTCGTCGCACGACTCCTGATCGACCGCGTGATCAGCCGCGCCGAGGCCGGCGTACTCCCTGACCGGCTGCGTTCCGCGGCCGCCGCGGCCCGGCGTACGCAGCGGGCGAAGACGATCGGGAGCCTGCTCAAGAGCGTCGTGGCCGGAGCACTCGTCGCCGTCTTCGGCACGATGGTGCTCGACCAGGTCGGCGTCAACGTCGCCCCGATCATCGCCAGTGCAGGAGTCGTCGGGCTGGCCCTGGGCTTCGGGGCGCAGTCCCTCGTGAAGGACTACCTGTCCGGCCTCTTCATGATCTTCGAGGACCAGTACGGCGTCGGCGACCGTGTCATCGTCGGCGCAGTCGGCAACGACCTCGCCACCGGAGTGGTCGAGGCCGTCACCTTGCGCATCACGACGCTGCGTGCCGACGACGGCACGATCTGGCATGTCCGGAACGGCGAGATCCTCCGCGTCGCCAACCAGACCCAGGGCGTCTGAGCCCTACGCCAGTGCCGCGTCCAGCGTGATCGGAACTGCGGCGAGGGCCTGAGACACGGGGCAGCCCTCCTTGGCGGCGGTGGCGAGCTCGACGAACTTCTCGTTGATCAGCCCGGAGACCTTTCCGCGGACCGTGAGCGCGATGCCGGTGATGCCGGTGCCGGGGGTGAACTCGACCTCGGCGGAGACGGTCAGCTCCTCCGGCGGGGTGCCGTTCTGCGAGAGGCCGTTGGAGAACGCCATCGAGAAGCATGCCGAGTGCGCGGCCGCGATCAGCTCCTCCGGACTCGTCTTCCCGTTGGCGCTCTCGGCCCGTGAGGGCCAAGAGACGTCGTACGTGCCGATCCCGGAGGACTCGAGCGTGACCTTCCCGGCGCCCTCGAAGAGGGTGCCTTCCCAGACAGTGGTGGCGGTGCGTGTGGTTGCCATGCCTCGATCCTGCCACGACGTGGGCACGACGTAGGCAGGTGGAGCCGTGCACAATGGACACCGTGGGCACCGGGGGGCAGACCTTCTTCGATCAGATCGGAGGGCTTCCGACGATTCAGAGAGTCGTCGCGAAGTTCTACGAAGGCGTTGTCGACGACCCGATCCTCGGACCGATGTACCCCGTGGACGACATGGCCGGCGCCCAGGAGCGGCTCACCCACTTCCTCGCTCAGTACTGGGGCGGTCCCTCCACCTACTCCGAGCAGCGGGGTCATCCGCGCCTGCGGATGCGGCACGCGCCGTACGCCGTCACGCGGGAGGCGCGCGACCACTGGCTCGCCCTCTTCCGGGCCGGACTCGACGAGGTCGACCTCACGCCCGAGCAGGACGCCGAGTTCTGGTCCTACGTCACCCGCGCCGCGGACTTCATGATCAACGCGGACTCATGACCGTCTCCATGCCAGCGGTGAACCAGACCGTGGCGCTGCACACCAGCGGCGGCGGGCAGTACAGCGCCCTCGTGCTGCGACACGAGGACGGCTGCGCGGTCGTCGCGCGACCGAATGGGCTCACCGAGCCCGAGGGGCTCGAGCCCACCGTCACCATCGACATCACCTGGTCCGGCGACGTCGGACAGCACCTCGTCCCCGCCGAGATCGTCGCAGCCGCCGTCGAGCCGGGGCTGCAGACGTGGACGTTGCGGCCGATCGGGGTGGCCCTCGAGCTCGACCGTCGCCTCTTCCCCCGGATCGACCTCAATGTCCCCATGACCCTCGGCATCGTCGGCCAGCGGACCGCGCTCGGGACCTGTCTGCTCGTGGACCTCAGTGAGGTCGGCCTGCGAGCCCGACTCGACCGCACCGAGGCCGAGCAGCTCGATGCCGACACCGAGCTCGCGATCCGCTTCACCGCCGACGGCGTCGACTTCACCATGCTCGGGCGGGCGCTCCGCCTCAAGGCGGTCGGCGCCGAGGAGGACCTCGTCGACGTGGTCATCCTCTTCGACCTCACTGCCGACAGCCGGGCCCTGCTCCGGGCGGCGCTCGCCGCCGAGGTCGACGACTGAACCTCCGGGAACGGCTTCTCCTGACGAGGTAACACCCACGGCCGGTCGCGACATGTGCTTACCGTGGAGAATCTGGCCATGAGCCCCGGCCCCGATCGCAGGCTGCGCGCCGACCTGCCGCAGCTCGAGCCGGACGCCGTCCTGCTCGAGCAGCTCGTCGACCTCGCGCGGCACAGCACGCCGAGCGCGCGCACACGATCGCGGCGAGGCTGGCGCGCGGCGGTGACCGCCGCGGCCACCACGGCCGTCGTCGGCAGCGCCACCTGGCTCGCCGGCGCAGTGCCCGGTGTCCCCTCCCCGCTGCCGCCGATGCAGCCGCAGCACGGGAGCCCGGCTCCGACACCGCACGGCTCGGGGACCGAGGGATCCCCGAGTGGCACGCCCACCGGAGGCGTGACCCCCACAGGCGTCGCATCCCCCTCCACCGTCGAGCGGCCGGCCGGCATCTCGGGCGCCGGCCGGCCCTCGACGGCTCCGAGCCAGTCGACCGCTCCGAGCCGTGCCGCCCACCCGACCCATCCGGCACACCCGGTCCATCCGACCCATCCCTCGCACCCCGTGTCCCCGACGCGGCCGGCGAAGGCGAAGTCGTCCAAGGCGAAGCCGTCGCGGACGCCGCGCCCGAAGGCGACGACCACCCCGGCCCCGACCCCGCGGGCGCAGGCCACGAAGACGGCCGCGCCTGGCTCGTGACCCGCGACGACCCCGTCGTCACAGCTGCGAAGGCGGGCGACCCAGACGCCTGGCGTGAGCTCTACCGAGCGCATGCCGGGCGTCTGCTGCGCTGGCTGGAGCGCCGCGACGACCATGGCCATGCCGAGGACCTCGCTGCCGAGGCGTGGCTCACCGCGGCGTCGAAGATCGCCGACTTCCGTGGCGACGTCGACCAGTTCGCGGGCTGGCTCTTCGCGATCTCGCGCAATCTCGAGTCGAACGTACGTCGACGGGAGGCGCGCCGCGCGACCTCACCCGCCGACGACCTCGAGGTGCTCGCCTCTCCGATCCTTCCGAGTCACGAGGAGACCGTCGCCATCGACGACTGGGTCCGCGTCACGCTGGCCCAGCTCCCCAGCCGCGAACGGGACGTGCTGACCTGTTCGGAGGTCCTCGGGATGGATGGGCCCCAGACCGCGGCCGCGTTGGGGATCAGCGCCGTCGCCGTACGCGTGGCGAGGCACCGCGGGCTGAAGCGGCTCCGCGCCCTGGGTCAGCCCGCCTGACCCTCGAGGACCTGGCGGAAGGCCGGGTCGGGCCGGGTCGACGCGCCGGTCGCCGGATCCACGAAGACCATCACGAACTGGCCGCGCGAGATCAGCGTGCCGTCGGTGTCGCGGATCTGCGCCTCGAGCACCATGGACCTGTTGCCCAACCGCGCCACCCACGTCCAGGAGTCGTAGGGCTCGGCGCGCAGCACCATCGGACGCTTGTACTCCACGTGCACCGCCGCCACGACGATCCCCGGGAACCGCGGCGGCCCGCCGGCGGCGATCGCCTGCGCGAGCTGACGACCCATCAGCGTGATCCGGGACTCCTGGAAGTACTCGAGGTAGATGACGTTGTTGGCGTGGCCGTAGACGTCGAGGTCGGAGAAGCGGACCTGGACGGGATAGTGGCCCAGCTCGTCGGCCCGCGGCTCGCCGAACGTGACGTCGGGCAGCGGCGTCTCCTCCAGGAAGTGACCGAGCTGCGCGCGCTCCTCCGGGTTGATCCGCCGTGGCCGCTGCTCGGCGAAGGAGAACGGCGTCAGCACCGTGTGGGCCGTGGCGTACGTCGTCCGGGTGCCGTCCGGCGCCTCGCGATGGATCTCATACGCCAGCGTGAACGTGGCGGCCTTGATCTGTGCCACCCAGACGTCGATGAGCACCGGGTGCTCGTCGAAGACCAGCGGGGCGGCGTACTGCAGGTGCTGGGAGACGACGAGGGTGCCCTCGGCGAGCGCATCGGTGGGGGCACCGGCACCGTGGGCGCGGAGAAGGTCGACCCGCGCCTCCTGGAGGTAGTCGGCGAAGACGACGTTGTTGACGTGCCCGAAGGCGTCCATGTCGCCCCAGCGGACGACGCATTCGTAGGTGTGCCGCACACGGCGATCCTGCCAGCAGCAGGCCCTACTCGCCGGTAACTGGAACGTGTTATCGGCTAGGGTGACGCCATGCCTGAAGCCGTCATCGTCTCCGTCGCCCGCTCCCCCATCGGTCGTGCCAACAAGGGCTCCCTCAAGGACTTCCGTCCTGACGACCTCGCCGCCCTGATCGTCAAGGCCGCCCTCGACAAGATCCCCGCCCTGGACCCCCACACCGTCGACGACCTCATGCTCGGCGTCGGCCTCCCCGGCGGCGAGGCGGGCAACAACATGGGCCGCAACGTGCCCGTGCTCCTCGGCTACGACTCGATCCCCGGCACCACGATCACGCGCTACTGCTCCTCCTCGGTGCAGACCTCCCGGATGGCCTTCCACGCGATCAAGGCCGGCGAGGGCGACGCCTACATCTCCGCCGGCGTCGAGACCGTCTCGCGCTTCCAGTTCGGCACCTCGGACCACATCCCCAACACGAAGAACCCGCTCTTCGCCGACTCCAAGGCACTCACCGACGAGTACGCCGCCGGCGGCAAGTTCTGGCACGACCCGCGTGAGGACGGGCTCCTGCCCGACGTCTACATCGCGATGGGCCAGACCGCCGAGAACGTCGCGCAGATCAAGGGCATCACGCGCCAGGAGCAGGACGAATACGCCGTCCGCTCCCAGAACCTCGCCGAGAAGGCGATCGCCGACGGCTTCTGGGCCCGTGAGATCACCCCGGTCACCACGCCCGACGGCACGGTCGTCTCCGCGGACGACGGCCCCCGCGCGGGCGTGACCTATGAGGGCCTGGAGGGCCTCAAGCCGGTCTTCCGGCCCGACGGCACCGTCACCGCGGGCAACTGCTGCCCGCTCAACGACGGCGCCGCCGCGGTCGTCATCATGAGCGACACCAAGGCCGCCGAGCTCGGCCTCACGCCGCTGGCCCGGATCGTCTCCACCGGCGTCTCCGGCCTCTCGCCGGAGATCATGGGCCTCGGCCCCGTCGAGGCCTCGCGCCGTGCGCTCGCGAGCGCGGGCATGACCATCGACGACATCGACCTGGTCGAGATCAACGAGGCCTTCGCCGCCCAGGTGATCCCGTCCGCGCGGGAGCTGGGCATCGACTTCGACAAGCTCAACGTCAACGGCGGCGCGATCGCGGTCGGCCACCCCTTCGGCATGACGGGCGCCCGCCTGCAGAACACGATGCTCAACAGCCTCGAGTGGCACGACAAGTCCACCGGACTGATCACCATGTGCGTCGGGGGCGGCATGGGCATGGCGATGATCGTGGAGCGCGTCTGACGGATGACGATCGAGCGCAGCCCGTTCGGCTCGTGGCCCACGCCGATCACCTCCGAGGTGGTCGTGCGTGGCGCCGCCGTGATCGACGGGCTGGTGCTCGACGGCGACGATGTCTACTGGTCCGAGCGGCGCCCTGAGAACGGCGGCCGCAGCCAGGTCGTGAGGCTCGGTGACGGCGGTGCCGCCGACCTGCTTCCCTCCGACGCCGACGTGCGGACCGCCGTGCACGAGTACGGCGGAGGAGGCTGGTGGGTCGACGGCGGAGCGCTCTGGTGGGTCGAATGGGCGGACCAGCTCCTGCGCCGGACCGACCTCAGCACCGGTGAGACCGTCGTGGTGGTCGAGGGTCCCGCGGTGCCGCGCGCCGTTCGCTGGGCCGATGGTGAGGTGCATCCCTCGGACGGCCGTCTCGCCGTCGTACGGGAGACCCACCCTGACGGCGGCGGCCCCGCAGACGTCATCAACGAGGTCGTGCTGCTCTCGGCCGACGGCTCCGTCGAGGTGGTCGTCAGCGGTCCGGACTTCGTCTCCAACCCGCGTTGGTCGCCTGACGGCGACTCACTGGCCTGGGTCGAGTGGGACCACCCGGACATGCCGTGGGACGCCACCCGGCTCAAGGTCCTCCGTGGAGACGACATCGTGACCGTCGCGGGTGGTCCTGACGAGTCGGTGCTCCAGCCCGAGTGGCATGCCGACGGCTCCCTCTGGTTCCTCTCGGACCGCTCGGGGTGGTGGAACCTCTACCGCTGGGACGGCGCGGTGGTGACTTCCCAGGTCGAGGTCGAGTGCGAGATCGGCGTCCCGCCGTGGGTCTTCGGGCTCTCCCGCTACGGCTTCCTCTCGGACGGTCGCCTGGTCTACGCGGTCTTCTGCGACGGCGCCGACACCGTCGTCGTGCGGGACCGGGACGGCAGCAGCCGTGCCCTCGACGTCGGCGCGCGGATGATCCAGACGCTGCGCGTCTCGGGCGACCGCGTGGTGGTCGTCGGCGGCACCCCCCGGTCCGGTCCCGCCGTGCGCGAGGTGAGGGTGGACGGCGACTCGGTGACTCCGCCGACGATCCTGAGCCCCGTCGTCGACCGCGGCATCGGGCTCGAGTGGTTCTCGGTCCCAGAGCACTTCAGCTTCCCCGGCCATGGCGGCGGGACGAGTCACGCCTACTTCTCTCCGCCCACCAACCCCGATCACGCCGGACCGGAGGGTGAACGTCCGCCGGTGCTCGTCCGGATCCACGGCGGGCCGACGGCCCAGGCCACCCCGGTCCTGGCCATGGGCGAGCAGTACTGGACCTCACGCGGGTTCGCCATCGTCGACGTCGACTACGCCGGCTCGACCGGTTACGGCCGGGCCTACCGCAACCGGCTGCGCGGCACCTGGGGCGTGGCCGATGTCGAGGACTGCATCGCCGTCGTGAAGCACCTCGCTGCCGAAGGCCGGATCGACCCGGCCAAGGCCGTCATCCGCGGCGGCTCGGCCGGCGGCTTCACGACCCTTGCCGCGCTGGCACGTTCCGACGTCTTCGCCGCCGGCGCGAGCCACTACGGGATCGCCGATCTGGAGGCGCTCGCGGCTGAGACCCACAAGTTCGAGAGCCGCTACCTGGACCGGTTGATCGCGCCGTACCCCTCGGGCCGCGACGTCTATGTCGAGCGCTCCCCCTTGACCCACGTCGACGACCTCACGTCGCCGCTCGCCGTCTTCCAGGGCAGCGAGGATGCCGTCGTTCCGCCGAACCAGGCCGAGATGATCGTCGAGGCGCTGCGCACCAAGGGCATCAGGGTGCTCTACCGGCTCTACGAGGGTGAGCAGCACGGATTCCGCGACGCCACGAACATCCGGGACGCCCTTGACTCCGAGCTCACCTTCTACGGAGAGGTGCTGGGGTTCAGCCCTTGCCTCCCGGGGTAGAACGTGGAGGTAGGACCTCACCCATCACTGATCCAACGGAGGACGAGATGACCGAGCAGCCCCTGAGCGACGACGAGATCACCAACACGCCCTCGGCGGACGACCTGCCCGTGATCGGCGGCGACGCCGATGGCACGGACGGCGACGGCACGGACGGCACCGACGGCGACGCCACCGACGGCGACGGAACCGACGGCACGGACGGCGACGGAACCGACGGCACCGACGGTGACGGCACCGACGGGACCGACGGCGCGATCACCGAGACTGCGTGAACGCGCTCGATCTGCTGAGCGGTGACGCCCAGACCTTCCTCGCGAAGGTCTGGGCGTCACGCGTTCACCTTCACCGCACCGACCCCGAGCTCCTCGTCGGCCTGCTGTCGCTCGACGACGCCGACCGACTGCTGACCTCGACCGCGATCAGAACACCTGCCATCCGGGTGGCCAAGGACGGCTCGGTGCTGGGCGACGCCGCCTTCACCCGACAGGGCGCGACGATCGCCGGACGACCCCTGAGCGGCCTCGTCGATCCCCGCAAGGCGCTGGCCCTCTTCGATGAGGGCGCGACGATCGTCTTCCAGGGTCTGCACCGCTATCACCAGCCGTTGGCCGAGCTGGTCGCCGCGCTCGAGCTGGAGTTGGGCCACCCGTGCCAGGCCAACGCCTACCTGACCCCGCCGGGTTCGCAGGGCTTCGCCGTCCACTCCGACAGCCATGACGTCTTCGTCTTCCAGACCGCCGGAACCAAGCAGTGGGAGATCCACGGCGAGGACGGTGCCGAGGAGGTCCTGATGGAGCCGGGCCTCGCGATGTACCTCCCCACGGGCACCCCCCACGCCGCCCGCGCCCAGGAGACCGTCTCGCTCCACGTCACGCTCGGCATCAACCAGCTGACCTGGCGTGGTCTGGTCGAGCGCGCCGTCGCCCCGGCGCTGCGCGGCATCGCCGCGGAGCACCTTCCGGCCGGCTATCTCGACGACCCCGCGTCGCTGCGCGACGGGCTCGCGTCCCGGCTGGAGGAGCTCGCCGAGGAGGTACGTCGACTCGACGCGAGCACGGCCGTCGACTCCGAGATCCGACGCTTCCTCACCTCACGTCCGCCGAGGCTGGCCGGTGGGCTGCACGACGTACTCGGGCGAGAGTCGATCGCCCTCGACACCGCGCTGAGACGGCGGGCCGGGGTGCCGTGTGTCCTGCTCGACAGCGCCGGAGGGGGCGAGCAGATCGAGCTCCTTCTCGGCGATCGCGCCCTGACCCTCCCCGGTCGGATCCGCGCGGCGGTCGAGGAGGTCTGCGCCCGCACGGCGTTCACGCCGGCCGACCTGCCGCTGGACGGGGAGAGCACTCTGGTCCTCTGTCGCCGTCTGGTGCGGGAAGGCCTCCTGGAGATCGCGTGAGTGCTGCCGAAGCGGGATTCCGCTGCGCGGCGGCGAGCCTGGAGCGCGCCGAGTCACTCGCCGGCAGCGCGACGAACGTGCGTATCTGGCTGCTCCTCGAGCACGTCGGGCCGTGGGGCGTGACCGCGCTGCTCGACGCCCGCCTGCCCGAAGGCCTCGGCCCGGCGCTCCGGCAGCGCGCGGGTCAGCTCGGCGCGAAGATCCTGCTGATCCGGCGCTTCCACTCCCGCCCCGACACCGACGAGGGCCTCCGGGTCTTCGCCGCGTACGCCGACGGCACCGCCCCACGCCTGGAGGGCGGTGTCCTCGCGGACCCGCGGGAGGCCCTCGACGTCGACCTCGAGTCCCTCCGACGCGGTGGCAGCAGCGGACTGCCATCTGTCAGGGGGCCCGACCGCGACCTCTTCCTCGTCTGCACCAACGGTCGCCACGACACCTGCTGCGCCGAGCGCGGACGCCCGGTGGCGCGTGCGTTGTCCGAGGCCCATCCCGAGCAGACCTGGGAGGTCTCCCACGTCGGCGGGGACCGCTTCGCGGCCAACATGGTGGTGCTTCCCCATGGCCTCTACTACGGCCGGCTCGAGCCTGACTCGGCAGTCGCCGTCGCCGAGGCGCACCTCCGCGGGGAGCTCGCGCCCGAGCACCTACGAGGTCGGTCGTCCTACGCGATGCCCGTCCAGGCGGCCGAGGCGTTCCTCCGCGCCGAGCTCGGCCTCACCGGGATCGACGCCGTCCGGCTCGAGTCACGCACCGTGGACGGAGACCTGACGACCACGACGATGAGCGCACATGGCGCGACCTACGGCGTGACGGTCCGCACGACGCGATCGGAGTCAGAGCTCGGACGCCTGACGTGCAAGGCCGGACGCCCCGAGCCGGTCACCCGGCACGAGCTGATCGAGATCAGTCGCGCGTGAGCTTGCGGTGGGTCACCCGGTGCGGGCGTGCCGCGTCGGGACCGAGACGTTCGATCTTGTTCTCCTCGTAGGAGGCGAAGTTGCCCTCGAACCAGAACCACTGACCCTCCTCGTCCTCCGTGCCCTCCCAGGCGAGGATGTGGGTGGCGATGCGGTCGAGGAACCAGCGGTCGTGCGAGGTGACCACGGCACAGCCCGGGAAGTCGAGCAGCGCGTCCTCGAGGGAGGAGAGGGTCTCGACGTCGAGGTCGTTGGTCGGCTCGTCGAGGAGCAGCATGTTGCCGCCCTGCTTGAGCGTGAGCGCGAGGTTGAGGCGGTTCCGCTCTCCACCGGAGAGGACGCCGGCGAGCTTCTGCTGGTCCGGGCCCTTGAAGCCGAAGGAGGCGACGTAGGCGCGTGAGTTCATCTCGAAGTTGGCGACCTTGATGAAGTCGAGCCCGTCGGAGACGACCTCCCAGACGTTCTTCTTGGGGTCGATGTTGGCGCGGCTCTGGTCGGCGTACGAGATCTTGACAGTCTGGCCCACGTTGAGCTTGCCGGAGTCAGGCGCCTCGCCACCGGTGATCATCCGGAAGAGCGTGGTCTTGCCGACGCCGTTGGGGCCCACGACGCCGACGATGCCGGCACGCGGGAGGGTGAAGGAGATGTCGTTCCAGAGCAGCTTGTCGCCGAACGACTTCGACAGGTGCTCGGCCTCGAGTACGACGTCACCGAGGCGCGGGCCGGCAGGGATGTTGATCTCGGAGGTGTCGATCTTGCGGGCCTTCTCGGCCTCGGCGGCAAGTTCCTCGTAGCGCGCGAGACGCGACTTGGACTTGGTCTGGCGGCCCTTCGCGTTGGACCGGACCCACTCGAGCTCCTTCTCGAGCATCTTGGCGCGCTTGGCGTCCTTCTGCCCCTCGACCTTGAGACGGTCCTTCTTGGTCTCGAGGTAGGTCGAGTAGTTGCCCTCGTAGCCGTGGATCGAGCCGCGGTCGACCTCGGCGATCCACTCGGCGACGTTGTCGAGGAAGTAACGGTCGTGGGTGACCGCGAGGACAGCACCCTTGTAGCTCTTGAGGTGGCCCTCGAGCCACTGCACCGACTCGGCATCGAGGTGGTTGGTGGGCTCGTCGAGGAGGAGCAGGTCGGGCTCCTGGAGGAGCAGCTTGCAGAGCGCGACGCGGCGGCGCTCGCCACCCGAGAGGTTGTCGACCAGAAGGTCGGGCGGCGGACAGCGCAGTGCGTCCATCGCCTGCTCGAGCTTGGAGTCGATGTCCCAGGCGTTGACGTTGTCGAGGAAGGTCTGCAGCTCGCCCGTCTCCGCCATGAGTGCGTCCATGTCGGCGTCGGGGTCACCCATCTCGGCGTACGCCTCGTCGAGCCGCTTCATCTTGCCCTTGACCTCGGCGACGGCCTCCTCGACGTTCTCGAGGACGGTCTTACCCTCGGTCAGGGGCGGCTCCTGCTGGAGCATGCCGACCGTGGCGTCGGGGTCGCGGACGATGTCGCCGTTGTTGGGCTGGTCGAGGCCAGCCATCAGCTTCAGCAGCGACGACTTGCCCATGCCGTTCGGCCCGACGACGCCGATCTTGGCGCCGTGGAGGAAGGACAGCGTGACGTTGTCGAGGACAACCTTGTCGCCGTGAGCCTTACGGACATTGCGCAGAGAGAGGACGTACTCGGCCATGGGACGAAAGCCTAGTGGCGAGTACGTCCTCTCCCCATTCCGCGGGTCAGACGCTGGTCAGTCGAGGCCGTTGTCCTTGAGCCACTGGGAGGCGACGTCGGCGGCGGTCGGCTTGGAGTCGGCCGCGAAGGCCGTGTTGAGCTTGAGCAGCTCCTCCGTGGTCAGCTTGGCCGAGACCGCGTTGAGCACCTCGGTGACCGTGTCGGAGTCGGCGTCCTTGCGGACCAGCGGGATGACGTTCTGCGCGGCGATGAGGTTCTGCGGGTCCTCGAGGGTGACCAGCTTGTTCTCGGTGATCGACGGCGTCGTGGAGTAGATGTCGGCCACGTCGACCTGCCCCGACGTCAGCGCCTTGAGGGTGGCCGGGCCACCGCCGTCGGAGATCGCGGTGAACGTGATCCCCTTGAGGCCGTAGGTCTTCTCCAGGCCGGGGATGCCGTAGGGCCGGGTCTTGAACTCGGGGTTGGCCGCGAGCTTGAGGCCCGACACCTTGGCGAGGTCGGCGATTGAGGCGACGCCGTTCTTCGAGGCGAAGTCCGCGGTCACGTTGAGCGAGTCCTTGTCCTCACCCGGCGCCGGCTCGAGCACCTCGAGGTCGGAGGGCAGCGCGGACTTGAGCGCGGTCACGACGTCCTCCGAGGACGTCTCGGTGGCGTCGGCCTTGAGGAAGGTCAGCAGGTTGCCGCTGTACTCGGGGAAGACCTGGATCGTGTTGTCCTTGATCGCGCCGATGTAGGCCTCGCGCTGGCCGATGTCGAGCTTGGTGGAGGCGTCGACCCCCTTGGCCTTGAGGGCCCGGGCGTAGATCTCGGCGAGGATCTCACTCTCGCCGAAGGCGGCCGAGCCGACGACGATCGTGCCGCTGCCGGCATCCTTGCTGCCCGAATCGTCGTCAGCCTTCGTCGGGTCCCCACCGCAGGCGGCGAGCGAGAGGCTGAGGGCGGCGACGGCGATGCCGGCAGTGATGCGGTTCAACTTCATTGGTGTCCAACCTTCTATCTGGGTGTGGCTAACTTCTGGGCTCCGGCGAAGACGGCGTCGACGACAAGAGCGGTGACCACGACGACGAGGGAACCCGCAAGCGTCTGCGGATAGTCCCGCACCGCCACGCCGTCGATGAGGAAGCGGCCGAGCCCACCGAGTCCGATGTAGGCCGCAATGGTGGCGGTGGCGATCACCTGCAGCGTCGCCGAACGCAGCCCGGCGACGATGAGCCCCGCGGCCAGCGGGACCTCCACGCGGATGAGGATCTGCCACTCGGTCATGCCGATCGCGCGCGCCGCGTCGACCGTGCGCCGGTCGATCGATTCCAGGCCGGCGTACGCACCGGCGAGGAGGGGCGGGACGGCGAGCACGACGAGGGTGATCAACGGGGCGGTCAGGCCGATCCCGCGCCAGAGCACCACCAGCGTGAGCAGGCCGAGGGTGGGCAGCGCGCGGAGTGCTCCACTGAGGCCCACCGCGAGCCAGCGCAGCCTGCCGGTGTGGCCGATCCAGAGCCCGATCGGAATGGCGATCGCGGCGGCGATGACCACCGTCAGCCCGGTGTAGCCGAGGTGCTGCAGCAGGCGATGCGTGACACCGTCGTCGCCCTGCCAGTGGGCCGAGTCGGTGAGCCAGTCGAAGGCTTCGCTGAAGACGCTCACCCGTGCACGACCCGGGTCCAGGGCATCAGCAGCCGACCGATCAGCACCCACACGACGTCGAGCACGAGCGCGAGCAGGACGACGGCCGCGACGCCGATGAGGATCTCGGTCCGGAAGTTCCGTTGGAAGCCCTCGGTGAAGAGTGACCCCAGATTGCTGACACCGATGATCGCCCCCACGGTGACGAGGCTGACGGTGCCGACGGAGACGACGCGGACGCCGGCGAGGATGACCGGTCCGGCCAACGGCAGCTCGACGGAGATGAAGCGTTGCCATCCGGAGAAGCCCGTCGCGCGGACGGCGTCACGGATCTGCGGACCCACCTGGTCGAAGGCATCGGTGACGATCCGCGCGAAGAGTGCCACGGCGTAGAGCGTGAGTACGACGACGACGTTGATCGGATCGAGGAAGCTCGTGCCCAGCAGGCCGGGCAGGATGATCAGCAGTGGCAGCGACGGCAGCGTGTAGAGCACACCGGCCAGTCCCACGATGAGGGTGCGGAGGCGGCGGGAGCTGAAGGCCCACCATCCCAGGGGGATCGCGAGCAGCAGCCCCAGGACGACCGGGACGATGCTGAGGACGAGATGCTGCCAGGTCAGGTCGAGGATCCTGCCGTGGTTGGCCCAGAGCCAGCTCACGGCCGACTCATGTCAGGAGCCCGGTGACGCGGCCGTCCTCGTCGATGACCGCTTGGCGGCCGTCGATCTGCTCGACCCGCAACCGCCGCTTGGCCTTGTCGAGACCGACGAAGCTGCGGACGAAGTCGTCGGCCGGCTCGGCGAGGATCTCGGCAGGCGTTCCCACCTGGGCGACCTCGCCGCCCGTGCGCAGGATGACGATCTGGTCACCGAGGAAGAGCGCCTCGTCGATGTCGTGGGTGACGAAGACGATGGTCTTGCCGAGCTCGCCCTGCAGGACCCGCAACTGGCGCTGGAGGTCATCACGGACGATCGGGTCGACGGCGCCGAACGGCTCGTCCATGAGCAGGATGTTGGGGTCGGTGACGAGTCCGCGTGCGACACCGACGCGCTGCTGCTGTCCGCCGGAGAGCTGCGCGGGGTACTTCCGGTCGTGCTCGGCCGCGAGCCCAACCCGCTCCAGTGCGGCCCGCGCCCGCTCCCGCGCCTCCGCTCTCGGTACGCCGCCCAGCCGGAGTGGCGTCGCGACGTTGTCGATCACGCGCCGGTGCGGGAGCAGCCCGGCGTGCTGCATCACGTAGCCAATGCTCCTCCGCAGCTCCACGGGCTCCCGGGTCGAGACGTCGACGTCGTCGATGAGGACCTGCCCGGAGGTCGGCTCGACCATCCGGTTGATCATCCGCAGCAGGGTGGTCTTGCCACAGCCCGAGGAGCCGACCAAGACGGTGGTGGTGCGCGAGGGGATCACCAGCGAGAAGTCACCGACGGCACGGGTGCCGTCGGGGTAGGACTTCCCGACGGCCTGGAACTCGATGCCCATGTCAGTTCAGCTCCCGGCGACGATCGACTCGATGGCGGAGGGTCCGGTACAGACTGGCAGGCCGGCGGCCTTCCACGCCACGATTCCGCCGTCGATGTCGGCGGCGTCGAGCCCGAGGTCGAGCAGGGAGCGGGCGGCGAGCGAGGAGGTGTAGCCCTCTGTGCACACGACGATCCACTGCTGGCCGGGCCGGGCCTGCGGCAGGCTGGCGCCGGAGCCGGGATGGAGCCGCCACTCCAGGTGGTTGCGCTCGACGATGAGGGAGCCGGGGATCTCCTCATCGGCCTCCCGCTGCCACGCGGGCCGGATGTCGACGATGAGGGCGCCCGCCGCAACCGCGTCGGCCGCCTGCTGCGGAGAGAGCCGGGTCAGCCCCTGCCGTGCAGTCGCGAGCATCGCATCGACGCTCGCATGGATCACGAGGCGATCCGGTCGGGCCGATCCGGGGACGGTGCCTCGGGGTCCTCGGTCCACTGCGAGGCTCGCTCGACGAGGACTCCGGCGCTGTAGTCGTAGTAATGCATCAGCCTGAGCGGCGGCGAGTAGGCATGGACACTCACGGCCACCGGGATGTCGGTGTTGCGCACGTCATGAACGTAGTGCGTCCCGAAGGTCACCGTCTCTCCCGCGGAGCGGTGCAGGTCGGTCAGCTCTCCGGTCGCCCCGAAACGGCCACGTGCCCACACGGACTCGGTCAGGGTGCCGTCGACCACCGTGAAGGCGCCCGCCGAGCCGCCGTGGTCGTGGAGCTCGGTGCCCTGGTCGGTCGTCCAGCTGATCAGCCACACATCCACCTGGTCGTCGGCGTGGATGCGCACGTGCCAGCGCTCGTCGGCACACTCCTCCACGGCGAACTCCCCCGCTTGGACGCGCTCGGCGAAGGCACGCGTGACACCGGCAAGCTCGGCGAGCGAGAGGGTGGTTGCAGGAGTGGCCATGCGATCACCATAGCCTACTAAGTCACTAGACTATATGGGGACCGCATGGCGACACGCCCCCGCGCCACCTCAGGCGGCGCGCTCCCGCCAGTCACGCACCGGGTCGTCCTCCGTGACGACGTCGAGCTCGACCGTCTGCTCGGCGACCTCGGCTGCCGTGTCCTCGGCGTCGCGCTCGGCCTGCTGGGGCCGTTCGTTGCGGACGAAGATGGTGCTGCCGCGCTTGAGGTCGTGACCGACCGAGTCCGCCTCGACCTCCAGCGTCGTGCGCAGGACACCGTTCTGGTCCGCCCACTCCTTGACGGTGAGGCGGCCACCGACGAAGACCGGGTGACCCTTGCGCAGGGACCTGGCGGCGTTGAGGCCCGTCTGGTGCCACGCGGTGATGGAGTACCACTGCGTCGGGCCGTCGCCCCACTCCCCCGTGGCGCGGTTGTAGATGCGCGGCGTCGAGGCGAGCCTGAAGTTGGCGACGTGGGTGTCACCGACGGCGCGCACGACGACGTCCCCGCCGACGTACCCGCGCACCTGGATGGTGGTGTCGTTCATCGTTCCTCCTGATCGGTGCGAGCCGGGCGGCCCGCTCGACCACGAGCCTGTCCAGCACGACCGACGGGGCAGCTGCATCAGCGCTGGGACTGTGGAGACACCGGCCCCGGGAGACGACCCGGGAGGCCCAGAGGCCTCTGGTGTGACAGGAGTGAGGCGTCAGGAGAGCGCGCGGCTGAGGCCCGCGCGCACCGTCGAGTACGCCGACAGCTCGGCCTCGACCGGCACGACGATCAGCTCGTGCGCCACCGACGAGACGGCCTCCCGAAGACGCTCGTCCGCGCGCGCGGCCCGGCTCCGCGCCGTGCCCGCGACGAGGATCCGGCAGACGAGCGCGAAGACGATGCCGAGCCCGACGCCACCGATCAACAGCACGAGCGGCAGCGCGACACCGGCGACGTGCGGGATCGAGTCGTCGTCGAGTCCCCCGCTGACGAAGGCGGCGACCGTCCACCCCAGCCCACCGAGCGCGGCGAGAATCAGCAGCCACTGCACGACACGGACGAGACCGGCCCAGACGGGCAGCTTGTCGGCACCGAGGTCGACCTTCCCCACAGCGGCATCGAGGCCGTCACCGAGGTCGTCGATGTGGGCGACCGAGGCGCGACGGATGGACTCCTGCCACGGCGCACCGAGGCCTGCGCCGGCATCGTCGGCGAGCGCCCGCACCTCGGTGTCGACACGTGCGCGCTGCACGGCCGTCGGTGCCGGCACGGACGTGCGGGCGTTGCCGGTGAGCTCACGCCCGGCGGAGCCGAGGTCGAGGTGGAGGCGCTTGAGCGGGTCGGGCTTGAGCGCCGAGACCCAGGAGATGAGCGGCCACCCGGTCGCGCGGTTGGCGCGGACCCGGGTCGCACGCTGGACCGCGTCGACGATGGTGGGGACACCGGCCGACTCGGCGAGCGCGTCGTCGAGCGCCTCGATCCGGGCAGGCGAGAGCGAGCGCGGCTTGGCCTCCCCGGAGACCTCCTCGAGCTTCATCGCCGCGCCCCGGAGGTCGGCCTCGAGGCGGGACCGGGTCGTCTTCTTGTCGGCAACCCGGCGCGCGATCTCGGTGCGGAGCTCGTCGACGCCCCAGCCGAACTTCGCCGAGACGCCGTAGACCGGGACATCCGGCAGCCCGTCGGCGTCGAGCAGCCGGCGTACGTCGGCGAGCATCGACTCGCGCCGCTCCTCGGGCACTTCGTCGATGTGGTTGAGCACCACGACCATGATGTCCGAGTGCGACCGGAGCGGTTGCAGGTAGCGGTCGTGGATCGCCGCGTCGGCGTACTTCTGCGGGTCGAGGACCCACACGAGCATGTCGGCGAGGACGACGAGACGGTCGACCTCGAGGTGGTGGGCGACCTCGGTCGAGTCGTGGTCGGGCAGGTCCAGCAGGACGACGCCGTCGAGCTCATTGCTCTCGCGGCGGGTGTCGAGCATCGAGTCGCGGGTGGTCTGGTGACGCTCGGGGATGCCGAGCCACTCGAGAAGCTCGCGTGCGCCCTGGTGTCCCCAGACACAGGCGGTCGCCCACGAGGTCGTCGGCCGGCGTACGCCGACGGCCGAGAGCTCCAAGCCGGTCAGGGCGTTGAAGGTCGAGGACTTGCCGGAGCCTGTGGCACCGGCGATGCCGACGACGGTGTGGTCGGCGGAGAGCTTGAGCCGGCTGCTGGCGCGGTCGACGACCGCCTGGGCCTCATCGGTGACGTCGGCGGGGAGGCGGCCCTCTGCGGCCGAGACCGCCGTCGCCAAGCCGTCGATGCGCTCCCCGATGTCGGTGGTGCCGCCCTTGAAGATCACGTGCGTCAGCCTAACGGTCACGCTGATGGAGAGGGATTCCCAGCGAACCCGCTGAGGTCGTCACGCCTCGTGCTGGGCGGCGAAGCGGGCGTCGTCGACCCGTCGCGCGGCCTGGCGCAGGCGCTCGGGCGCCTCGGCGTCGATCCCGAGCGTGTCCACGAGGTCGGTGTAACGCGCGACCTCGTCGGCGAAGAGCGCGCGGACCGACGTCTCCAGCGAGGCACGCGCACGGTCGGCCAGGCTGCGCACGGCCTGGTCGCCGAAGACGGCCTCGAGGAGCTTCTGGCCGAGCACGGCCGACCCGCCGGCGATGCCGACCTCCGCACCCGTGAGCCCTGCGGTGGAGGCGAAGACCACGACCATCAGGGCTACGGAGAGTCCGTTGACGCCGTACGCGAGGAAACGGGCGGTGGTGCGCTTGTCGGCGCCCTCGTCACGGACCATCTCGATCACGCCGGACTGCCAGTCGCGCACGGCCCGCTCGGCCTTGCGGCGCAGATCGCGCGAGGCGCGCCCCAGGTCGGTCGGTGCGGCCTTGATCAGGCCACGGCCGGCGTCGAGCTGCAACCAGGCCTGCTCGGCGCGCTCGGCGGCGGACTCGGCATGCTCGAGGATGAGCAGCTCCAGCCCGGAGTCGATGGCGGTCGTGACGTGCTCGGCCTGCTGCGGCTTGCCCTTGACCGCGTTGACGAACCGGTCGCGAAGCTTGCCCACGCGGCTCTCGAGGGAACGCAGGAGCTCACCGGTGCCGACGAACTCCTGCCACCGCGCGAGCACCTCGCCCCGGAGCATGGTGCCGTCGGCGGTGGCCTCGAGGATGGCGCGCAATGCCACGTCGTAGGCCTGCACGGCGTCGCGGCGCAGCCCTCCGACGGCCTCGCCCTGCTGCTGAGCGGCGTCGGCGATCGGATGTGACTTGCGGGCGGCGGTGCGCACCGCGCCGTCCAGAGTCTGCTGTACGACGGCGTGCCGCGCACCCGCGTCGGCGGCGAGCATCTCGAGCCAGCCGCGGATCTCGGCGACGAGCGAGGGCTTCAGCAGCCCCTCCTCGGAGACCGTGCTCTCGTTGACGATGAAGAGAGGAGAGTCCTTGAGGCCGCGTGAGGCGAGCATCCGGGCGAGGTGGGTCGCCACGGTCTGGATCGCGTCGGCCGGCGTGCGGTCGAGGACGACCGCCACGGCCGTGGAGCGCTCAGCTGCCGCGCGCAGGAACTCCCACGGCACCTGGTCGGCGTAGCGCGCGGCGGAGGTGACGAAGATCCAGAGGTCGGCGGCGGCGAGGAGCTGCGCCGCGAGGATCCGGTTGGCCTCCTCGACCGAGTCGACGTCAGGGGCGTCGAGGATCGCGAGACCCGCGGGCACGGCGTCGGAGGCCACCAACTGCAGGGCCCCCGGGTCGTTGGTCGAGTGGCTGACGCGCTCCAGGTCGGGCAGGAGGCGGTCCTGGCCGAACCACTGCGCGTCGGCGGGGTTGTGGACCAGGACAGGTGAGCGCGTGGTGGGGCGCAGCAGGCCGGGCGTCGTCACCCGCTGCCCGACGAGGGAGTTGACCAGCGTGGACTTGCCGGCGCCGGTGGAGCCGCCGACGACCGCGAGCAGCGGCGCGTCGATCGTCATCATGCGCGGGATCACGTAGTCCTCGAGCTGGCTGACCAGCTCGTCCTGACTGGCACGCGCCGCCTGCACGCCCGGAAGTTCGAGGGGCAGCACGGCATCGGTGAGCGCCTGGCGCAGTCGCACCAGCGCGGTCACCATGCGGGTGCTGTCCGCACTGGCAGAGCCGGGCATGTTGCCCGCGCTGCCTGCGGCGTCGGAAGCCGTCATCGGCTGGGTACCACCTGTCCGGGAAAAGCGATGATCGGCCTGACCCTACCGATCCTGTCGACATAGACCTGCCCGCGCGCCACGAAATCGGGCGGCGGGGCTCCGCGGAGGACCCGGTGGTGGAGGAAGCCGAGCTCGATCGCCGCCTGCTGGTACTCGCGCATCGCCTGCAGGCCCGCATGGCCGGCGGTCTGGCTCGCGAAGAGCCGCGCCCGGCGCCGCGCCCCCAGGTCGACGATCCACCCGATGTCGCTGGCGGGCAGGTAGCCGCGGTTCGCGCAGTCGGCCAGCGCCCGCTCCAGCAGACGTGCCTCCGAGCCGCGGGCCCAGAGCGCAAGGCCTGCCAGGCCGGCGAAGATCGGCACCATCAGCAGGACATAGACCGAGACGAAGCCGCTCAGGCCATAGACGGTCGACGCATTCCATGCGCTGTGGGCGATCACGGCGACGACGTACCCGCACAAGGGCAGGACCAACCGCGCCAGCGGCCGGCGGGAGGCGACGGCCAGGCCGACCCCCACGCCGGTGAACGCGGTGAAGAGGGGGTGCGCGAAGGGGCTGGCGATGCACCGCACGACGAACGTGCTGGCCAGTGCGGAGGTGCCGCCGGGCCCGACGCCGTCGGTGCCGTTGTAGGCCGCGGCCAGATAGAGGATGTTCTCGGTGAAGGCGAAGCCGATGCCGACCATGCCGGCGTAGACGATCCCGTCGAGCACGCCGTCCAGCTCGTCGCGCCGCCACCACAGCAGGCCGATCAGGAAGGCACCCTTGACCGCCTCCTCCACCACCGGCGTGAGGAACGTGACGCCCGAATCGCTGTCCACGCTGGACAGGACGCCGCCGATGCCCTCCAGCACGACCGCCGCGAAACAGGCGACGAAGGCGCCCCAGGCCAGTCCGAGGGCGAGCAGCCCACGCGGCTCCGGCTCGTAGCGATCGAGCCAGAGGTACGCCGCCACCAACGGCACCACCGGAAGCGCAGCCAGCACCGTGGCGGTCACCATCGTTCTGGGGGCGCCGGAGATCGCGAGCAGCAGCACCATCGGGACCGCCGCGAGCAGGACGACGATCGTGACGATCACGGTGAAGACCCGACCCGTTGTTGCCCGCTGCGCCCCCTGCATGGGGAGAATGCTCCCATGGTGAGCGAGCAGTCCGAGCAGTCCGAGGTCCAGGCGAGCGAGGTCCAGGCGGGCGAGGCGACGGAGTCCCACGACCAGGCGGTGCCGGAGGCCTGGTCGGCGTTCATGCGCGAGGGCTGGGGCGACCGCGAGCTCAACCTGCCCGCGCACCCGATCACGCCCTGGGCCGCGGCACGTCGCGCCCGCCTCGCCGCAGCGTTTCCAGGCGAGCGCCTGGTGATCCCGTCGGGCACCTACAAGCAGCGGGCCAACGACACCGACTACCGCTTCCGCGCCGACACCGCCCACGCCTATTTCACCGGCAACCAGACCTCCGACGCCGCGCTCGTCATCGAGCCCGACGGCGAGGCGGTGCTCTACGCCCGCCCGCGCTCCTCGCGTGAGACCGACGAGTTCTTCCGTGACCGCGTGTACGGGGAGTTGTGGGCGGGCCGCCGCCCGTCCGGGAAGGAACTGTCGGACTCACTCGGCCTCACCGTCCGCCACATCGACGAGCTCGACCTCTCCGGCACGACGAAGACGCGCCGACTCGGCGAGGACGGCGACCTCGACCGGGTCGCCTCCGAGCTGCGCCTGGTCAAGGACGAGTGGGAGGTCGCCGAGCTCGAGGAGGCCTGCCACATCACGGCGCTCGGCTTCGAGGACTGCATCCGGGAGTGGGACAACGTCCGCACCTACGGCGAGCGCTGGATCGAGGGCACCTTCTTCCGCCGCGCGCGCGCCATGGGCAATGACCTGGGTTACGACTCGATCGTCGGCGCCGGCCAGCACGCCACCACGCTGCACTGGATCGACAACACCGGCCCGGTGAAGCCCGACGACATGATCCTGCTCGACATGGGCGTCGAGGGCCGCAACCTCTACACCGCAGACATCACCCGCACGCTGCCCGCGTCGGGCAGCTACTCGGCGCTGCACCGTGACCTCTACTCCCTGGTGCTCCGGGCCCAGGAGGCCGGCATCGCGGCGGTGAGGCCCGGTGCCGCGTTCCGTGCGCCGCACCACGCCGCGATCGAGGTGCTGGCGCACGGCCTGTCGGACATGGGCCTGCTGCCGGTCAGCGTCGACGAGGCGCTGGACGAGAACAGCAAGATCTACAGCCGGTGGACGCTCCACTCGGTCAGCCACATGCTCGGCATGGACGTCCACGACTGCGCGGCCGCCGCCAAGGAGGCCTACGTCGAGGGCATGCTCGAGGAGGGCATGGTCCTCACGGTCGAGCCGGGCCTCTACTTCCAGATCGACGACCTGCTCGTGCCCGGCGAGATGCGCGGCATCGGCATCCGGATCGAGGACGACATCCTCGTCACCGCGGACGGTGCGAGGAACCTCTCGCATGAACTCCCCCGCGAGCCCGACGAGGTCGAGGAGTGGATGGGGCGCCTGCTCCCCTGAGTGGTGCGCGGTCCCGGGACCATTGCCGGAGGCGCTCTCCGCAGGGCACGGTGTGGCCCATGCTGGCCGACCCGCAGCGCTGCCCGGACTGCCGATCACGGATCACGGCAAGTGAGGTGCCGTGCCCGTCGTGCGGGCTGCGCCTGGACGGGCCGGTGGCCGGCGAGCTCTTCGCCACCCTGCAGAGGGCTGACGCACTGATCGCCCAGTTGCGCTCGTTCTCCCCGCCGGCAAAGCGCCCGGGCCCCGACCACGCACCGGTCCGCACCCCTGCCCCGGCTGAGCCGGCTGCGACGCCTCCAGCGCCACGCCTGCCGCTCGACCACCCAAGGGTGCCCGCCTTCACCGTTCCCGGACTGTTGCTTGCGCTGGGCGCCCTGATGCTCGGTGCCGGGGCGATCACCTTCCTGGCCTTCGCCTGGGCGTGGCTGGGCTACTCCGGCCGGACCGTCCTCCTCCTCGTGGCCACGTTCGCCGCAGCCGGCGGCACCTGGCTCACGGCCTCGCGCCGCATCCGGATGGCCGCCGAAGCGCTCACCGCACTCACCGCGATCCTCGCGGCCCTGGTCCCCGTCGGCGGCTCGGCCGCCGGGTGGTTCGACAACGGGCACGACGCCCAGGTCGCCACAGCCAGCGCCGTCGTCATCGGTGCCGCCGCCGTCCTCCTCCGGTACGTCGTCCACCAGCGGTTCGCCCAGTCCCTGGTCCTCGCCGAGATCACCGCGTCCCTCGCGGCGCTCGTTGCGGCGACGGGCATCACCGGCAGTCTCGAGGGCCATCCGGCGACCGGCCTGGCGATCGTCCTCATCCTGTCCTGCCCGGCCGCGTGGCTGACCTGGCGACTCGGCCAACGGCTCGTCGCGACCATGCTGGGGGTCGTCGCCGCGGCCACGTGGTGCCTCCTCACCGGTCTCGGCGTCGTGCGGGTGATCGACCACAACCCCGGCTTCACGTGGGCAGGTACCGCCCCGTTGCTGGTGACGTCCGCCGTCGTCCTGGCGGTCGCCGCTCCCTGGCGCGCCTCGCGTGCACTCCCCGTGGCCGTTCGCGCAGTGGCGGCCGCCACCGCTCTCTGGCTCGCCGCCTTCACCACGGTGGCTCCGTGGGTCAATGCGCCGATGCAGGTCTTCAGTCTCATGACGGCCGGGGTCGTGGTGGCCACGGTCGCCATGGTGGCGGCGGACCTTCCCCCGTCCCGCGTGTCCGGCCTGGGCCTCCGGCTGTGGGAAGCCAGTGTCTCCGCCGTCGTCGCGATCGCCACTGCGGTGTGGTGCTGCATGGTGGTGGCACGGATCATCGACGCCATCGCGGACGCCCGCTTCCACCCACTGACGTCGGTCGGCGTCGAGTGGGACGAGGGCGACCTGGCAGGGAGCGGCTGGCCGCTCCTCCCCCTCCTGATGCTGCTGGTGTCCGCAGCGACCGTCGTCGCCTGGCAGGGGATCGAGGGGGTCACACGCCGACTTCCCCGATCCCTCCGGGTCACAGCGGTGGTCGTCGCCCTCGGCTTCACGGTCCCTCCACTGTTCCCCCGCCTCTGGCTCGTCGCATTCGCCCTGGTCGTGCTCGCCGCCGTGGCCGGATGGGCGTGGCTCGGACTCCGTGGCGCGGCACGGACGGCGGTTGCGCTGTCGCTGCCGTTCATCCTCGGGCTCGCCGCGTGGACGACGCTCACGGTCGTCACGCTCGACCTGCGCCAGGTCACCACCGGCACCCTCGTCGCCGTGCTCGTGGTCGTCGCCCTCCTCGCCGCGATCCGGCCGCCGTCGGGCGAGGCCGACGACCTGGACCGGTGGGCGCTGCGGATCGCGACGCTCGTCACGGCCCTGGCCGCCGTCGCCCTCGGGCAGCCCCCGCAGAGCTGGTTGGCCGCCGACCTGACGATCCTCGCGGCCGGATGTGCCGTGGTGGCGATCCTGGATCGCGACACGTGGATCTCGGGAACCGCCGCGAGCTTCGGGCTGGTCGCACTCTGGCTCCGGCTCGAGGACAGCGACATCGACCTGCCCGAGGCCTACACCCTCCCGGCCGCTGCCGTCGTGCTCGGCTTCGGCGGATGGGCGCTGTGGCGTCGGGCGGGGGCGCGGACGGTCCCGACCCTGGCGCCCGGTCTCCTTGCCGGGATCGTCCCCAGCGCCGTCGTCGCCCTCGAGGAGGGTGCCGGCATCCGTGGGCTGCTCCTGCTCGTCCTCGGGCTCGTGCTGGTCGGCGTGGGTCTCGTCCTGCACTGGCTCGCACCGCTCTCGGTCGGAGCACTCACGACGGCGGGCGCGACGCTGCGGTATCTCCTGCCGCTGCTGGACGACGTACCTCCGACGCTGCTCTTCGTCGCCGGTGGGGCCGCGCTGCTGGTCGGCGGGATCCAGTGGGAGCGACTGGCCCGACAGGGCCGGCAGACCTGGGCGCAGCTGGTCGCCCTGCGCTGATCGCGCCACTAGGGTCGGGCGCCATGGAGGAGTTCATCCGGTGGTGCGCGTTCCTCGGCGCCTGGTTGCTCGTCGCGGGGCCGATCTACCAGGCCATCCAGGAGCTCAAGAGCGAGGACATCGAGCGCGACGTCCTTGTCACCGCCACCGAGGTCGTGGGCCCACCGAAGCACACCTCGCCATGGTGGTGGCTGATCCCGCCGGTCGCGTGGTGGCTGCGCCAGAAGCGCCAGCGTGACTACCAGCTCAAGGTGGCACTCGTGCTCGATGACGAGGAGTACGCCTCCCTTCTCTCCTTCGTCAACAAGGCGTGGGGCTGGCTCGTGGTCGGACTCGGTGCCTTCCTCATCGCGATCAAGGAGACCTGGGAGCTCTTCGAGCACCGGGAGTGGTCGCACGGCGCGTACGTCGCCACCGTGGTCGGCATGCTGGTCCTGTGCTTCTTCCACTCTGCGGCCCGCGAGGCTCACGACGCCCGCGCGCAGCGGATGCGGGCTGCCGGCATCACCGGCTGAAGGCCTGAGAGAAAGCGCCTGACAGAATGGCGCCGTCCAGCCCCCGTGGCGCAACTGGATAGCGCGGCCGGTTTCTACCCGGCGGGTTGCGGGTTCGAGTCCTGCCGGGGGCGCCCCTGTCATCACTCGCTTCGCGACCGGACCTCACACGAAATAGGGCGCATTGATGCCTGAATCACAGCTTTTCGGGTTACCGTGCGCCACATGAGTCTCAGGGGCACCATCCGGACGAGCATCGTCGCCACCGCCGCACTGGCCGTCGTCGCCGCCCCGTTGTCCGCGCGCGCCGAGACGCTCCCTATCCCCCCGACCACGGGCGCCCTCGCCGTCACCTTCTACACGCCGAGTGGCGGTGTGACGCCGACCGGCGCCTCGGTCCATCTCCTCCTCGGTGCCCCTACCGGTGTGGACCACGTCGATGTCTTCTACCGCCCCGACAGCGCAGTCCCCGCCGCCAGCGACTCCACGTGGCAGAAGCTCACGACCAGCCTGAAACGCACCGCCAGGACCGGCCTCTTCGACACCAACGCCACCCTCGCGGGCAACGGCACCTTCGACCTCGAGGCCGTCGCGTACAGCTCGACCAACGCCGTCCTCGGGGAGACGTTCGCGGACAACGCGGTCACGGTCTCCGGCTCCGGAATCCGATTCGACTTCACCCCGACGTACAACAACGTCAACGGGTCCTCGAGGAACAGCGTGACGAACAACCGCGTCGGCATCTACCGGCGCGCCGATGGGCACACCTGGGCGATCCTGGGCGTGAGGACCACCACCGGGACCTCGACCACCCTGACGGATCCGACCTGGCCCGCGACGAAGCCGGCGCTCAGGGCTGCCGCACCCGTCGGTGCTGTGAAGGACGGCGTCACCTACGTCCCCGTCGATCTGGCCCCCACCACGCCGGTGCCCGGCATCGCCGTCGTGCGCGCCGACAGCACCGTCAACGGCGTGGCGGTCTCCGACGCGGAGCCGATCGGCGTCTACGCGCAGCACCCCACGAGCATCCGCGTCCAGGAGTCCACCACGACCGGTAGCTCCCGCAAGTTCATCGCCACCGTCCGCGACGAGTACAACCTGCCGATCGCCGGCGTCTCCGTCCGCCTCGCCGGCCAGGCGACCGGTGCACCCAACCCGCGGATCGTCCAGGCCGGAGTCACCGGCATCGACGGCACGGTCAGCTTCACCGGCCCCGGCTCGGGCACCGGCCCGGTCGCGCCGGCCTCGGCGACCGGGTACGCCGACGGCGGCTACCTCATCTGGGCAGACACCAACCTCAGCAGCAGCCGGACCAGCGGCGAGCCGGCCTACCAGGTGCTGCCGCACGGCCGGTCGGCGTACGTGGCTCCGGGGAAGGCGTTCTACCACTCCGACACCCGCATCAAGGGCGCAGGCGGCACGCTGGGTGACTCACTGCGCGGCACCAAGGCTGCGCGCGCCCACCGCTACACGTGGATCGACAACAACGGCCAGCTCGCCTTCTCCAACAAGTCCGCGCGCCGCGGCGGGGCCGGGAAGGTCCGGGCCGCCTCGCAGGTCACGTGGGTCAACGCCCACGGCGCGCCGTTCAACCCGAGGTGGCTCAAGAACGGCCGCTTCGAGACCCGGGCCTGGACCGGGGTCCGCAAGCACAAGGGGCTCCGCGACGCCCTGACGACGTTCAGGCAGAACGCCGCCTACGGACTCTCGACGGAGTGGGAGGTCAAGAACATCCGCCCGTTCAACGCCCCGGCGGCCCTCAACGCCGCCTTCGCCAACCTCGCGTCGGCAGCCCGGGCGGCGTACGGCGCGTCCTGGCAGCGGCGCGTGCAGGTCAAGATGCTCTCCAACCTCACCGGCGGACAGAACTTCGCACTCAGCGTCCTGAAGGTCGCCCACGCCTACGGCTTCACGACGATCCTGCTGGCCCGTGGGGCCAACACCCGCAGCCAGTTCCCGGTCGCAGCCCACCAGTACGTCGACTACGTGCGCGGCGCCGTGAGCAACATCTACCCGGCCAACGTGAAGTCCCCGACCTCCGTCCTCACGCCCGGGACCGCGCCGGTCTGGACGACGCCGACGACACCCCTGATCTGACCTCCGGGCACGACCGCTGCGGCGATTCCGCGCGGGCGGCGGGCGGGGTTTGGCACTATTCCCCCATGGCCTCCTCCGTGCCCGGCTCCTCCCGTGGTCGCGGGCGCCCGGTCGAGATCGACCGGGAACACCTCGCGAGGATCGCCCTGCAGCTCTTCCAGGAGCGGGGGTACGACGACGTCAGCGCCGCCGAGATCGCGGCGGCCGCCGGGGTGAGCCGGCGCAGCCTCTTCCGCTACTTCCCGACCAAGGCCGACCTCGTCTGGGACCGTTTCGAGGAGTCGCTGGAGAACCTCGAGGACGCCTTGGCGACCGCCGATGGCGAGCCCATCCCGGCCGCGTCCGCCGCCCTGCTCATGACGGCCGAGCAGACGCCCGTGCTGGCGCTCACCCGGGCACGGATGCAGATCATCGCGAACCACGGCGAGCTCTTCTCCTATGGCTCCTCGCGGCTGCAGGAACAGTCATCGATCCTGCGCTCCTACCTGGTCGGTCGCGGCCTGGCCCCGATCGACGCCCGGGTGGTCGGGTCGGCCCTGACACTCGCAGCCTTCCACGGTTACATCGTCTGGGCGACCGGCGACTCCGAGGAACACCCGGCCGTCGTCGTACGACAGGCGCTGGGATCGCTGTCGCTCTTCTGACCTCGTTGATAGGACGCTGCCAGTTTCGGCACGTAGAGTCGCGCGGGTGCTCCACCTGCCTCGCCTGCTCGTCGCTCTTCTCGCCGTCCCCGTGAGCCTCGGTCTCACCGCCCCCGCGTGGGCAGGTCGGCCCGACCCCGTCGCCTCCGCACGTACGGCGCCGGCCCCGGCAGCAGGGCACATCCTCATGCTCGACACCGCGACCACGCCGGCGCTCTCCAAGGTCCAGGCCTGGCAGCGCTCCTCGCCGTACAAGGCGATCGCGGTCTACATCCCCGAGCAGGCCCGGTTCGACGTCCGCTACGACAAGGTGCAGACGGAGCTCGACGCCAGCTGGGTCCACGCCGTGCGCGCCGGCGGGTGGCAGGTCCTCCCGATCTACGTCGGCCTCCAGGCCCCCTGTTCGACCTTCAGCAAGAAGATGTCCCCCGACCCGGGCACAGCCCGGAGCCAAGGCATCCAGATGGCTGCCGACGCCGCGGCCTCCGTCTACCGGTTGGGCCTGCCCGTCGGCGCCCCCATCGCCTTCGACCTCGAGGCCTACCCGACGAGCAACGCCCGCTGCACTGCCGCGGTCCAGGCGATGCTCGGCGGCTGGACCCAGCGCCTCCACCAGCTCGGCCGCAACTCCTCGGTCTACGGCTCGGTGAGCTCGACCATCCGCGACGTCCTGGCCGCCTCGCAGGTGGCGACATACCCCAAGCCGGACTCGATCTGGGTGGCCCGCTGGGACGGTCAGCCCACCACCAACACCACCGAGTTCGCCGGCGGGTGGGCCGGTCGCCGGATGCGGCAGTTCGCCGGCGGCGGCAACGAGACGTACGGCGGCGTCACCCTCAACATCGACGAGAGCGCCGTCCAGCCGGGAGCCTTCCGGCTGCCGCCGCCCGACCGCACCGCGCCGACCCTGGCCGTCGGCGCCGTCCACACGACGCGCGCGAGCCACACCACGCTGAGGTGGAGGATGCACGACTCCTCGGGCATCGCCAGGTACCAGGTCCAGATCCGGACCGGCGGTCGCTGGAGGACACCCAAGGGCTTCAAGAAGACCAAAAGGACGGCGACCCGCGTCGCGATCAGGGCGGGCGGACGCGTCTGCGCCCGGGCGCGCGGCACCGACCGGGCCGGCAACACGTCCGCCTGGCAGACGACCTGCACCTACCGCTGGAACTACGGTGCGAGGTTCCACGGCAAGAAGTGGAAGCGCTCGGGCAACAGCCTCACGATGACCAGGCCGACGGTCGCCACCGGGCCGCGGGTGAGCGGTCGCCGGATCGGGCTGCAGCTCCGCGGCGGCGTACCGGTCGAGGTGCGGGTCGGCGGCCACGTCATCGGCACCGTCCGCGGGAACGGCGTCCACTGGATCACGATGCCGTCCGCGCGCAGCGGCCGACTCCAGGTACGGCCGCTCAAGCGGGGCAGGCTCGTGATCGCGAGCTACATCGCGACCCCGTAGCCCAGTGGTGAGCGCCCGCCCACGCCCTGAGCTGGCGAGGCGCTCACCACCTCAGGAGACCGCGTCGAGCAGCGCCTTCGCCTCGGAGTCGATGTCCGAGCCACCGACGAACTCCGTGCCGTCGAGCAGGATCGTCGGCGTTGACTGGACGCCGGCGTCCTCTGCGGCCTGGGTCGCGGCGTCGGCCCACTTCGGCGCGCTGCTCTCCAGGGCGGCCTTGATGTCGGCCTCGTCGGCACCCGCCGCGACAGCGGTCGCGGTGATGTCGTCGACGCTCGGGAAGCTCGACGCACTCTCAGAAGGCTGATCGGCGTAGAGCGCGTCGTGGAACTTCTTGGCGACCTCGGGCGTGCTGTTGTGGGCGAGCACCTGGAAGACCTCGAGCGTGTGCTGCGAGTAGTCGGTCTGCAACAGGTTGAACGGCCGGTACTCGACCTGGACCTTGCCCTGGTCTGCCAGCGTCGCGAGCTCCTCGTGGGTCTGCTTCTCGAGCTCACCGCAGTAGGGGCAGAGGAAGTCCTCGTAGATCACGACCTTGTGCGGCGCGCTGTCCGAGCCGATGGTCACCGAGCCGACGGAGGCCGCGGCCGCCGAGTCCTTGGGCGTGCTGCTCGTCAGCCGGCTGATCACGAATCCGCCACCGATGATGCCGATCATCACGAGGACGACCGCGGCCACCATGAGGATGTTGCGCCGACGCTCCGCCGCCCGCTGCTTCGCCCGCTCCGCCGCGAGTCGTGCGGCACGCTCCTGGGGGCTTTCCTTGGCCATGAGTCCTAGTCCTCCTCGACTGTGCCGGTCCCACCGGCTGCGGTGGTCCTGAAGATGAGTCGGTCGAGGGACCACCGCGAGTTCCCGACGACGACGAGGAAGAGCGAGCAGAGCAGCAGTGCCGCATCCCGCGCGATCTCCCAGGGGTACTTGTCGGCCGCGTGCGGGTCGAAGCCGCCGCCGCCGAAGCAGCCGCAGTCGATCAGGATGCCCCGCGCCCAGACCGACGCGATGCCGACGATGAAGGCGACGAAGAGCAGCGCGCTGATCGCGGCCACGAACCGCGTGAGTACGCCGACCACCAGCGCCACGCCCACCACGACCTCCAGCGTCGGCAGCACGTGGCCGATGACCTCGGCGACTCCCCCGGGGAGCAGTTGGTAGGCGCGGACGGCCAGCACGGCGGCGTACGGGTGGGAGATCTTCGAACACCCCGCCCAGATCCAGACGGCCCCGGTGACGGCGCGCGCCACCAGACCCAGCCATCCCCACACGCCGACCACCCTAGGGTCCGTCACTGAGGGCACCCTGAGCACGGCCCGACGGTAGGGTTCGGAGGCGTGACCACGAACGAAGTGCCAGCCCGGGCCGAACGCAACGACAGGCTCGTCTGGATCGACTGCGAGATGACCGGCCTCTCCCTCGAGGCCGACGCGCTCGTGGAGATCGCCGCGCTCGTGACCGACTCCGAGCTCAACGTCCTGGGCGAGGGCGTGGACGTGATCATCAAGCCGCCGGCCGAGGCGCTCGCGCAGATGGATCCCTTCGTCGTCGCCATGCACACCAAGTCCGGCCTGATCGACGAGCTCGACTCCGGCGTCACCCTCGAGGAGGCGCAGACGATCGTGCTCGACTACATCCACGCCCACTGCGGAGCAGACAGCCGTCCCCCGCTGGCCGGCAACACGGTCGGCACCGACCGGGGCTTCATCGCCCGTGACCTGCCCGAGCTCGAGGCCTTCCTGCATTACCGGATCATCGACGTCTCCTCGATCAAGGAGCTGTCGCGGCGCTGGTACTCGCGGGCCTACTTCAACGCCCCGGCGAAGAGGGGCAACCACCGCGCGCTCGCCGATATCCAGGAGTCGATCGAGGAGCTGCGGTACTACCGCGAGGCTGTCTTCGTCCCCGCGCCCGGGCCGGACTCCGAGACGGCCAAGGCGATCGCCGCCCGGCATGCGGGGTCGATTACCGGCCTCACGGACTGAGCCCCTATGCTTCCTCGTCGTTGACCTCGGTCAACGCATGGTGGGTGTAGCTCAGTTGGTAGAGCCCCGGCTTGTGGTGCCGGTTGTCGCGGGTTCAAGTCCCGTCATCCACCCCATCAGAAGGCGCAGACCGCACGGTCTGCGCCTTCGCTGTCTCTAGGCTCGCCCCATGTCACCCAGCCGTCCCCGCTATGACATCGCGATCGTGGGCGGGGGCCACAACGGCCTGACCGCTGCGGCCTACCTCGCCCGCGCCGGGCTCTCGGTCGTCGTCCTCGAGCGGCTCGACCACGTCGGCGGTGCGGCGGTCTCCGCCCAGGCCTTCCCCAGCCTGCCGACGCGGTTGTCGCGCTACTCCTACCTCGTCTCGCTGCTGCCCGCCTCGATCATCGAGGACCTCGGCCTCGACATCGAGCTGGCCTCGCGCACCACCTCCTCCTACACACCGTGGTCGCGCGGCGGCGTCGACGGCGGGCTCCTGGTCGAGCGCCCCGAGGGTCCCGCCACCGCCGCCGGCTTCCGCGAGCTCACCGGCAGTGACGAGGAGTACGTCGCCTGGCAGGACTTCTACGCGTCCGTCGGCGAGCTCGCCGAGCTGGTCGCGCCGACGCTCACCTCCCCGCTCCCCCGCGCCTCGGCCCTCCGCGGAGGCGTCGACGCCACGCTCTGGCGCGACCTCGTCGAGGAGCCGATCGGCGCCGCCATCGAGCGCCGCTTCCACGACGACGTCGTCCGCGGTGTCGTGGCGACGGACGCGCTCATCGGCACCTTCGCCTCGCTCAACGACCCGTCGCTCATCCAGAACCGCTGCTTCCTCTACCACCTGGTCGGCAACGGCACCGGCGAGTGGCGAGTCCCCGTCGGCGGCATGGGCGCGGTCACCGACGCCCTCGCCCGTGCGGCCGTCGACGCGGGCGCCGAGCTGGTCACCTCCTGCCCCGTCACGGCCATCTCCTCCTCCGAGGACGGTGCTCTGGTCTCGTACGCCGACGGTGTGGTCGAGGCCCGTCTGACGCTGGCCAACGTGGCGCCGTACACCCTCGCCGGGCTGCTCGGACAGGAGCAGCCGGCCAAGCCGGTCGGCGCCCAGCTGAAGGTCAACGTCCTCCTCGACCGGCTACCGCGACTGCGGTCCGGGGCCGACCCGACCGTGGCCTTCGCCGGCACGCTCCATCTCGGTGAGTCCATGACGGAGCTCGAGACCGCCTGGCGTGAGGCGGCAGCCGGTGGGCTGCCGACCCGTCTGCCGGGCGAGGTCTACTGCCACTCGCTGACCGATCCCTCGATCCTCGGTGACGTCCCCGCCGGGACGCACACGCTGACCTACTTCGGGCTGCACACGCCCTCGACACTCTTCGAGACCTCGCCCGAGGAGACCCGTGCGGAAGCACTGCGCCGCGCCCTCGCCTCGCTCGACGAGCACCTCCTCGATCCCCTCGACACGGTCGTCGCACGGATGCCCGACGGCACGCACTGCATCGAGGCGAAGATCCCGCAGGACATCGAGGCCGATCTCGCCATGCCCGGCGGGCACATCTTCCATGGCGACCTCGCCTGGCCCTGGGCGGAGGACGACGAGGAACTCGACTCACCCGCCGCCCGCTGGGGCGTCCCGCAGGCCGCGGCCTCGGTCTGGGTCTGCGGATCCGGTGCGCGCCGGGGTGGCGCCGTCTCGGGACTCGGGGGCCACAACGCCGCCCACGCCGTCCTCGAAGCGTGGGGCGTCGCCCCGATTTGAGTCCCTGACCGGGGCGGGAGTAATGTTCTCCGAGTCGAAAGACATGCGCCATTAGCTCAATTGGCAGAGCAGCTGACTCTTAATCAGCGGGTTCGCGGTTCGAGTCCGTGATGGCGTACGGAACAGAAGGCCCGGTCGAGAGACCGGGCCTTCTGCGTTGTCGGGGTGCTATGCAGTGGGCAGCACGTAGCCGGCGTACTTCTCCCGCAGGGTCTTCTTGGAGAACTTGCCGACCGAGGTCCTGGGGACCTCGTCGATGAAGACGACGTCGTCAGGCACCTGCCACTTGCCGAGTCGCTCGCCGAGGAAGTCGAGCAACTCCTCCCGCGAGACGGACTGACCGTCGCGGATGACGGCGAAGGCGAGCGGCCGCTCGCCCCACTTGGGGTGCGGGCTCGCGATGACGGCCGCCTCGGCGACCGCGGGGTGGCCCATGATCGCGTTCTCGACCGCGACGGAGCTGATCCACTCGCCGCCCGACTTCACCAGGTCCTTGGTGCGGTCGACGAGCTTGAGGTAGCCGAGCTCGGAGATGGAGGCGACGTCGCCCGTGCGCAGCCAGCCGTCGGGAGAGAAGTCAGCCCCGGGCCCGGTTTCGAGAGGCGTCCTGTAGTACTGGCGCGCGATCCACGGCCCGCGCACCTCCAGCTCACCGGTCGCCTCGCCGTCCCAGGGCTGCTCCTCGCGCGTGGCCGGCTCGACGATCCGCATCTCCACGCCGGGCGCCATGAAGCCGGCGGTGGCCCGGATGTCGATCTGCTCGGCCTCGCTCATCGCCTCGACCTCGGCCCGGGGCTGGCAGATCGAGCCGAGCGGACTCATCTCCGTCATGCCCCAGGCCTGGGTGATCGGGATGCCGATCGCCGATCGCCACGCCTCCGAGAGCGACGGCGGCACGGCCGAACCGCCGCAGATCACCGTGCGCAGATGGCTGAGGTCGTGGTCGGCGAGGAGCGGCGCGACACCCATCCAGATCGTCGGTACGCCGGCGGCGACCGTCACACGCTCGGATTCCATCAACGAGGTGATCCCGGCCGGCGACATGTCGGGCCCGGGCAGGACCAGGCTCGCTCCGCCCATCAGCGGGGAGTGCGCCAAGCCCCAGCCGTTCGCGTGGAAGAACGGCACGACCGGGAGGATCCGGTCGCTGTCCTTCATGCCGAAGCTCGAGGAGGTCAACGACGAGACCGCGTGCAGCCACTGCGAGCGATGGCTGTAGACGACGCCCTTGGGGTGGCCGGTGGTGCCCGAGGTGTAGCAGATGCCGGCGGCCTGGTGCTCATCGGTGACCCGGCCCTCCAGGTCGGCCTCCTCCTCGGTCAGCAGCTCCTCGTAGGCGATGACACGGGGGTCCGGCGGCAACGGGTTCGGGACACCGTCGTCCATCACGACCACGTGTTTCAGCGTCGTGAGCTGGTCGAGGAGCGGGCTGATCAGCGGCAGGAGGGAGCGGTCCACGAAGACCGCCTCGTCCTCGGCGTGGTTGAACGTGTAGATCAGCTGCTCGGGGAAGTAGCGGATGTTGCCGGTGTGCAGCACCCGTCCGGTCCCGGCGACCGAGTAGTAGAGCGCCAGATGGCGGAAGGTGTTCCAAGCGAAGCTGGCCACGCGGGCGTCCGCGGACAGGCCCAACCGGTCCAGGGAAGCGGCCTGTCGGCGTACCTCACGGGCGAGGTCGGCATAGGTCGCCCGCTCGATCCCGGCAGCCGTCTTGGTGACGACCTCGCGGGTCGGGAAGAGTCTTTCCGCCCTCGCCAGGATCGAGGTCACCGTCAGCGGAACGTCCTGCATCAAGCCATCCATACGGGCCATGGTGCCAACTTGTGAGCCGCGTCACAATGGAGTCGCCACCCGCATCTACCTCTTCTTCGCCGTAACTTCTCCACCTCCGGGACGTTTGTCCCGGTGTCCACTGTCACGCCTCGGGGGGTGTGTGGCATCACATCCTCGCTCCAGGGAGTCCCCTTGTCCCACCGTCTGTTCATCCGCACCGGCGCCGTCACGGCGGCCGCCTCGCTCGCACTGCTCGCCGCGGGCCCGGCTCTCGCCGCCGCTCCGGTGGCCCAGGGCACGGCCAATGCCCTCACGGCCAACATCGCCTCGCAGGTGATCAGCACGGGGACGTACGCCGCGCAGAACGACGGCACGACGGAGACCACGAGCGGCTCCAACAGCCCCACGCTGAACGCGCTCTCGAACCAGACGCTGCTGACGGCCGGCACCGCCTCCCAGGATGCGAAGACCTCGATCAGCGGCAGCAACGGTCTCTCCGCGGCCTGCGCCTCAATCGCCGGGTCGGGCAGCAGTCTGGTGTCCACCGGTGTGGGCGCCTCCTGCCTCACGGGCGGCAGCGCCCTCAGCCTGGACGCCGGAAACATCGACCTGTCGAATGTCACCCTGACCCAGGGTCAGCTCCTCAGCAACGTGAGCGCCGGCGCCAACGGGTCCACGCTCCTCTCCACACTTATCCCGCAAGCCGCGACACTCCAGGATCTCCTCAACCAGATCGGCACCGCCCTCGACCCGGCCACGGCCACGGTCGACGAGTTGCTTCAGGCGGTCCTCGGCCCGGTCTCCACCCAGGTGCTCGCGCCGCTGCTCACCGCCACCGGCATCTCCGTCGGCCTCGACCTCGGCGCGGTCTACTCGAGCTGCCAGGCCACGCCGACGACCGCGACCGGCGCCGGCACCGTTGCCAGCCTGGGTCTCACCGTCGGCCTGCCCTCCGCGCTGGGCGGTCCGTTGACGATCCCGGTCCAGCTGGGCACCGGCGAGAACGTCAAGGTCCTGACCAACCTCGACCAGGTTGTGACCGCCGTCGAGGAGGCCCTGACCGGTGCCCTCACCGGCGCCGTCACCGGCAACACGATCACCAGCCAGCTAGACCCGGTGATCAGCCAGGTGAACGGTGGGATCACCACTCTCGTCGACGCCCTCAACGACAACCTGATCTCCGTGATCGAGCCGCAGCTGGCACCGCTCGAGGAGAACGTCCTCGACGGCACGCTCAACAAGGTGGAGCGCCGCGACAGCGGCCGCACGATCGACGTCACCGCCCTCGACCTCCAGGTCCTGCCGGCGGCGTCGGCCTTCACGCCGGACAACAGCTCGCTGGTCGGATTGACCGCCGCGCACGTCATCTGCGGCCCGAACACCCGCGTCGGGACGACGACCACCGCCGTGGACACCGACGACAGCACCACCACCACGTCCACCTCCAGCTCGGACACGCCGACCACCGTTGAGTCCGGTATCGGTTCGCTCGAGGACGGTCCGTCCGCTCTGGCCCTCGCCGCGCTTGCCGGGCTGGCAGTCGTCGGTACGGGCGCCGGTGTCGTGGGCTTCCGCCGCGCCCTGCGTCACCACTGATCCGTATCGTTCGAGCCGTGAAGCGGACGAAGCTCACCCGCTACCTGATCGCCTCGATCACGGGCCTCCAGCTCCTCGTAGGAGTGCTGGCTGGAGGTTCCGTGATCGGGGCGTTCCTCGTTCCGAGCGGGCCGTCCGCGGCTGCGGTCGACCACGGCGTGCGTTCCTACACCGAGGCCGAGCTCAGTGCCGGTGCGCCGATGAAGCTTTTGATGCCCGCGCTCAAGATCGACGCTCCCGTCGTCCCGATCGCGATGGTCAACAAGTCCCTCGACCCGCCTCGCGACTACCTCGAGGTCGGTTGGTGGAACGCAAGCGCCAAGCCCGGTGCCGCCCAGGGGCAGACGGTCATCACCGGGCACACGCTCCACACCGGCGGTGCCAGCATGAACAACCTCGGCGAGCTCCAGCGCGGCAACAAGGTCGACGTGGTCACCAAGCGCGGCACGATCCGGTACGCGGTCACCAGCAAGGTCGTGTACTCCAAGAAGGAGCTCTCCCAGCACTCCAAGGAGCTCTTCGCCCAGGACCGTGGCGACGGCCGCCTGGTGCTGATCACGTGCAGTGACTGGAACGGCTCGTACTACGAGACCAACACGGTCGTCTTCGCCAAGCTGAAGGCCTGATCCTCAGATCCCGAGGTCCTTGCGCAGTTTGGCGACGTGGCCCGTGGCCTTGACGTTGTAGGCGGCGTACTCGATCTTGCCGTCGCCATCGACGACGAAGGTGGAGCGGATCACGCCCTCGACGACCTTGCCGTAGAGCTTCTTCTCGCCGAACGCTCCCCACGCCATCAGCGTCTCCTTCGACGGGTCGGAGAGCAGCGTGATGGTCAGGCCATCCCGCTCACGGAACTTCGCCAGCTTCTCCGGCTTGTCCGGCGAAATGCCCACGACGGCGTAGCCCTGCGCCGTGAGCGCATCGAGGGAGTCGGTGAAGTCGCACGCCTGCTTGGTGCAGCCCGGGGTCATCGCGGCGGGGTAGAAGTAGACGATCACCTTGCCGCCCCTGCTCGAGGCGACGAGCTCGTCCAGCGACACCTCCTCACCGGCGTCGGAGGTCAACGTGAAGGCGGGCGCGGCGTCCCCGATCTCAAGGCGCGATGTCATGGCTCCAACCTAGTGGGCGGGACTTCCCGGCATTGATAGGTTGACGCCCATGACCAAGGACAGCGCCAATCACCTCGAGACCGAGATGGACGAGATCCGCGAGCGCCTCGCGGGAACGATCGACGAGCTGCTCTACCGGTCGAGCCCGAAGACGATCGCCTCGCGCCAGATCGCAGCGGTCAAGGCGGCGTACGTCGACCCCACCACCGGTCAGCCCAAGGTCGACAACATCCTGAAGACGGTCGGCATCATCGGCGGCGTCGTCGGCACGATCCTCGTGTTGCGCCGCTTCGCCCACCGCTGAGGGCCCTCCCTAGACTGAGCGCCACGCGCTCGTAGCCCAACGGCAGAGGCACCGCGTTTAGGTCGCGGCCAGTGTGAGTTCGAATCTCACCGAGCGCACATGACGACGCTCGTCCTGGCCTCGCAGTCCCCCGCGCGCCTCAGCACCCTGCGGAACGCAGGGATCGAGCCGGTGGTGATCGTCAGCGGGGTGGACGAGGACCAACTCAGGGGACAGGAGCCCGAGCAGCTCGCGCTCAACCTGTCGACGCTCAAGGCGCACGCCGTGGCCGAGCGCGACGACGTGCCTGAGGGTGCCCTCGTCCTGGGCTGCGACTCGGTCCTGAAGTTCAAGGGTGAGGCGCTGGGTAAGCCGCACTCCCCCGAGGTCGCCACCCAGCGCTGGAGGGCGATGCGCGGAAGGTCGGGCCGCCTCATCACCGGCCACACCCTCATCGACACCGCCTCTCGGAAGATGACCCGCGAGACCTGCGAGACCGTCGTCCACTTCGCCGAGGTCAGCGACGCCGAGATCGAGGCGTACGTCGCCACCGGCGAACCCCTCGAGGTCGCGGGTGCCTTCACCGTCGACGGGATCGGCGGTGCCTTCATCTGGAAGATCGAGGGCGACTTCCACAACGTCGTCGGCCTGAGCCTCCCCGCGCTGCGCCGCATGGTGATCAAGCTCGGACACCGGTGGAACGACCTTTGGAACGTTCAGCCAGACTGAACCCGCCCAGTGTGACGCCGGCCACACACATGAGGTACCCGGGACCCCCTAGTCTTGGCGGGTTCGGATTAACGAAGGAGTTACGTTGAGCAAGCCCCTGCAGAAGGTCCTGATCGCGAACCGCGGCGAGATCGCCGTCCGCGTCATCCGCGCCGCGAAGGACGCCGGGATCGGGTCGGTCGCCGTCTACGCAGAGCCGGATGCCAACGCTCTCTTCGTACGTCTCGCCGACGAGGCCTACTCGCTGGGCGGCGCCACGCCCGCCGACAGCTACCTGAGCATCGAGAAGATCATCGACGCCGCCAAGAAGTCCGGCGCCGACTCCGTCCACCCCGGCTACGGCTTCCTCGCCGAGAACGCCGACTTCGCGCAGGCGGTCATCGACGCCGGCCTGATCTGGATCGGTCCGCCGCCCGCAGCCATCGAGGCCCTCGGCGACAAGGCGAAGGCCAAGCACATCGCCGAGCGCGCCAACGCCCCGCTGGCCCCGGGCACCAAGGACCCGGTCAAGGACGCCGACGAGGTCGTCGAATTCGCCAAGGCGAGCGGCCTCCCCGTCGCCATCAAGGCGGTCTTCGGCGGTGGCGGTCGCGGCCTCAAGGTCGCCCGCACCCTCGAGGAGATCCCCGACGCCTACGAGTCCGCCGTCCGCGAGGCCGTCACCGCCTTCGGCCGTGGTGAGTGCCTCGTCGAGAAGTTCCTCGACAAGCCGCGCCACGTCGAGACCCAGTGCCTCGCCGACCAGCACGGCAACGTCGTCGTCGTCTCCACCCGCGACTGCTCGCTGCAGCGTCGCAACCAGAAGCTCGTCGAGGAGGCGCCAGCGCCCTTCCTGACCGACGCGCAGGTCACCGAGCTCTACGAGTCCTCCAAGCGCATCCTCAAGGAGGCCGGGTACTACGGCGCCGGCACGTGTGAGTTCCTCGTCGCCCAGGACGGCTCGATCTCGTTCCTCGAGGTCAACACCCGCCTCCAGGTCGAGCACTGCGTCTCCGAGGAGGTCAGCGGCATCGACCTCGTCCGCGAGATGTTCCGCGTCGCCGCCGGTGAGGAGCTCGGCTACGGCGACCCTGAGATCATCGGCCACTCGATCGAGTACCGCATCAACGCCGAGGACGGCGGCCGCAACTTCATGCCGGCCCCCGGCACGCTCACCGCCTGGAACCCGCCGCAGGGTCCCGGCGTCCGCGTCGACGGCGGTTACGAGAACGGCGAGACCATCCCGGGCTCGTTCGACTCCCTCATCGCGAAGCTGATCGTCACCGGTCGTGACCGCACCCAGGCGCTCGAGCGCTCCCGCCGCGCCCTCGACGAGTTCATCGTCGACGGCATGCCCACGGTCATCCCGTTCCACAAGGCCGTCGTGAAGGAGCCCGCGTACGTCGGCCCCTCCAACCCGTCCGGCGAGGGCTCGTTCGACGTCTACACGCAGTGGATCGAGACCGACTTCGACAACCAGATCCAGCCGTACGCCGGCGACGCCGGTGAGGCTGACGAGGCGAGCGAGAAGCAGACCGTCGTCGTCGAGGTCGGCGGCAAGCGGCTCGAGGTCGTCATCCCGGCCGGCCTCGGCGGGCTCTCCGCCGGTCCCGCCGCCGGTGCGGCGAAGAAGCCGAAGCGCGGCGCTGCCAAGAAGCACGGCGCCGCCGTGTCCGGTGACGCCGTGACCGCCCCGATGCAGGGCACCGTCGTGAAGATCGCCGTCGAGGAGGGCCAGGAGATCGCCGAGGGCGATGTCGTGGTCGTCGTCGAGGCGATGAAGATGGAGCAGCCGCTCAAGGCGCACAAGGCGGGGGTCGTCAACGGCCTCACCGCCGAGGTCGGCGCCACCGTCTCCAACGGTCAGGTCATCTGCGAGATCAAGTGAGCCGCACGACGAAGGGGCCGAGGCGAACGCCTCGGCCCCTTCGTCGTCTCAGCTGACGGCGACGTCGAAGTAGGTCGACTTCAGACCGAGCGCGCTGCGCAGGCTGTCCCCGCTGACCTTCACCTGACCCTTGGTGCCGGTGAGCTGCACCTTGGTCACCCGGCCGCCCCAGTCGCCGTGGCCGTCACGGGCCAGGACCTGCAGGCTCGTCAAGGTGCCGAGGGCCGGCCAGGCTGCGGCGACCTTCTTCGGGTCGATCTTGACCGTCCACGTGTGCTGGCTGTTGCCGGCCCACGCGTCGTACGGGTCGGCCTGCGCCTTCTGGTAGGCGACCGAGCCGGCCACCGTCCAGCCGCCGCTGGAGGAGCTGAACTGCGTGAAGGCCGGCTGGCCGGCGTACGCCAACATCTGTCCGGCGGTCGCGGCGATGGCCGCATTGGTCGCCTTGGTCTCCCCCGCGACACCCTTGTAGACCTGGCACGCGGTGGAGTCGCAGATCTGGTACTGGCGGCTCTTCGCGGCATGCGCACGGCTGTAGGCGGCGTATGTGCGGGCGGCGATCGCCTGGGACTGCAGCGCTGCGGGCTTCCAGCTCGACGGCATCTCACTGGCCACGACACCCTTGAGATAGTCCTCGAGGCCGACGACATTGACCGTGTCATGGTCCCTGCCGTTGAACGGGGCGTTGCGGAGCGCTCCGCGGTAGGCGGTTGCGCTCGCCGGCAGGACGAGGGTGATCGGTGAGCCACCGGCCCAGAACTCCAGCGTCGACGTCGAGGTGCCGAGTCGCTTCCACCGCGCCGAGCCGATGCGATAGCCGATGGCCGTCTTCGTCGCGCTCAGCGGGTTGAGCCGCCACTGCGTCGCGGTCGGCCGCGCGGCGGCCAGGTTCCAGGTCTTCGCGCCGTTCGAGGTGCGGACGACAAGACCGGACCGTGCCTTGACGACGGTGTCGGGCGTGGTGTCCGGGCCGATGAGCACCGTGAGGCTGCCACCGACCTTCGACATCGCCGTGCCCGGGTAGTAGAAGCTCAGGATCTGCGCCGCCGTCCGGCCCTGCCGAGCGGCTCCCTCGGCGCCGTACTGCGACAGCCCCCGGCCGTGGCCGTAGCCGTGACCCGTGAGGGCCAGCTTGGCGCCCTTGGGAACCGCCAGCTTCACGCCGATCGTCTTCGTGGTGGCGTCGGCAGGACCGAGCGCGAGCACCGCCGCTGTCACCAGCAACAGCCCGGCTACAGCGTGACTGAAGGGCGTGGCGCGAGACAGGCGAGGCATGTGTGACTCCTGAGGAAGTTGAAAACTCCTGGGAGTCTACGGAGTGTCGCGGGTCCTTTGGCAAGGTCCCGAGGTATAAGCCGTCGAACTACAACGGTGTGGTTCAGCCGACCTGATGCAGACGGCGCGCCGCCTCGGCGATGGAGCCGCTCAGGGACGGGTAGACCGTGAAGGTGTTCGCGACCTGGTCGACGGTGAGGTTGGCGGCGACGGCGAGCGAGATCGGGTGGATCAGCTCGCTTGCGCGCGGCCCCACGACCACTCCCCCGATCACGACGCCAGAACCGGGGCGGGCGATCAGCTTCACGAAGCCGTCCTTGATCCCCTGCATCTTCGCGCGCGGGTTGCCCTGGAGGTCGAGCTTCACGACCTCGGCCTGCACCTCGCCATTGTCGACCGCAGCCTGCGACCAGCCGACGGTGGCGATCTCGGGACTCGTGAAGACGTTGGAGGCGATCTGCTTGAGGTCCATCGGCTGCACGCCGTCACCGAGGAAGTGGCGCATGGCGATCCGGCCGGCCATGGCGGCCGTCGAGGCGAGCATGAAGCCGCCGACACAGTCGCCGGCGGCATAGACACCGGGAGCCGTCGTACGGCTGACCTTGTCGATCAGAATGAAGCCGCCGTCGTCGAGCTTGACGCCGGCCTCCTCAAGGCCGAGGCCCTCGGTGTTCGGGACGGAGCCGAGCGCGAGGATGCAGTGCGAGCCGGTGACCGTGCGGCCGTCCGAGAGCGTCACCGTGACCGTGTCGCCGTCGCGCGTGACGCCCTGCATGCGGGACTGGCTGAGGATGTTCATGCCGCGCCGCTCGAGCACGTCCTGCAGTACGCCGGCCGCATCCGCGTCCTCGCCGGGGAGGACTCGATCGCGGGAGCTCACGAGGGTGACCTCGATGCCGAGGGCGAGGTAAGCGCTGGCGAACTCCGCGCCCGTGACACCCGAGCCGACGACGATCATGTGCGTCGGCGTCTCGGTGAGGCCGTAGACCTGCTCCCACGTCAGGATCCGCTCGCCGTCGGGCTGCGCCGTCGCCAGCACGCGCGGGTGCGCACCGGTCGCGATGAGTACCGCGTCGGCGTGCACCGTTTCCTCGGCACCGCTGGCCAGTGTCGCGATGACGTCGCCACCGCCCCTGCCCGCACCGGAGCCGAGCCGGCCGGTTCCCTTGATGATCCGGATGCCGCGCCGGGTCAGGCGGCCCTCGATGTCGGCACTCTGCGCGGCGGCGAGGAGCTTGACGCGCGCGTTCACCTGAGCGAGGTCGGCCACGACGTTGGTCGCCGTGTCGCCCTCGGAGTCACGGAAGTGGATGCCCAGCTCCGGCGCCGCTGCCATGTCGGTCATGACCTCCGCCGTCGCAATGAGCGTCTTGCTCGGCACACAGTCGGTCAGCACAGCGCTGCCGCCGAGCCCGTCCCGGTCGATCACCGTGACCTGGGCGCCCAGCTGATTCGCGACCAGCGCCGCCTCGTATCCGCCAGGGCCGCCACCGATGATCACCACAGAGGTCATGGCGCCATTCTCGCAGGGCCGCTGCCGCAGCCGGAATCGCCTCAGTGGCAGGCGGAGTAGGAACGCTTCACTGCGACGGTGGCTCCCGACTTGAGCTTGAGCTTGGTCCTGATCGTGATCGCGCCCGTGGCGGGGAGGGCGACGCCGTACGACTTCGCCCGGACCTTCGCGATCCGCTTCTTGACCTTGCCGTTGACGGTGATGGTCGCCGAGGCGGCCTTCTTCTTCGCATACTTCGTCAGCGCGACCTGGGCCTTCCCAGCGCGGCTCGTGCTGCCGGAGCAGGCGACCGTCGTGGGCAGCACGACCGCGGTCTTCGCCTTCGCCGCACCCGCCTCGCCGCTCGCTGCAGCACCGGCCAGGCCGACCGTCGCACGGATCGAGACGGAGGCGACGTCCTTCGCGCTCGACGCGGTGCCCATGAGCGCGATGCTTCCTGTCGCCTCAGCCCGAACCTCGACGAGGCTTCCGGCCGGAATGTAGGCCCTGACATGCTCCGTCCCGGAGAGGTCGCCGTACGGCCGCGGGTAGAAGGAGCTCTCGTCGGGTCGGACCACGTCCACCGTGAAGCTCGCCCAGTCACCCGAGTGCTTGGTCGCCGTCACATCGAGCCAGCCGGCCTTGTTCACCTTGTAGGAGCCGTCGGCGAGCGAACTCGCCCAGGACAGGGCAGTCGCGCCGTTGTCACCACACGTCCCGGCAGCGAGGCGTGTGGCCGTCGAGCTCCCGACCGCGTCGATCGCCAGCGAGCGAAGGCCTGTCGCTCCGACCGAGGCCGTCACCTTGCCTGAGGAGCTCGAGTCGATCCGCGCGAGCCTCGTGCCGCTGCTCGCCTGGGCATAGTCGGTCTTCTGATTCGCGAACGACTTCGTCCCCGAGCCCGACGCCATCCGTGTGTCGTAGTCGGAAGCAGATCCGAACGCAACACACGGATGCGCAGTGCTCGACGCCGACCAGGGCCCGAACGCCTGCGCGAAGACGGTCACCGGCGACGGGATCACCGCGTGCGCCGGGACGTCGGCCGTCAACCCGACCACCGATCCTGCCGCCATCAGGACTGCCAGCGAGGCACCCAACGTGGTCCTCATCGTTCGTGTGGACATGTCATTTCCTTCCGAGAGACAGCTCGACGCTCCAACGAGGGGAAGTATGCCGAGCTACGACGCCCGCTCCCGCCAGAGTTGAGCCTCGTACCACTGCAGCGGTGAGCCCCCACGGCTCGACCACCAGCGTGCACTCTCCAGATGCGCGAACCACGGTCCCGACGACGAATCCGCTGACTGTCGCGATCATGGGGAGTGGACCGTGGTGCCGCACGAGCGCGACGAGCTGGATCAGCCTGACGAAGCCGGTGGGTCGGCCCTCACGCATCACATCGAGCTTCCGCCCGGCCGGCCATTCCGTCCGCCACAGCTGATCCGGGGCCAGTCGGAGCTGCAGCAGACCGATCGTCGTCACGTTCCGAAGAAGGCCATCGTCCGGAATCCGCCTACGCCCCACCTCGTCGACCCGCTCCATCTCGTACGGCGTTCCGCCGGCGATGCCGGTGCGTAACAGCCGTCGCGCAGGCGTCCGGGTCAGCCCTGCCAGCACTCCGAGACGCTTTGCGGCCTCCCGCTCCGAGATCATCATGGCCGGGACCGTAGGCGGCCCCGCCGACCTTTTACGCCAACCCGACGCCTGGCTGTGGACCGACGTCCGGCCACCGCGCCAAGAATCCGCGGATTACGCCTGTTGGACCACCGTGTTGGACCACGCAATTGGGCCACCTGTGACGTGGCGCCAGCCCAGGGGTGCGCGGGTCGTCCGCGCAGATGGAGCCGGTCCAACAGGGTGGTCCAACAGGGTGGTCCAACGGGCGTAGTCCACGCGAGGGGTGCCCGGCCTGCGAGGATCCTGGGTATGGACGTGCACCTGATCGGCGGTGGCTGGGCTGAGGACGAGCCGGACCGGCTCCCGGGTCCGCGCGGGCGAGGTCCCCACCTTCCGCTGCGTAGGGAAAGCGCTGCGGGCCACGTCGCAGCGCGGAGGCGTACACCTCACGCGCCACGCCCGTGGCCCGCTCCAGCTCTGAGCGAGAAGCCGATCAGAGGTTGATCATGTGACCGACGATGCCCTCGACGGCCTCCTTGAGCGCCTCACCGAGAGTCGGGTGGGCGAAGACGTTGCGGGACACCTCGTCGGCGGTGAGATCCCACTTCTGGGCCAGCGTCAGCACCGGGAGGAGCTCGGTGACGTCGGGGCCGATCATGGCGGCGCCGATAATCTCGTTGTACTTCGCGTCCGCGATGACCTTCACGAAGCCCACGCCCTCGCCGAGGCCCATGGCCTTGCCGTTGGCGGAGAAGGGGAACGTCGCCGTCTTCACGTCGTAGCCCTTGTCGCGCGCCTGCTGCTCGCTGTAGCCGAAGGAGCCGATCTGCGGCTGGCAGTAAGTGGCGCGCGGGATGAAGTCGATCTCGACCGGCATGGTCTCCTCGCCGGCGATGACCTCGGCGACGACGACGCCCTGGGCCTCGGCGACGTGAGCGAGCATCATCTTGCCGGTGACGTCACCGATGGCATAGACGTTCGGCACGTTGGTGCGACCGAACTCGTCGGTCTTGATCGCACCGCGCTCGGTCGTCTCGACGCCGGTCGCCTCGAGGCCGTAGCCCTCCAGGCGCGGCGCGAAGCCGAACGCGGCGAGGAACTTGTCGGCGGTGAGGGTCTGCTCCTCGCCACCGGCGGCCGGAGCGACCGTGACCGTGACGGAGGAGCCGTTGTCGACGACCGACTTCACGCCGGTGGAGAGCAGGACGTTGACGCCCAGCTTCTTGTAGTGCTTGAGGAGCTCCTTGGAGACGTCCGCGTCCTCGGTCGGGACCATCCGGTCGGCGTACTCCACGATGGTGACGTCGACGCCGAAGTTCTTGAGGACGTAGGCGAACTCCACGCCGATCGCGCCCGAGCCGCCGATGATGATCGACTTGGGGAGCTGGTCGGTGAGGATCTGCTCCTCGTACGTCACGACGTTGGACGAGAGCGTCACCCCGGGGACCAGGCGCACGGTGGCGCCGGTCGCGAGGATGAGGTTGTCGAACGTGTACGACGTGGTGGTGCCGTCGTGACCCTTGACGTCGATCCCGGTCGGACCGGTCAACGTGCCCCAGCCGTCGATCTCGGTGATCTTGTTCTTCTTCATCAGGTAGTGGACGCCCTTGACGATGCCGGCGCTGACCTGGCGCGAGCGCGCGTGGGTCGGGCCGAACGACATGGTCGCGTCACCCTCGATGCCGTACTTGGCCTTCTCGTGGGTCAGCGTGTGCGCGAGCTCGGCGTTCTTGAGCAGCGCCTTGGAGGGGATGCAGCCGACGTTGAGGCAGACACCGCCCCAGTACTTGTCTTCCACGACAGCGACGGACTTGCCGAGCTGGCTGGCACGGATGGCGGCGACGTAGCCACCAGGGCCGGCACCGAGGACGAGGACATCGAAGTGGGTCACGCCTCCAGCCTAGTCGCGCGGCCGCGGCGACCGACGACCGGCCGACCCTCAGCGTTCGGGGTTTCCGAACCGCAGAATCTCGCTCACCGGGCGACGTGCCGAACGCGCCACGCGGTGCTCCGGATCCGGGTGGCCGACGGCGATCAGCATGACGATGTTCTCGTGGTCCGGGATGTCCCCACGGTTGCGCAGGTAGCCGCTGCGACGGTTGCGGCTGGCCCAGTTGAGCGGGACCGCCCCGAGGCCCAGGCCGTGGAGCGCGAGCAGCAGCGTCATGGAGAAGAGGCCGCCGTCGATCCAGCCCTGGTTGCGCTCGAGCATGTCCTCGAACGCACGGATGTCGAAGGTCACCACGAAAAGGCCGGGGATGCGGTCGGAGAACCCGCGCGAACCGCTGTGCAGCTTGAGGATGTGCTCGATCCGTTCGGGGTCGTCGTACCAGTGGGCACGCCAGCCCTGGCGGTTGCAGACCGAGGGCGCATAGCCGGCGAGGCGCACGGCCTCGGTGACCAGCTCGCGCGAGACGGGTCGGTCCTCGAAGTGGCGGATGCTGTGGCGCGAGGTGATGAACTGCGCGAGCGTCTCGGGGTCGAGCGGGTTCTGCGGCAGTGAGTCGCCGCGCGGTGCGACGTCGTCGACGCGGACCTGCCCGTCGTTCCACTGCTCCAGTGCCGTCAGGACGGCCCGCGCCTCCTGGGCGTAGAGGGCGTCGTGGTCGGTCTTCGGGTTCTCGAGGACGAGGTTGAGTGCGGGGATCGCCTTGTTACCGAAGGGGTGCTTGGTCGCGCGCAGCGAGAAACCCTTCTCGATGCGGTGGTACTGACGCGTCGCGGAGGCGTCGAGCTGGCGCCCCTCGAGCTCGGAGTAGCGCTCGTTGCCGCCCGGGCGGATCGCGTGCTCGAAGTACCGCTTCGCGTCGAGGGTCATCTCCTCGAGGAGGTCCTCCCAGGGGTCCAGGGCGCCCGCCTCATCGGATGGTCGACGCTTCCAGAACCGCACCGGGCGAGGGTATCCGAAATTCCGTAGTCTTCCGCTGTGACGCTCTATGCCGCCTACGGGGCCAACCTCGACCCGGCGCTCATGGGCGTGCGCTGTCCGCACTCTCCCCTGCAGACGACGGGCTGGCTCGTCGGGTGGCGGCTGACCTTCGGTGGTGAGGAGCACGGCTGGGACGGCGCGCTGCCGACCATCGTCGAGGACCCTGACGCGCAGGTCTTCGTCGCGTTGTACGACGTCACCCCGGCCGACCAGCGCGTGCTGGACGAGTGGGAGGCGCTGGACACCGGCCTCTACCGCCGCACCAAGATCCGCGTCTCGACGCTGACCGGCGACGAACTGGCCTGGACGTATGTGCTCGACGCCTGGGAGGGCGGCCTGCCCTCAGCCCACCTGCTCAGCGTCCTCGCGGATGCGGCCGAGGCGGCGGCTGCGCCGGCCGACTACGTGACGGAGCTGCGTCACCGACCCTGTCGCTCGACCGGCCTCTGAAATCGGCGCGCGAACGCGATAGCGTTCCGCGCGTGAGCGACCCGTACTCCTCTGCCTCCGACGCCGCCGCGAAGCTCGCCGAGATCACCGGCGTCCAGTCCCACGACACCGCCCTCGTGCTGGGCTCCGGCTGGCTTCCCGCCGCCGACCGCCTCGCAGAGGCGGGTTCGGTCAACGCCGAGTTCGAGCGCGCGGAGCTGCCCGGCTTCTCCGACGCGGCGGTCGCGGGGCACTCGGGCAAGATCCGCTCGATCCGCATCCCCGGCCCCTCCGGGGATCTGAACGTGCTCGCGTTCCTCGCCCGCACGCACTACTACGAGGGCAAGGGCGTCGAGGCCGTCGTCCACCCGATCCGCACCGCGGCCCAGGCAGGCGTGAGGAAGATCGTCATCACCAACGGCTGTGGCGGCCTCAACCCCGCCTGGTCCCCCGGCACCCCCGTGCTGATCAGCGACCACATCAACCTGACCGGCGCCTCGCCCCTGGTCGGTGCCAACTTCGTCGACCTCACCGACCTCTACTCCTCACGCCTTCGCTCGATCGCGCGTGACTTGGACCCGTCGTTGGACGAGGGCGTCTACGTCCAGTTCCCCGGCCCGCACTACGAGACCCCTGCCGAGGTGCGGATGGCCGGGATCATCGGCGGCGACCTCGTCGGCATGTCCACTGCGCTCGAGGCGATCGCCGCACGCGAGGCGGGCATGGAGATCCTCGGCATCTCGCTCGTCACCAACCTGGCCGCCGGCATCAGCGACCAGCCGCTCTCGCACCAGGAGGTCATCGACGCCGGCCGTGCCGCGGCGACGCGGATGGGCGACCTGCTGGCGAAGATCGTGCCGCAGCTCTGATGCCCCGCCCCCTGCTGCTGGTCCCCTACGTCGCGCTGACGGTCGCGCACTGCCTGCTCCAGCTAGCCGACGCCGACACGGCGGTGCGGGTCACGCAGGCAGTGCTGATGCCGCTGCTGGCGCTCTGGTTCGTCGCGGCCACGCCGGCGGGACGGATGCGGACACTGGTCCTCGCGGCCCTCGGCTTCTCCTGGCTCGGCGACACGTTGCCGGCCTTCTTCCCGGACGACGACAGTGCGCTGCCGGTCCTGATCGGCTGCTTCCTGCTGGCCCAGGCCTGCTACATCGCTGCCTTCCTCCCGTTGCGGGCTCGTGCCGCGCGGCGTTGGCTGCCGGCGTACGTCGTCGCCTGGATCGCACTGGAGGCGGTGCTTGTGCCGCAGGCCGGTGGCCTCTTCCCGGCGGTGCTCATCTACGGCGCGATGCTGATCGGGATGGCCTACCTGACGACCGGCGTCGCGCGGGTGAGCGCGGTCGGCGGTCTGGTCTTCATGGTGAGCGACTCCATGATCGCGCTGGACGCGTTCGACGTCTGGACCCAACCGGGGCACGACTTCTGGGTCATGGCGACCTACTGCGTCGCGCAGCTCCTCATCACCCTCGGCGTGGTCCGAGTGCTGCGGATAGGTTCTGTCCATGACGACTTCCCCGCTGCTGGAGAACGCGCGAGCCTGGCTGGCTGAGGACCCCGACCCGGCCACCCGCGCCGAGCTCTCCGCCCTGCTGGAGTCGGCCGAGGCGGGCGACGCCGAGGCGGTCGCCGACCTGGAGGACCGCTTCTCCGGCACCCTCGAGTTCGGAACCGCCGGCCTCCGAGGCGCGCTCGGAGCCGGGCCGAACCGGATGAACCGCGTCGTCGTCCTCCGGGCCGCCGCCGGCCTCGCCGCCTATCTGCGCGAGCAGGGCGCGACCGGTCCCGTCGTCATCGGCTACGACGCCCGCCACAACTCCGACGTCTTCGCGCGGGACACCGCCGAGGTCATGACCGGCGCCGGCATCCCTGCGCTGACACTGCCCCGCGCGATGCCGACCCCCGTCCTGGCCAGCGCGATCCTCAAGCTCGGCGCTTCGGCCGGTGTGATGGTCACCGCCAGCCACAACCCGCCGCAGGACAACGGCTACAAGGTCTATCTCGGCGACGGCTGCCAGATCGTCCCGCCGGCCGATGGGGAGATTGCGGCCCACATCACGGCAGTCGGTGCGCTTGCCGACGTCCCGCGTGGCGACAGAGGTGAGCTGATCGACCCGCAGGTCTGGCTGGACTACATCGCTCAGACAGGCCAGGTCCCCCCGGAGGGCGGCCCGCGCTCCCTCGACATCGTCTACACCCCGATGCACGGCGTCGGGCTGGAGACGATGCGGGCGGTCTTCGTGCGCGCGGGCTTCCTCTCGGTCGATGTGGTGCCGGAGCAGGCCGAGCCCGACCCGGATTTCCCGACCGTCGCCTTCCCGAACCCCGAGGAGCCGGGCGCGATGGACCTCGCCTTCGCGCTGGCTCGCGAGAAGGGCGCCGATGTCGTGATCGCCAACGATCCCGATGCGGACCGGTGTGCCGTCGGCGTACCGGATGCGGAGGGGTGGCGGATGCTGCGTGGCGACGAGGTCGGTGCGCTGCTCGGTCACGACCTGCTCTCCCGCGGCGTCAGCGGCACCTACGCCAACTCGATCGTCTCCTCGTCCCTGTTGGGCACGATGGCCCGCGAGGCGGGGCAGCCGTTCGTGGAGACGCTGACGGGGTTCAAGTGGATCGGACGCCTGCCGGGGCTGGCCTTCGGCTACGAGGAGGCACTGGGCTACTGCGTCGACCCGGTGCACGTGAAGGACAAGGACGGCATCAGCGCGGCGGTGCTGATCGCCGACCTCGCCGCGCGGCTCAAGGCACTCGGCTCCTCTCTGTCCGAGCAGCTCGACGAGATCGCGCGCGACTACGGACTGCACGCGACCGACCAGTTGTCGGTCCGGGTCTCGGACCTCTCGTTGATCTCCGACGCCATGTCACGGCTGCGGGCCACTCCCCCGACGACGCTTGCCGGGCGGGCCGTGACCACCGCGACGGACCTCGCCGTCGGCACGGATGAGCTGCCCGCGACGGACGGCCTGCGCTATGACCTCGACGCGGCGCGTGTGATCGTGCGCCCGAGCGGCACGGAGCCGAAGCTCAAGTGCTACCTCGAGGTGAAGGTCCCCGTCACCGGCTCGATCGCCGAGGCGCGAGCGTCGGCGGCCCAGCAGCTCGCCGAGCTCAAGGCCGACATGGAGGCGGCCCTCGGGCTCTGACTCAGAGCAGCGCGAGCACGACGGTCACGACGACCAGCACGCCGAGCGCCACCAGCTCCGGAACGGCCCAGAGCCGGCGTACGGCGTCACCGTCACCGCCCCACCGCTTGGCATCGTCCTGGTGCGAGCGGAGCAGCTCGAGGATGTGGTCGGTGTACTGGTCCGGCCGCGGCGCCTCGCCGCGCTTGGTGCGCAGGTCGCGCATCGGCCGGCCCAGCGACGCGTTGACGTAGCGCTTCTCTCCCACCCACGCCACGAAGACCTGCCGGACCGCAAGGCCGGTGACGCGCGAGAGCGGCACCTCGACCGTCGAGACGATGCCGCGCAGCAGCAGCGTGCGGCCGCGCAGGCCGACGCGCGGGCGCAGCAGGATCAGCCAGACGGCGAGTGCGATGAGCAGGCCCGCGGCGACCCAGGCCAGCGACCCGCTCCCCACCGCGACGACGGCCACGACCACGCCGGTTCCGAGACCCAGCCAGCCGCTGAAGCGTCCGCTGGTCGGGGAGAACCACTGCGTCTCGTCGCCTTCGCCTGCCACGAGTCGAGAGAATAGGCTGTCGTGGTGCCTCTCTCCGCATCCGACGTCGCTCGCTACATCGACCACACGCTGCTCAAGCCGGAGGCCACCCGCGCCGATGTGGAGGCGCTGATCGCCGAGGCCGCCGAGCTCGGCACCTACAGCGTCTGCATCTCCCCCAACATGCTGCCGGTCTCGGTCCCCGAAGGCCTCAAGGTCGCCGTCGTGTGCGGCTTCCCGAGCGGCAAGCACGCCTCCTTCGTCAAGGCCGCCGAGGCTGCGCTCGCCGCCGAGCAGGGCGCCGACGAGATCGACATGGTGATCGACATCGGCGCCGCCAAGGAGAAGCGGTACGACGACGTCCAGGCCGACATCGCCGCCGTCCGCACCGCCGCGCCGGTGCCGGTCGTCCTCAAGGTGATCATCGAGTCCGCCGCGCTCGAGGACGACGAGATCGTCGGTGTCTGCAGGGCCGCGGAGGCTGCGGGCGCGGACTTCGTGAAGACCTCGACCGGTTTCCACCCCACCGGTGGCGCGACCGTGCACGCGGTGACGCTGATGCACGAGACCGTGCCCGGCCTGCAGGTGAAGGCGTCGGGCGGGATCCGCACGATGGCGGACGCCCTCGCGATGATCGAGGCGGGCGCAACGCGGCTGGGCGTCTCAAGCTCGCGCGCGATCCTCGCCGGCGACGCGGCCACGGGCAGCTACTGATCGCTGATGGCGAAGGTCATCGTGCTCGCCGGGCCGTCCGGCGCCGGCAAGTCCCGTCTGGCTGAGCGGCTCGGACTGCCGATCCTGCGGCTGGACGACTTCTACAAGGACGGCGACGACCCCACGCTTCCGCGCATCGCACACGGCCCGAACCAGGGCCTCATCGACTGGGATCACCCCGACTCGTGGCTGCCCTCGGACGCGTTCCGGACGATCGTCGAACTGTGTGAGGTCGGGACTGCCGACGTACCGGTCTACTCGATCCCCGACAACGGCCGGGTCGGCCACCGCCTGCTCGACCTCGTGGGCTCACCGCTCTTCGTCGCCGAGGGGATCTTCGCGCAGGACATCGTCGCCGACTGCCGCGCGGCCGGGATCCTCGGCGGCGCCTACTGCGTGACGCAGCAGCCGATCGTGACCTTCTGGCGCCGGCTGGTGCGCGATCTGCGCGAGCACCGCAAGCCGCCGCTCGTGCTGCTCCGTCGTGGATGGGCCCTCATGCGCGAGCAGGGCGTGGTCGTCACTGACGCCGTCGCCAAGGGCTGCACGGTGGTCTCGCCGCCGGAGGGCTATGTCCTGATCACCAGGATGCTGCCGGCCGCGACCGGCCATGACGGGAGTCGTTGAGCTCCGATGCCCACGATCCACGTCTCCACGCACTGCGATGCGCCCGTCGAGCAGGTCTTCGAGTACGCCGCTGACCACACCAGGGTGCCGGAGTGGTTCTACGGCCTCACCTCGTGGAAGCCGCTCACCGAGCAGACCCGCGGCATCGGTGCGCGGTTCGAGGGCACGGTCCACCTCGGTGCCACCCTCAGGTCGACCGTCGAGGCCGTCGACTTCGTCGAGAACGAGCTGATCGCGATCACGTCGGTCAAGGGTTTTCCCAACGCCTCACGCTGGCAGTTCACGCCGTCGGAGGGCGGGACGCGGGTCGACTGCGAGCTGACCTACGACTTCCCCGGCGGCCTGGCCGGCAAGGCGTTGGCCAAGGTGGTCGAGCCGTTCGTGAAGATCGCCGTCGCGCACGCGACGAAGGAATTCACCGAGCGCGCCGCGGCCCCTCGCTGAGCCCGCCGTCAGGCGCGCAGCGCGTCGTAGCCCGGCAGGATGACGTCCTGGATCAGGCCCATCCGGTCGGGCAGCGGGAGGAAGGCGGCGTGCAGGGCATTGAGGGTGAAGAGCTCGAGGTCGTCGAGGTCGTAGCCGAACGCCTGCACCAGCTTCCACGTCTCCTCGCTCACCGAGGTGTGGGACATCAGCCGGTTGTCCGTGTTGATGGTGACGTTGAAGCCGAGGTCGGCGAGCAGCCCGAACGGGTGCGTCTCGATGGAGGTCGCCCCGGCCGCCCCGGTCTGAAGGTTCGACGTCGGCGCGACCTCGAGGGCGATACCCCGGTCACGCACGTACGACGCCAAGGGGCCGAGCACCCAGCCCGAGCCGTCGACGCCGTCCTCATCGCGCGTGATGTCATCGACGATCCGCACCCCGTGGCCCAGCCGCTCGGCGCCCTGGTAGAGCGCGCCCGCGATCGAGTCGAGGCCGTCGGCCTCACCGGCGTGGATGGTGATGTGGCACAGCTCGTGGCGCAGCATCTCGAACGCCGAGGCCTGCAGGGCCGGCGGGAAGCCGAGCTCCGGCCCGGCGATGTCGAATCCGACGACGCCGTACCCCTTGAAGTCGACGACCGCCCGGGCAGTCTCCTCCCACCGGTCGGCCTGCCGCATGCCGCAGAGCAGCTGGCGGGCAACGATGCCGTACTTGGCGGACGCCTCGTCGTAGCCGGACTGGATCGCCGCGACGACCTGGTCGATGGAGAGGCCGCCGGCGGTGTTGAGCTCCGGCGCTTGGCGGATCTCGGCGTAGACCACGCCATCGCGTGCCAGATCCTCCGCGGCCTCGAAGGCGACGCGGGCCAGCGCGTCCTGGGTCTGCATGACGGCGATGGTGTGCTCGAAGGTCTCGAGGTAGGAGACGAGTGACCCGCTGTCGGCCGAGTCGCGGAACCACGTCTGCAGGCCCTCCAGGTCGTCGGCGGGCAGCTCGTGGCCGATCTCATGGGCGAGCTCCAGGACGGTCGAGGGCCGCAGGCCGCCGTCGAGGTGGTCGTGCAGGACGACCTTGGGGAGCTCGCGGATGGATTCCAGCGCGAGGTCGGGCGTCGTCATGGCTAGGCAATCCTGTCGATCAGCAGCGGTGAAGGGGAGAACGCCGTACCCGAAGAGGCGATGTCGTAACCGCCCTCGAGTGACTCGAGCGCACGGGGCAGCCGGTCGGCGTCGTCGAAGTGCAGGGTGAAGAGCGGTGCGCCGGCGGTGACGGTGTCACCGGGGCGGGCGTGCCACTCGATGCCGGCGCCGAGCGCCAGGGTCTCGCCCTGGCGGGTCCGGCCGGCGCCGAGCCGCCACGCGGCCAGGCCGACGTCCATCGCGTCGAGTCGGGTCAGCACCCCGTCGGCCGGAGCGGCGACGACGTGGGTCTCGGCGGCGACCGGCAGCGGAGCGCCGGGGTCGCCGTCCTGGGCGCGGATCATCGCGTTCCACACGTCCATCGCCCGCCCGTCGGCCAGCACGTCGGCAGGGTCGACGTCGTCGACGCCCGCTCCGAGCAGCATCTCGCGGGCGAGGGCGAGGGTCAGCTCGACCACGTCGGGGGGTCCGCCACCGGCCAGCACCTCGACGGACTCGCGCACCTCGAGGGCGTTGCCCGCAGTGAGGCCGAGCGGCGTGGACATGTCGGTCAGCAGCGCGACCGTGTGCACGCCGGCGTCGGTGCCGAGGTCGACCATCGTCCGGGCGAGCTCTCGCGCATCATCCAGGGACTTCATGAACGCGCCGGTCCCGACCTTCACGTCGAGCACGAGCGAGCCGGTCCCCTCCGCGATCTTCTTGCTCATGATCGAGGAGGCGATCAGCGGGATCGCCTCGACGGTGCCGGTGACGTCACGCAGGGCGTAGAGCTTCTTGTCCGCAGGTGCCAGGCCGGCTCCGGCCGCGCAGATCACGGCGCCGACCGACTCGAGCTGGCGCATCATCTCGTCGTTGGAGAGCGCGGCGCGCCAGCCGGGGATGGACTCCAGCTTGTCGAGCGTGCCCCCGGTGTGGCCCAGACCGCGGCCCGACAACTGCGGCACCGCGACACCGCACGCTGCCACGAGAGGCGCCAGCGGGAGCGTGATCTTGTCGCCGACTCCCCCGGTCGAGTGCTTGTCCGCCGTACGCCGGCTCAGGGACTCGAAGGACATCCGCTCGCCGGTCTCGATCATCGCCTTGGTCCAGCGCGCGATCTCGCGACGGTTCATGCCGTTGAGCAGGATCGCCATGGCGAGGGCCGACATCTGTTCGTCGGCGACGACGCCCTCGGTGTAGTTGCGGATCACCCAGTCGATCTGGCTGTCGGAGAGCTCGCCCTTGTCACGCTTGGCGAGGATGACCTCGATCGCGTCATGCGCGGGAATGGTTGATGTCACGTGACACCGTCACTTTCGAGTAGCCCTTGAGAACGAACGTGCCTCGCGACTCCGCGTCGATGAGATGCAGAGCCGGGAAGCGGCGGATGAGCGCACCCACGGACTCGGTCAGCTCCATGCGTGCCAGCGGCGCGCCCAGGCAGAAGTGGATACCCGCACTGAACGCGAGATGCGGGTTGGGGTCCCGGCCGTGGTCGAACTCGTCGACCGTCGGACCGAACACCGCCGGGTCGCGGTTGGCCGCACCGAGCAGCGCTGCGACCTTCTGGCCCTTGCGCACCTCGACCCCCGCGACGGTGAGGTCCTCGGCTGCCGTGCGCTCGAAGAGCTGGAGTGCGCTGTCGAAGCGGAGCATCTCCTCCACGGTGACGCCGACGTCCTGCACCGGCAGTGTGCTCGGCTTGTTCATGTGCCGGCGCCCGTGCCGCAGCATCGAGACGAGCCCGTTGCCGAAGACGTTGACGCTGGCTTCGTGGCCGGCGTTGAGCAGCAGCACGACGGACGCGACCACCTCGTCCTCGCTCAGGTCGGTGGCGACCAGGTCGCTGATCAGGTCGTCGGCCGGCGTCCGGCGTCGTACGGCGACGAGGTCGCGCACCAGGGCGGCGAAGTCCTCCGCGGCGCGGACGGCGGACGCCACCGTCGCCTCCGACGGCGCAGGCTCGTACATCTTCACGATCGCTTGGGACCAGTCGCGCAGGTCGTCGGCGTGCGAGGCGGGCACGCCGAGGAGCTCCGCGATCACGAGGACCGGCAAGGGCTCGGCGTACGCGGCGATGACGTCGAATCCGGACGGGTCGACCTCGTCGAGCAGCGACGTGGCCAGCGACACCACGCGGGGACGGAGGCGGTCGATGTGGCCGCGGTTGAAGGCGGCTGCGACCGGACGGCGCAGCCGGGTGTGGACCGGTGGCTCGTTCTCCATCATCTGGTTGCGGTGGAGCAGGTTGAACGGCTCCATCACCTCCGCCGGCTGCTTGTCCTTCCAGAGCCGCTGCAGGCGGCGGTCCCGCAGCACCTCGGACGCCGCGGCGTGGGTGAAGGTCAACAAGGTGCCTGCGCCGGCGTCGGTCTCCAGCCACGCCACGGCGTGGCGGGACCGCTCGTCGGCGAAGAGCGGGTACGGGTCGGCGACGAGCGAGGGAGAGCTCAGGTCAAGCGAGGTTGTCGGGGCCGAAGGCATCCGGCAGCACCTCACTCATGGGCTTCACGCCCGACACGGTCCACAGCTCCATCGTGGCACCGCCGTTCTCGAACAAGAGCTGCCGGCAGCGCCCGCACGGCATGATCACGTCGCCGTCACCGTTGACACACACGAAGTGGGTCAACCGCCCGCCACCGGTGAGGTGGAGCTGGGAGACCAGGCCGCACTCGGCGCACAGGCCTACGCCGTACGACGCATTCTCGACGTTGCAGCCCGTGAGGAACCGGCCGTCGTCGGCGATCGCGGCGACGCCGACGCGGTAGCCGGAGTAGGGCGCGTAGGCATGCGCCGCCGCCTCGACGGCCTTGAGCCGCAGCGACTCCCATTCCTGCTCGGTCAACGTGCCCATCAGCCCGCCGATCCCTTGCGGTAGACCTGCCCGTCGGCCGCGGGTGGACGGAGCCGCCCACCGGCGAAGGAGAGCACGATGAGCGTGGCCAGGTACGGCGTCATGCCGGTGAAGTCATCGGGGACCTCGTCGATCAGGAGGTAGATCGCGAGCATCACCAGCGCGAAGACGACCGTGCCGATGGCCTGACCGCGCGAGCGACGCAGGCGGTAGAAGAGGACGGCCGCGATGATCAGCACGATGGCGACGAGGAGCAGCAGGGCGTGGACCGACGCCCCACCCGAGCGCAGCCGGAGCGCGTCGGTGTAACCGAAGAGGCCGGCACCGGTGGCGAGACCGCCGGGGCGCCAGTTGCCGAAGATCATGGCGGCGAGACCGATGTAGCCACGGCCACCGGTCTGACCCTCGCGGTAGACGGTCGCGTCGTTGACCAGGAACGCCCCGGCGAGACCGGCGAGCGCACCGGAGATGATCACGGCGGCGTACTTGTAGAGGTAGACGTCGACACCCAGCGACTCGGCCGCGGCAGGCGCCTCGCCCACCGAGCGGATCCGCAGCCCGAACGTCGTGCGCCACAAGACCCACCACGTCAGGACGAAGAGGAGGGCGGCGATGACGGTGAGGATCGAGAGCTGGCTGACGAAGCCGTCGAGCAGCGCGGCCAGGTCGGAGACGAAGAACCAGTGGTGCGCGGCGAGCTTCCCCAGCCCGTCTGACACGCCCGGGATCGTGATGGACGGCAGCGTGTCGACCGGCGGTGACTGCGTCGGGCCACCCCCCTGCTTTCCGGTGAACCACTGGGCGGCGAGGTACTGGGCCGCGCCGGTGGCGATGATGTTGATCGCGACACCGGAGACGATGTGGTCCACGCCGAAGCTCACGGTCGCGACGGCGTGGAGCAGACCGGCGATCGCGCCGAAGGCGAGGGCGGCGACGACGCCGGCCCACATCCCCCACTGGTAGCCGGCCCACCCGGCTCCGATGGTGCCCATGATCATCATGCCCTCGAGGCCGATGTTGACCACGCCGGCCCGCTCGGCCCACAGGCCACCGAGGCCGGCCAGGCCGATCGGGACGGCCGCACGCAGGGCGGCACGGACGGTGCCGGCCGAGGCCATGTCGTCCGCGTCGCTGACCGTGCGGACGATCGCGATCAGCAGGATCGCGGCCGCGATGAGAAGGAGGATGACGGGCCAGCTCAGCTTCGGACGCTTGATCGTGAGGCTCATGCCGCCACCTCCTGGACCTCGAGCTTGCGCGCGACGGCGCGCTGCTCCGCGGCGTTGTTGACCCGGCGTACGACCTCGTAGGCGACGACGACGGAGAGCACGATGACTCCCTGGATGATGTTGACGATGTCGTTGGAGACGCCGGCCATCAGCTGCAGCTTGTTGGACTGCTCGTTGAGGAAGGCGAAGAGGAACGCCGCGAAGGCGACACCCACCGGGTTGTTCCGTCCCAGCAGGGCCACCGCGATGCCGGCGAAGCCCAGACCGGTCTGGAACGTCAGGCCGTAGTTGTGCTGGTCACCGAAGAGCAGCGGCAGGCCGATCAGGCCCGCGACCGCACCGCTGAGCAGCATCGAGATGACGATCATCCGCTTCACGTTGACGCCGCTGGCGACCGCCGCGGTCTCGGACTGGCCGGTCGCACGGAGGTTGAAGCCGAAGACGGTACGCGAGAGCAGGATCCAGTAGACGACCCCGGCGAGGATCGCCAGGAAGACCAGCGTGTAGATCGTGTTGGGCGCACCCGAGATCCACGACAGCCCCTTGAGCTGGCTGTCGACCGGGATGGTCTTGGTGTGGATGTTGTTGCCGTCGACGACGGCGACCTTGCGCAGCATGTAGGCGACCAGCGCGGAGGCGATCGAGTTGAGCATGATCGTGGTGATCACCTCGCTCACACCGCGAGTGACGCGCAGCAGGCCGGCGATGCCCGCCCAGGCGGCGCCGACCGCCATCGCCACCACGACGGTGAGGACGACGTTCGCCTTGCCCGGAAGCCAGGCCTCCCCCGCGACCCAGGCCGCCACGAACGCGGCGACGCGGTACTGGCCGTCGACGCCGATGTTGAAGAGGTTCATCCGGAAGCCGATCGCGGCCGCGAGGCCCGAGAGGTAGAGCATCGACGCGGAGTTGATCATGTTGACGACGTTGCGTGCCCTCGGCTCGCTGAAGATCGTCGACCACACCTTGCCCACCGGATCGCCGGCGGCGATCAGGACGAGGCTGGTCACGATCATCGCGAAGACGATGGCGAGCACCGGCGCCGCCAGGGTCAGTCCGACCCTGCGGGGATCGAGTTTCATGCGTCTGCTCCGCTGGTGGTTGCGCCGGCGCCGGTCATGGCCGAGCCGAGCTCCTGGGGGGTCACGTTCTGCGGGTCGACGGTCCCGACCAGCCGGCCGCGCAGCATCACGTGGATGGTGTCGGAGAGACCGATCAGCTCGTCGAGGTCGGCGGAGATGAGCAGCACGGCGAGGCCATTGCGCCGTGCGGTCTTGATCGCGTCCCAGATCTGCGCCTGGGCTCCGACGTCGACACCACGGGTCGGGTGCGAGGCGATCAGGAGCGTGGGCTCGCCCGACATCTCACGACCGACGATCAGCTTCTGCTGGTTGCCGCCGGACAGCGCGCGGGCAGTCGTGTCGATGCCGGGCGTGCGGACGTCGTACGCCTCGACGATGCGCTGGGTGTCCTTGCGGGCACCGCGGCGGTCGACGAACGGTCCCGTGCGGTTGGGGCGGCGCGTCTGGTGCCCGAGCATGCGGTTCTCCCAGAGCGGCGCGTCGAGCAGCAGGCCGTGACGGTGTCGGTCCTCCGGGATGTAGCCGATACCGGTCTCGCGTCGTTTCGCCGTGCTCCAGTGCGTGATGTCCTCACCGGCGAGGCTGACGACACCGGTGGTCTTCCGCATGCCCATGATCGCCTCGACGAGCTCGGCCTGGCCGTTGCCCTCGACGCCGGCGATACCGACGATCTCGCCACGGCGGATGACGAAGTCGATGTCGGTGAGCAGGTCGCGGCCGCCGTGCGGGTCGGGCAGGGCGAGGTCACGCACCTCGAGCTCGACCACGTCGGTGACCGTGGAGGACTCGGTGCTCGGGGACGGCAGCTCGGAGCCGACCATGAGCTCGGCCAGCTGGCGCGCGGTCGTCCCCTTCGGATCCGCGGTCGCGACGGTGGTGCCGCGACGCATCACGGTGACGTCGTCGGCGACGGCGAGGACCTCGTCGAGCTTGTGCGAGATGAAGAGGACCGTGAGCCCCTCGGACTTGAGGTCGCGCAGGTTGCCGAAGAGCTCGTCGACCTCCTGCGGGACGAGCACGGCGGTCGGCTCGTCGAGGATGATCGTGCGGGCGCCGCGATAGAGGACCTTGAGGATCTCCACGCGCTGTCGGTCACCGACGCCGAGGTCCTCCACCAGCCGATCGGGGTTGAGGTCGAAGCCGTACGTCGACGCCAGCTCACGGATCCGACCGCGGGCCTTCTCCCCCGAGCCGTAGAGCTTCTCGGCACCGAGGACCACGTTCTCCAGGACGGTCAGGTTGTCGGCCAGCATGAAGTGCTGGAAGACCATGCCGATCCCGGCGGCGATGGCGTCCGCGGGCGAGGAGAACGTCACCGGCCGCCCGTCGATCTCGATCGTGCCGGAGTCGGGCTTCTGGACGCCGTACAGGATCTTCATGAGCGTCGACTTGCCTGCGCCGTTCTCGCCCACCAGGGCGTGGACGGTGCCGCGTCGCACGGTCACGTTGACGTCGTCGTTGGCGATGACGCCGGGGAATCGCTTCCCGATGCCTGTCAGCTTGACCGCAAGGTCAGACACAGTCGACCCCTCCTCCACCTACATACATGCAAGACACGTCGGGCCCGGGGGCAACGCTAGCGCTACCCCCGGGCCCGTCGGGAATGAACTACTTGGTGACCTCGGTGGGAACCGTGATCTCGCCGGAGATGATCTTCGCGGCGTAGTCGTCGAGCTTCGACTTGATGTCGTCGACCTGGCCACCGGAGGTGGAGTAGGCGACACCACCGGACTTGAGGTCGAAGGTCTGCGTGCCGGACAGCGGCTTGCCGTCGACGAACGCCTTGATGAAGTCGTAGACCGCGACGTCGACGTGCTTCTGCATCGACGTGAGGATGAACGGCTTCAGGTCGTCCGAGGCGGTGAGGTACTGGTCGGAGTCGACACCGATGGCCAGGCCACCGGCGGCCTTGGCGGCCTCGAAGACACCCTGACCGGAACCGCCGGCAGCGTGGTAGACGACGTCGGCGCCTTGGTCGAACTGACCGGCCGCGGCCGTCTTGCCCTTGGCCGGGTCACCGAAGCCGGAGAAGTCCGGCGGCTGCGAGAGGTAGGTCGAGAGGACCTTGATGCTCGGGTTGACGGCCTTGGCACCGGCGTCGTAACCGGCCTCGAACTTCTTGATCAGCGGCTCCTCGACGCCACCGACGAAGCCGATGGTGCCGCTCTTGGACTTGAGCGCCGCGGCGGCACCGACCAGGAACGAGCCCTGCTCCTCGGTGAAGAGCAGCGGGACGACGTTGTCGAACGGCTTGCCGTCGGCGTCGACCGGAGCGTCGTCGACGATCGCGAAGCTGGTGTCGGGGTACTGCGGGGCGACCTTGGCGACCGCGGCGTCGTAGGCGAAGCCGACGGCGACGATGGGGTTGTAGCCCGCCTCGGCGAGCTGGACGAGACGGTCCTCCTTGGCCGAGTCGGCCTCGTCGGGCGCAGCCTCGGACTCGGAGGTCTCGATGCCGAACTCGCTCTTGGCCTTGTCGAGGCCGGCGGCGGCCATGTCGTTGAACGACTGGTCGCCACGACCGCCGATGTCATAGGCCATACCGACCTTGATGTCGGACTTGGCGGATGTCGACGACGAGCTGTCGTCGGACGCGGTGTCATCGCTGCTGCCACAGGCCGTGATGGCGAGGGACAGCACGCCGGCCGTGAGGGCGGCAGCGAACTTGGTAGTGCGGCGCAAGACGCCTCCTCGTGCTCTACAGCCCCTCCTACGCGGGGGCTCATCGGGGAACCTTAGAAGCAACTGAGCGTCGGGCGGTGCCTTCTGACCGTGACGACACCAACTTGTTACGAATCCTGCGCCAAATGCAGTCCGCTGAAACAGGCGTTTCCTAATCCGCGGTGTCAAAGGCCTCGAGCAGGCGGTCGGCGGCGACCGTCGCGGGCATCTCACCGGCGAGAACCTCGGCACTGAGGGTCTCCCGGATCGCCCGCACGGCCGGCGAGTGCCGCAACCGCTGTTCCAGCTCGTCACGCACCAGTGCCCAGGTGAAGTCGAGCTGCTGCCGCGCCCGCTTCTCCGCCAGCCCGGCCTCGCCGAGGTGGTCGCGGTGCGCGACGACCTGCTCCCACACCCCGTCGACGCCGTCGTCGTTGAGGCCGCTCGCCGTGACGACGGGCGGCGTCCACGACTCCATGCCGCGGACCAGCCGCAGCGCGCCGGACAGCTCGCGGGCGGCGCCCCGGGCCTCCCGCTGGCGGTCGCTGTCGCCGGGGTCGGCCTTGTTGACCGCGATCACGTCGGAGATCTCGAGGATTCCCTTCTTGATCCCCTGCAACTGGTCGCCGGTGCGGGCGATCGTGAGGAAGAGGAAGGTGTCGACCATCCCCGCGACCGTCACCTCGGACTGACCGACGCCGACCGTCTCGACCAGGATGACGTCGTACCCGGCGGCCTCGAGGACAGCCATCGCCTGCACGGTCGCCCGCGCCACTCCCCCGAGCGTGCCCGCGGAGGGTGAGGGGCGGATGAAGGCGTTCGGGTCGACGGCGAGCCGCGACATGCGGGTCTTGTCGCCGAGGACGGAGCCCCCGGTGCGGACGCTGGAGGGATCCACCGCCAGTACGCCGACCTTGTGGCCCTGACTCGTCAGGCGGGTGCCCAGCGCCTCGATGAACGTGGACTTCCCGACCCCCGGCACGCCGGAGATCCCGACGCGAACCGCGTCACCCGCCGGCAGGTGCGTGAGCAGCTCCCGCGCCTGCGCACGGTGCTTCGGCGCCGTGGACTCGACCAGCGTGATCGCTCGCGAGACCGCCGCCCGCCGGCCTGCGGCGACGCCCTCGACAAGCTCCTGGACGGGTGCGCTCGGCGGCTTCTCGGAGGTCGGCACGGGGGCCAGTCTGACATGCCGCGGTCGGGGTACCCGGTTGCCATGACGACCCACCAGAGCTCGCCGGCGGTGCCGATGCTGAGCACCCGGCGTGCCGTCCTCAACACCCTGCGGGGGTCACTGGGGAACCTCGTCGAGTGGTACGACGTCTACGTCTACACCGTCTTCGCCAGCTACTTCGAGGACCGCTTCTTCGGTGGCGATGAGCCGAATGCCGGGATCTACACGATGGCGATCTTCGCCGTGACGTTCGTGATGCGCCCCGTCGGCTCGTGGTTCTTCGGTCGGTACGCCGACCGCCACGGCCGGCGCCCCGCGCTGGTCTTCAGCGTCTCGCTCATGGCGCTCGCCTCGCTCGTGATCGCCGTGACACCGGGTCGCTCCACGATCGGCGCCGCGTCGGTCGTGATCCTGGTGCTCTGCCGGCTGCTGCAGGGCTTCGCCACCGGCGGCGAGTACGGCACCTCGGCGACGTACATGTCGGAGGCGGCGACGCCGACCCGGCGCGGCTTCTTCTCCTCCTTCCAGTACGTGACGCTCGTCGGCGGTCAGGTGCTCGCACAGCTGGTGCTGCTCGTCCTACAGTCGGTGCTCACCGACGACCAGCTGGAGAGCTACGGCTGGCGGATCGCCTTCGGGATCGGCGCCCTCGCCGCGGTCGTCGTGCTGTGGCTTCGCCGCTCGATGGACGAGTCGCTGCCCGAGTCGGCGACGGAGGGCGAGGCAGCGACCCGTCGCGGCTCGTTGCGCGAGCTCCTCGTCACCTATCCCAAGCCGCTGTTGATCTGCTTCCTGATCACGATGGGCGGCACGATCGCCTTCTACACCTACAGCGTCAACGGCCCCTCGGCGGTGAAGGCCAGCTTCGCCGAGGACGGCCGGACCGGCACCTGGATCAACCTGATCGCCCTGATCGTGCTGATGCTGCTCCAGCCGCTCGGTGGCCTGATCAGTGACCACGTCGGCCGCAAGCCGCTGCTGGTCTTCTTCGGCATCGGCGGCGTGCTGTGGACCTACTACCTCGTCACCCACCTCGCCTCGGTGCACTCGATCCCCGGCGCCTTCGCGATACTGATCGTCAGCTACGTGATCCTCACCGGCTATACCTCGATCAACGCCGTGGTGAAGGCGGAGCTCTTCCCTGCGCACATCCGCGCGCTCGGCGTCGGCGTCGGCTACGCGCTCGGCAACTCGGTCTTCGGCGGAACGGCTCCGGTCATCTACGAGGCCGCCAAGAAGGCCGGTCACGTCCCGGAGTTCGCGTGGTACGTCGTGGGCTGCATCGCCGTCTCGCTGGTGGTCTACGCCTTCGTCCTCCGGAACCGCGCCGAGACGCACCTGGACCGGGACGCCCACCGGACACAGCTCACACGAGCTGCTGCGACTCCTCGTCAGTGAGCAGCCGCGAGCGGATCAGGAACCGGATGCCCATCGGCGCCTCGAGTGAGAAGCCCGCGCCACGACCGGGCACGACGTCGATCGTGAGGTGGGTGTGGGACCAGTAGGCGAACTGCTCCCGCGACATCCACACCTCCACCGGCTCGACGTTCTCCCCGCCACCCACGTCGAGGGTGCCGAGGAGCACGTCGGAGTCGCCGGTGAGGAACTCGCCGTGCGGGAAGCACATCGGCGCCGAGCCGTCACAGCAGCCGCCTGACTGGTGGAACATCACGCGGCCGTGATCGGCCTGCAGCCGACGTACGACGTCGACGGCTGCAGGCGTGATCGCGACCCGCTCAGGCATCAGAAGAAGCCCTGCGCGCTGGTGGAGTAGGAGACGAGGAGGTTCTTCGTCTGCTGGTAGTGGTCGAGCATCATGGCGTGGTTCTCGCGGCCGATGCCGGAGGACTTGTAGCCGCCGAAGGCCGCGTGCGCCGGATAGGCGTGGTAGTTGTTCGTCCACACCCGACCGGCCTGGATCTCGCGACCGGCGCGGTAGGCCGTGTTCATGTCGCGCGACCAGACACCGGCACCGAGGCCGTAGAGGGTGTCGTTGGCGATGCTCATCGCGTCGTCGAAGTCGTTGAAGCTCGTGACGGAGACGACCGGGCCGAAGATCTCCTCCTGGAAGATCCGCATCGAGTTCTTGCCCTCGAAGATCGTCGGCGCGACGTAGAAGCCGTCCGTCAGGTCGCCGCCGAGATCGACGCGTTCGCCGCCGGTGATGATCCGGGCGCCCTCGTCCTGTCCGATCTGGATGTAGGACAGGATCTTCTCGAGCTGGTCGTTGCTGGCCTGCGCGCCGATCATCGTGGCGTCGTCGAGCGGGTTGCCCTGGACGATCCTCTTCGTGCGGTCGGTGGCCGCCGAGAGGAAGAGGTCGTAGATCGAGCTCTGGATCAGGCCGCGGCTCGGGCAGGTGCAGACCTCGCCCTGGTTGAGCGCGAACATCGCGAAGCCCTCGAGCGCCTTGTCCTGGAAGGCGTCGTCGACGGCCATCACGTCCTCGAAGAAGATGTTGGGGCTCTTGCCACCGAGCTCGAGCGTGACGGGGATGAGGTTCTGGCTGGCGTACTGCATGATCAGCCGGCCCGTCGTGGTCTCACCGGTGAAGGCGATCTTGCGGATCCGGTTGGACGAGGCCAGCGGCTTGCCGGCCTCGACGCCGAAGCCGTTGACGACGTTGAGGACACCGGCCGGGAGGAGGTCGGCGATCAGCTCGACGAGGACGAGGATGGAAGCCGGGGTCTGCTCCGCAGGCTTGAGTACGACGGCGTTGCCGGCCGCCAGCGCGGGCGCGAGCTTCCATGTCGCCATCAGGATCGGGAAGTTCCACGGGATGATCTGGCCGACCACACCGAGGGGCTCCTGGAAGTGGTAGGCGACGGTGTCGTCGTCGATCTGGGAGAGGTGGCCCTCCTGGGCGCGGATCGCGCCGGCGAAGTAGCGGAAGTGGTCGACGGCGAGCGGCAGGTCGGCGGCCTTCGTCTCGCGGACCGGCTTGCCGTTGTCCCACGTCTCGGCGACGGCCAGCATCTCGAGGTTCTCCCCGATCCGGTCGGCGATCTTGTTGAGGATGTTGGCCCGCTCGGCGACCGAGGTCTTCCCCCAGGCGGGCGCGGCCCTGTGGGCTGCGTCGAGGGCGAGCTCGATGTCCTCCGCGGTCCCGCGGGCGACCTCACAGAAGGTCTTGCCGTTGACCGGCGACGGGTTCTCGAAGTACTGACCCTTGACCGGGGCGACCCACTCGCCGCCGATCCAGTTCTCGTAGCGGGGCTTGAAGGAGACGACGCTCCCATCGGTCCCGGGCTGTGCGTAGACGCTCATCTGGCACTCCATCGTGCAACGTGGCTCGGGCACCGTGCCCGGCCCCGCTGACGCTAGGCACGCGAGGGTTGCAGCAACGTTGCAACCCTCGGAGCCTCAGCGCAGGTCCCGTTCCAGGCCTGCGAGGTGACTGCGCACCCGGTCGAGCCGCGGGGAGGCGGGGCTGAGGACGTCGTACGCCGCCCGCCAGATCTCCCAGTCGTGGCGGCCGTGCTCGGTGTCGGCGAAGCGGAGCAGCGCATCGGGATCGCGGGCACGCAGCAGCTGCGTGCGCAGCTCATCGCGCAGCCTGGCCCGCAGCCGGCGGATGCCGGGTGCGTCGGACGTGGGAAGCAGGTCGCCGCGGTAGAGGTCGACCGCTCCCCCGACGTCGGCCACCGCCAGCCGGGCGCGGACGGCATCGACCTCGGTGCGGACCCGCGGGTCGATCCGGTAGGGGCGGGCGTCGAGGGACAACCCCATCGCGCCCAGAGCGCCGCGGAGCCGGGAGAGCTCGGCGCGCAGGGTGACCGGGGCGAGGTCGTCGTCCGAGAGCGCGATGGCGAGCTCGTCACCGGTGATGCCCTCACGGTGGGTCGTGAGCAGGAGGAGGAGCTCGGTGTGGCGCAGGCTCAGCCGGGAGAGGCCGTGCTCGCCTGCCAGCGCGCCCGCCGGCAGGCCGAGGGCACGCAGCAGCACCGGCTGGGCGGCGTGCGGGCGCAGGTCGGAGGTGTGCTGCAGGCGGTGCAGCTGCAGCTCCCGCTCGACCGCCGCGACCGTCGCACGCACGACCGAGAGCGCATGCGGGCCGGCGACGTCGTCACCGCCGGTGAGGTCGAGGGCGCCGAGGACCGCTCCGGTGTCGGGGTCGTGGATGGGGGCGGCGGCACAGCTCCACGGCGTCACGGGCCGGAGCAGGTGCTCGGCCGCATGGATCTGCACCGGGCGGTCGAGCGCGAGGGCGGTCCCGGGGGCGTTGGTGCCGGCACGGGTCTCGCTCCAGGTCGCCCCCTCGGCGAAGTGGATGCCCTCCATCCGCCTTCGGAGGGGAGCCGGTCCCTCGACCCAGAGGAGGCGGCCCGCCGCGTCCGAGACGGCGACGAGCAGCCCGGAGTCGACGGCCTCCTCAACCAGCAGGCGTCGGATCACGGGCATCGCGACGGCGAGCGGATGCTGGGCACGCCACGACTCGAGGACGTCCCGGTCGAGGTCCAGCGGCGCGAGGCCGTGCTCCGGATCGAGCCCGTCGCTCATGCTCCGCCGCCAGGACTCCGCGACGAGCGGGCGCACCCGTCGGTCGGCCTCACCGGTGCTCAGGAAGGCGTCGTGTGCCTCCTCGAGCTCGGCTCGGGGCGCTGGAATGACCATCCGGCCTCCTGTGACGTGCGTCTCATCGAGGATCGTACGCCGGCGCGGCGCCGGCGAGCAGTGCTTGGTGGCGACACTTCTGGCCGTCGAGATCGACATGACCGGCCCCTCACCCATCGAGCGCCGCGGCGAAGGCAGGCTCGGCTAGCGTCCCCTCATGCGGTCCTGGCGCAGATCCGACGCCGATGTGAACGGCGTGACGATCTCCTACCTCCGGACCGGTGGGGTCATGCCGCCCGCCATGCTGCTCCACGGCCTGATGGGCAGCGGAGCGGGTTGGACACCCGTGGCTCGCCTGCTCGATGCGGAACTGGACGTGGTGATGCCCGACGCCCGCGGACACGGCCGCTCGAATGCTCCGGCGTCCGGCTACCGCTACCTGGACCTTGCCGCCGACGTGGCCGCGTTGGTCCAGGAGCTGGGCCTCTCTCACCTGGTGCTGATCGGTCACTCGATGGGCGCCATGACGGCAGCACTGACCGCGACCCAGATCGGTCGCCTCCTGCGCGGACTCGTCCTCATCGATCCGACGTTCCTGAGCAGCGAACGCCAGCTGGAGGTGTACGAGAGCGACGTCGCCGAGCAGCACAGCCACGCACTGAACCTAGGGAAGTCGGCACTTCTCGAGGACGCGCTCACCCGGCACACGCATCGCTCAAGGGAAGTCGTGGAACTGCAGGTGGAGGCGCGACTGAACACCAGCCCGGCCGCGCTCGACATCCTGAGGCCGCCCAACCCGCCGTATCGCGAACTGGTCAGCGCGCTCGAGGTGCCCACGCTCCTCGTCATCGGCGACAAGCCCGTCGTCACCCCCGACATGGCTACCGAACTGTGCAAGCTCAACCCGCGCCTGCGCGTCGACCAGATCGACGACGCGGGGCACGGTCTGCCATTCGATCAGCCGGAACGGCTCGCGCAGACCATCCTGACCCTTCGTGCGGGACCTGCCCACCGACGCCTGAGGACTCGACACCCCCGGTCGGGTCGGTCACCGGTGTACTGAGGCATCACATTGCTGCCGAAAACCCTTGCGTTCGATTGCTCGAACAGATAGGATCGGCGTATGTCGCAAGCTGTAGACGCCGGATCCACCGAGAACATCCTCGGCCCCAGCAGCGGCATGCCCATCGACAACCCCCTCGCCATGATCGCCCTCACCAAACACACCGCGAACATGGCCGAAATCGCCTCGCTGTTGCACACCCTCGACTGGACCCAGCAGCACCAGACCAACGACCCCGCGCACGCAGCCTCCGGTGACCGTGTCCACGACATCCCCCTGGCCGGCGACGGCACACCCTGGATCGACGAATCCGCCCTCATGGACCTCGCCGCCGAGACCGGCATGAACGACCACCAGGCACGCTCCTGGGTCGGTGATGCGCTGGAGCTCCACCACCGGTTGCCGAAACTCTTCTTCCGCCTCTACGACGAACAACTCCCCGTCTGGAAAGCACGCCTCGTCGCGCAGGCCTCCCGCGTCCTCACGGTTGAGGGTGCCGCGTGGCTCGACAAAGAACTGCACATGCGGTTCGAGAAGATCGGCCCCACCGCGTTGAAGCGGTTCGTCGCCCACGCCCTCGACCGCTTCGACCCCGACGAAGCAGCACGCCGAGCCGAAGCAGCAGCCGACGCACGCAGGGTCGACCTCTGCCCCCAGGACGACGGCACCGACGACCTCTACGGCAAGACCGACCACGCCGACGGCCTCGACCTCGAAGCAGCAATCCAGAAGGCCGCCGCGGAACTGAAGGCGCAGGGCTCAGAAGAGTCCCTCGACGTCCGGCGATCGAAGGCACTCGGTGTGATCGCCCGCCACTACCTCGCCGGTACGTCGGCCGGTGCCGTCACGCGCGTGGTGAACCTCTACGTCCACGCCGACAGCGAGGGGCAGTTCACCACCGAAGGCGGCACCGGCCTCACCACCCTCACCCAGCTCCGCGAGTGGTGCCAGACCTCGAACACCAAGATCGTGGCCCGTCCCGTGATCGACCTCAAGCGGAACGGCTACGTGCCCAGCGAGACCATGCGGGAACAGGCGATCCTGACCGACAAGACCTGCGTAGCCCCCAACTGCGAACGCAACGCCCGAACCGCCGACCTCGACCACATCGAGCCCTACGACAAAGACCATCCCGACCGCGGCGGACCCACCAGTAGTGAGAACCTCGCCTGCCTGTGCCGGTATCACCACCGGATGAAGACCTTCACCCACTGGACCTACACCAAACTCGAACCCGGCTACTACCTCTGGCGAAGCCCAGCCGGCAAGCACCACGTCCGCACGCCCAGCGGCACCATCAAGCTCCAGTAGCCGCTGCTACGCGCCCCGTCACGCGTCGAGCTGTTCCCGGAGCCGCTTCAGCAGGTCGAGCGCTGACTCGGCGATGACCGTGCCGGGGAGGAAGACCTCGGCGGCACCCATCTCCTTGAGCGTCGGTACGTCGTCAGGCGGGATGACACCGCCGATGACGATCATGATGTCCGGCCGGCCCTGCTCCTCGAGCGCCGCCTTGAGGGCGGGCAGGAGGGTCAGGTGTCCGGCCGCGAGGGAGGAGACACCCACGATGTGGACGTCGGCGTCGACGGCCTGCTGAGCGACCTCCTCCGGCGTGCTGAAGAGCGGGCCGACGTCGACGTCGAAGCCGAGGTCGGCGAAGGCGGAGACGACGACCTTCTGGCCGCGGTCGTGGCCGTCCTGGCCCATCTTCGCCACGAGGATGCGGGGGCGACGGCCCTCGGCCTCCTCGAAGTCCTCGGTGGCCTTGAGCACCTCGGCGACCTTGGAGTCGCCGGCGCCCTCGTTGGATGCGTTGGCCTCGTCGCGGTACACGCCGGAGATCGTACGGATCACGGCCTGATGACGGCCGTAGGCCTTCTCGACCGCGTCCGAGATCTCGCCGACGGTCGCCTTGGCCCGCGCGGCGTTGACCGAGAGCTCGAGCAGGTTGCCCTCGCCGCTGGAGGCCGCGTTCGTCAGGGCCTCGAGGGCACGACGTACGTCGTCGGCGTTGCGCTCCGCGCGCAGTCGCTCGAGCTTGGCGATCTGCTGGCGGTAGACCTCGTGGTTGTCGACCTTGAGGACGTCGAGCTTGTCCTCGGCGGCGAGACGGTAGGTGTTGACGCCGATGACGTTCTGGGCGCCGGAGTCGATCCTGGCCTGGGTGCGGGCGGCCGCCTCCTCGATGCGCATCTTCGGGATGCCCTGCTCGATGGCCTTCGCCATGCCGCCGGCGGCCTCGGCCTCCTGGATGTGCTCCCAGGCCTTGGCCGCGAGGTCGTGCGTCAGCTTCTCGACGTAGTAGGAGCCGGCCCACGGGTCGATGATCTCGGTCGTGCGCGACTCCTGCTGCAGCAGCAGCTGGGTGTTGCGGGCGATGCGCGCACTGAAATCGGTCGGCAGCGCGATCGCCTCGTCGAGCGCGTTGGTGTGCAGCGACTGGGTGTGGCCCTGCGTCGCCGCCATCGCCTCGATCGCCGTGCGACCGACGTTGTTGAAGACGTCCTGCGCCGTCAGCGACCAGCCGGAGGTCTGGGAGTGCGTGCGCAGGGACAGCGACTTGGCGGACTTCGGGTTGAAGTCGGCGACGAGTCGCGACCACAGCATGCGGGCGGCGCGCATCTTGGCGATCTCCATGAAGAAGTTCATGCCGATCGCCCAGAAGAACGACAGTCGCGGCGCGAAGGCGTCGACGTCGAGGCCGGCGTTGAGACCGGTCCGGATGTACTCGACACCGTCGGCCAGCGTGTAGGCGAGCTCGAGGTCGGCCGTCGCTCCGGCCTCCTGCATGTGATAGCCGGAGATGGAGATCGAGTTGAACCGCGGCATGTTCTGCGCGGTATAGCTGAAGATGTCGCCGATGATCCGCATCGACCCGGCCGGCGGGTAGATGTAGGTGTTGCGGACCATGAACTCCTTGAGGATGTCGTTCTGGATCGTGCCCGCGAGCTGCTGCGGCGTCACGCCCTGCTCCTCGGCCGCGACGATGTAGAGCGCGAGCACCGGGAGCACGGCGCCGTTCATCGTCATCGACACCGACATCTGGTCGAGCGGGATGCCGTCGAAGAGGGTGCGCGTGTCGTAGATGGAGTCGATCGCGACACCCGCCATGCCGACGTCGCCGCGCACACGCGGGTGGTCGGAGTCGTAGCCGCGGTGCGTCGCCAGGTCGAACGCGACCGAGAGCCCCTTCTGGCCGGCGGCAAGGTTGCGGCGGTAGAAGGCGTTGGACTCCTCGGCGGTCGAGAAGCCGGCGTACTGCCGGATCGTCCACGGCTGCGTCGTGTACATCGTCGGGTAGGGCCCACGCAGGAACGGCGTGAGGCCCGGGTACGTGCCGAGGTCGTGCACGCCGAGCAGGTCGCTCTCGGTGTACGACGTCGCGATCTCGATCCCCTCGGGGCTGAGCCACGGGGCGCCCACCGGCAGCGGCGGCTCGACGAGCTCGTCGAGGCTGAGCGGGATCTGGCTGAAGTTGGCGGGGATGCTCATGCTCCGAGCTCCTTCCGGACGTTGGTGAGGAAGGCCAAGGCGTCAACACCCATCGCCGCGCTCGAGTCGGCGTAGTCGGTGGGCTTTCCGGCGATGATCACGTGCTTCGCGCCGGCGTCGCGGAGCGCCGTCGCAGCATCCGCGCCCCACTCGGCGTAGGCGTCGTCGGAGCCGGCGAGCATGACGACCGGCTGGCCGGCGTACGCCTTCGTCAGATCCTCGACGGACGCGGTCCTCCCGGCGACGTCGACGGCGATGCCGCCGGCGGCGAGCAGGTTGGAGGCGAACGTCGCGCGGGCCGTGTGCTGTGCGACCGTGCCCATCGTGGCCAGGAAGACGTGCGCCTGAGCCGGGGCGTCACGCAGTGCCTCGAAGCTGGCGCCGTACCGCGTGACTCGGTCGTTGAGCGGGTCCGCGTCACGTTCGGGCAGGGTCTCGGCGAGGTTGGGAAATTCGGTGAGACCGGTCAGCGGGCGCTTCCGCTTGGCGATGTCGGTCTCACGCCGCGCCTTCACGTCCTCGATCCGGCCGAGGAAAGCCGTGAAGTCGTGACCGCCCTGCCACTCGGCCTCGAGCGCCTGGAACTCCGCCCAACCCTTGACGGCGAGGTCGTTGGTCAGCTGCTCGACCGCGAACGCACCACCGGCCGGGTCGGCGACGGCGGCGACGTGCGACTCGTCGATGAGGAGGTGGTTGACGTTGCGCGCGATCCGTCGGCCGAACGCCTCGGGGCGACCGTTGGCGGAGTCGAACGGCAGCACCGTGACGGCGTCCGCTCCGCCGACACCGGCGGCGAACGCGGCGACGGTGCCGCGCAGCATGTTCACGTAGGGGTCGTACTTGCTCAGCATCGGCCGCGACGTCGTGCCGTGCACGCGGGTCTCGACGACCGTCGCGCCGGAGTGCGTGAGCACCGACGCCCACAGCGTGCGGAGCGCGCGGAACTTCGCGATCGTCGGGAACTGCTCGTCGGTCGCGGCCAGGCGGAAGTCGATCAGCGCCGCGGCCTCGTCGACCGAGAAGTTGCCGCCGTCCGCAGCCGTCAGCCAGCGCAGGTACGCCGTCCCCACGGCGATCGCCCAGCCGAGCTCCTGCGCGTCGGAGGCGCCGAGGTCATGCGTGGCGGTCGCGTCGACGACGATCGCGCGGACGTCGGCCTGCCAGGCCTTGCGCGCATAGCTCGTGAGCTCCTCGACCGCCTCGTCGACCGCGAGCGGCAGGTCGCGGAGCATCGCGCCGAGCGGGTCGATGCCGAGGTTGGAGTCGGCGTGCTTGTTGCCCGGAAGGGCCAGAAAGGCGTCGGCGACCGCGCCGGTCGCGGTCGGGGCGTCCAGCACGACGGGCGCGAGGTCGAGCAGAACGCCGGCCAGCGTCGCGGCGACGTCGGTGCTCTCGTCCGCGGCGAGCCAGAGCGACGTCACACCGCCGTCGAGGTCGACGAGCGCCTCCTCGTTGGCCAGCTTGGCGTTCGGGTGGGCGATCAGGCTCCGGATGTCCCAGGGCCCCTCGCGGGTCGGGCGTACGGCCGCGACCTCGCCCCCGGGCAGGCCGAGAGGCGTCACGGAGATCCCGTCCAGGGTCGTGCGGCCGAGCTTCTGCCAGACCGCAGAGTCCGGATCCTCATCGCTCAGGCGACGCGCCTTCCGAAGCACGGCGGCCGCAGCCGCCTCCCATTCCGCCTGGCTGTGGTCGGTCATGGGACCGGACCTTACTACTGGCCAGAATCCTGCGACGACCATCTCTGTAAGCGGCCGAGACCGGTGGTTCGAACTGCCGCGACGGGGCTGCGCGTACCTCGGATTTATGGCAATTCGGACGGCTCAGCCGACCCCAAGCTCTTCTCTTGAGCCTTGGTGATGGCAGTGAGGCGATCCGTTGGAGGAAGTCCCATGAACGGCTTGGCCACGTCCGGGAGAGGCGTATTTACCATCAGATCAACTGCGGCCGAAACCGGCTTGCCGAGCAAAGAGGACTCCACTTCCGAAGGCTCGCCAAAAATCGTGTCCCCCTTACCGATCTCACCGTCATCGGCGGGGACGACGCTCAGCGTCATCCAGCCGGGCGTGTCCACGAGTCGACCTACGCGTAGGTAGGTGACCGGCATGACGTACGTATGTCCGGTGACTATCTCGGGCTCGCCCGAGAACCGGAATGGGGTCTCTTTCCCGTCGTGGACGGTCCAGCCATCAATGCTGGTCGTCAGCTCAGTGGGCGCGGCTTCGGCACCCTCGTTCGACCAGAGGACCTTGTCAATACGAAATGTCAGAAGGCGGTCAGCGAATCCTTCACCGGACCCATTCTCCTCCTCGCTCATCGGCAGCTTCTTCTCGGAAACTACCTCGGCAACCACGAGGTGATCGGCATAGGTCCGCCAGTCAGCGGCAGTCGCGTCGGGGAGGAGTTTGTCCGCCTCGCCAACCTGGACTGACTGACCCGACCCACACGCAGTCAAGAGGAAAGCCGTCAGCACGGACAGCGGAAAAATTACCTTGATCATGCCGCGCCCTAGTAGTTGTCGTTGACATTGTCGGCGTTATTTGCCCCGGGGTGGGGCCGAGTCCCTGTATCGGGTGTGCGGCCCCCCGTAGATCGGTCCAGTTCTTGTGAGGCTTGCTCTACAAGTGAGAGGACCGGTGTCAGTACTCGATGGCTGCAGCGAAGAGGTTGAGTCCGGAGCAGATCGTCGCGCGGTTGCGTGATGCGGAGAAGCTCCAGGCCCAGGGCGCGACGATCCCGCAGGTGTGCAAGAAGCTCGGGGTCAGCGAGCAGACGTTCTACCGGTGGCGTCAGAAGTACGGCGCGATGAAGGAGGACGAGGCGATCCGGCTGAAGACGCTGGAGCAGGAGAATGCCCGTCTGAAGCGGATCGTGGCCGAGCAGGCGTTGGACATCTCGATGTTGAAGGATCTGTCGAAGGGAAACTTCTGAGCCCGGCCCGGCGGCGGGACGCGGTGGCGATGCTGATCAAGAAGTACAAGGTCAGCGAGCGCCGTGCCTGCCGGCTGGTCGGGCAGCACAGGTCGAGCAATCGCTACGAGCCGAGGCCCACCGATCTGGAGGCCAAGCTGGTGGAGCGGATGCACGCGTTGAGCCTGGAGCATCCGAAGTGGGGCTATCGGATGATCCACGGGCTGCTGGTCGCTGAGGGCTGGCCGGTGAACAAGAAGCGCATCGAGCGGTTGTGGCGCCGCGAGGGGCTGCAAGTGCCCCCGCGCAAGGTGAAAGCCTCAGGTCAGAAGGCGGTGGGTGAGGACGCGAACTCCACGCGTCGGCTGCCGGCGCGATACCGCAATCACGTCTGGTCCTATGACTTCATCAAGCGCAGGACCAGTGACGGGCGCCCGTTGCGGGTGCTCAACGTCATCGACGAGTTCACGCGGGTCGGGCTCGGGTCCCACGTCGCCCGAGGTATCGGCGCCAAGGGCGTGCGCGAGCATCTGGAGAAGCTGTTCGAGATTCACGGGAAGCCGACTCTGATCCGCGCCGACAACGGGCGGGAGTTCATCGCCGACAGCCTGCTGGACTGGCTCGGGGAGCAGCAGGTCCGCGGGGTGTTCATCGCCAAGGCCAGCCCGTGGCAGAACGGCATCAACGAGCGGTTCAACGGCACGATGGAGCGCGAACTCTTCGGCCACGAGGTCTACCACTCGATCCTCGAGGTCCAGTTCGTCGTCGACGCCTGGACCGAGAAGTACAACACGATGCGAGTTCATCGGAGTTTGAAGGGACAGACCCCGGCGGCGTACGCCAAGATGCTCCAAGAAGCGACTCCGTACAACCTAGGTGGTGGTAGCCGATGAGAGGCCCTACCGCCACTGCGCGTGGACCAGTCGCAACAACCCGACCCCGGTGTCCCAACCGGGTCGGACCAACCAGCAGCTCACACGGATGCTGGACCAGATCTTCGGGGCCGGACACGGGCGTTTCCATGCACCTCATGTTGGCACCGTCATTGTCTGCCACCTGTACATACGCATCGCTTCCGTGCACGAGGCCAACAGCGTGCCCGGACTCGTGGCAGGCGAGTTCTTGGTCGAGGGTGGAAGCAGACGCCGACCTGAACCGGACGTACTGCTGATCGCACCTAAGGCTGTTGACCGCGTCATCGCACCACGTCCACCCGATGATTCCACTCGGCATCCCGGATGCACTGACTTGATAGATGATGTCGGTTTCCGCGGTGCCCGAGTATGTGGCCGATGCCGGATAGGTGATCGAAAGGTCGGAGTTGTTGTAGTCACCTAGCGCCGTCTTGATGGTCGCGATCGCGGATGCCGGCACCGTGGACTGGAAGAACGCCGAAGTCCCGGCGTTGTCTGTCATACATACCGGCCCGTTGCCACTTGCCACATCGTCGATGCAGTCGGGGCTGTAAGTGAGCGTCGGCACCATTGTGTCCCGATCGAGCGCGGTGGAAGGTCCAACGATGGCCAGCGCGAGCAGAAGGCCAGCGCCGATCGCGATTGCAGAGGGCTTGAGCCTGCGCCGCTCCTCAACATGCCAAGACCGTACGCCCGAACCTTTCGATCTCCTACGAATGGCGTCCAGAGCCAAATCCGGTCTAGACGGCCGCCCTAGAGGAAAGGCCTCGGTAAAGGCAGCCCCACAAGAGGTGTAGGTCTAAGACCGGACCGGTCTCCAATTCTCAGTTTTTCGTGACAGAACGAGAATTGGCATGACGAGCCAAGCGCAAGCTCGCGGTGCTCAGGAGGTCACCGGCAGCGCATCATCCACCTTCTCTATTACGACATCATCCGAAACTGCTACAACGCGTGGCTCAAGCGGTATGAGGACGAGCGACTTGACGCTCCTGAGTGAACGTTCCGGCCCGCCGCGCTCCCACTCGCGACACAGCGGCGAGAGAAGATTTCGTGGCCGCGCCAGCGCTACCTGCTCGGCGACCACACGAGTCGCGATCGACCTCGAGCGCTCCACCGAATCCCGTCAGCCTTCCAAAATCCGGCGGAATTCGCAGCTGAGGTCGAAGCGGGGCTCCGGGAACTGCGCGGACAGAAGGGGCCGCAAGGAGGCGGTGCGTGGGAGCGAGATCACTGGCTGCACGCCGCTCCACGTCCTGCGTTCCGATGCATAACGATTAGAGACGCGACCGCTTCATTGAGCGTTTCCAGGCGCCGTTCGCCGTCGAGCAAGTGCGGCACGGTGGAGAGATGCACCGCATCGACTGAGAGTAGTTCTGCGGCTCCTCGGGGTGAAGCCATCGACGACGTGCAGCTGTTCGACCGCGACTCAGGAGCGCGTGAATTGCTACAACGACGTCGTCCCCCGGAGCTCTCGGCGACTAGGCACTGCGAGCGCCCACGCCAGAAAGAACGACCCGCATTCCTCGGCTCCGGTCCGTACGCAATAGGCACTCCGCGCTCACATCTCGTCGAGTGCCTGCCCGGACTCGGGCAGCACCTGCCCACCGTCGACCACGAGGCTCTGACCGGTGATGTAGCCGGCCTCGTCGCTGGCGAAGAAGAGTGCCGCATGGCCGATGTCGGCCGGGCTGCCGAGCCTGCGCATCGGGATGGCGGCGGTCATGCCCGCGATGTACTCCTCACCGTTCTCCGCGAGCCCCTCCGTCGCGATGTTGCCCGGCAGCACCGCATTGATGGTGATGCCCTTCGGGGCGAGCTCCATCGCCGCCGTACGCACGAAGCCGAGCTGGGCCGCCTTCGAGGCGCCGTAGTGGGACCAGCCGGGATATCCGGTGATCGGGCCGGTGATCGAGGAGGTGACCACCACCCGACCGCGGCCGCTCGCGGTCAGCGCCGGCAGGCAGGCCTGGACCATCCAGACGGTGCCGTCGACGTTGGTGCCCATCACGGAGCCGAGGTCATCGGGCGTCATGTCGGCGAGGCGGGCGCTCGGGAAGATGCCGGCGTTGGCACAGAGCACGTCGATCCCGCCGAAGAGCTCGACGGCCCGGGCCGCGATCACGAGGCAGTCCTCGCGCGACGCGACGTCGCCCACGGCGTACTCGCAGCCGAGCTCGGCGGCCGCCTCCGCGAGTGCTGCCTCGCTGCGGCCGGTGATCAGCACCCTCGCGCCGGCGTCCGTGAAGACCCGGGCGATGCCCTTGCCGATGCCCTTGCTGGCGCCGGTGACGACGACGCTCCTGCCGTTGATCGAGGTGAACATGCGTGCAGCGTGACGTGCCTGATCGATTGGATCGATCACACTATGTGACCGGCGGGTAACAGGGCCTATGTCACACCGTCCCCGATGACGTGAAGCAGATCACGGCGAGTAACGTGCCCTCCCGTGGCAACCACCGAACTCGTCAAGGGAGTGCGCGCGACGCACTCGACGATCGCGCTGAAGCTGGCCATGGCCATCAGCGGCATCGTCTTCATCCTGTTCGTCCTGGCTCATATGTACGGCAACCTCAAGGCCTTCGCCGGCCACGATGCCTACAACGAGTACGCCGAGCACCTGCGCACGCTCGGGACCCCGATGCTCCCGTACGCCGGGTTCCTCTGGATCCTGCGCGTCGGCCTCCTCGTGGCGCTCATCGTGCACGTGGTCAGCGCCGTCGTGCTCTGGAAGCGCGCGGCGGCGGCCCGTCCGGTGAAGTACGCCGTCAAGAAGAACGTGGCCTCGTCGATCTCCTCGCGCACGATGCGCTGGGGCGGTCTCACGATCCTGCTCTTCCTGATCTGGCACCTGCTCCAGTTCACGATCGTCAAGATCGACATCACGGATGGCTCGACCGGCAACCAGGACCCGTACAACCTGCTCGTCGGCGCCTTCGCCGACCAGAGCTGGTGGATGACCGTGATCTACCTCCTCGCCATGGTGGCGCTGGGCCTGCACCTGCACCACGGCACATTCAGCTCGCTCCAGACCCTCGGCTACACCAACACCGCCACGTCGCGTGCCCGTGCCCGCATCGCTGGCTGGATCGTCGCGATCGTCATCGCAGGCGGTTTCTCGTTGGTGCCCCTCTTCGCGCTCTTCGGCGTGATCTCGAAGTAAGGCGACGTCACTGATGGCTTCTCTCGATCTGCTCAACCCTGTCCCGACCAACGAGGCTCCGAACCAGCTCTCCGACGACGCCGCCGGCTACTACGAGCTCGGTGACAAGCTCGTCGACGCGAAGGCTCCGACCGGCCCGATCGCGTCGCGCTGGACGAACCGCAAGTTCGACAACCGCCTGGTCAACCCGGCGAACCGCCGCAAGCTGAACATCATCATCGTGGGCACCGGCCTGGCCGGTGGCGCTGCGGCGGCGACGCTCGGCGAGGCCGGCTACAACGTGAAGTCCTTCTTCTACCAGGACTCCCCGCGTCGCGCGCACTCGATCGCTGCCCAAGGCGGTATCAATGCGGCGAAGAACTACAAGGAGGACGGCGACTCGGTCTACCGCCTCTTCTACGACACGGTGAAGGGCGGCGACTACCGCGCCCGCGAGTCGAACGTCTACCGCCTGGCCGAGGTCAGCGCGAACATCATCGACCAGTGCGTCGCGCAGGGTGTCCCCTTCGCCCGCGAGTACGGCGGCCTGCTGGACAACCGCTCCTTCGGTGGTGTCCAGGTCTCCCGTACGTTCTACGCGCGTGGCCAGACCGGCCAGCAGCTGCTCCTCGGCGCCTACCAGGCGCTCGAGCGGCAGGTGGCTGCCGGCACCGTGACGCCGTACAGCCGCCACGAGATGCTCGACGTGATCATCGTCGACGGCCGTGCCCGCGGCATCGTCACGCGTGACATGGTCTCCGGCGCCATCGAGACCCACCTCGCCGACGTGGTCGTGCTCGCCTCCGGTGGCTACGGCAACGTCTTCTACCTCTCGACCAACGCGATGGGCTCCAACGTCACCGCCGCGTGGCGTGCGCACCGCAAGGGCGCCTACATGGCCAACCCCTGCTACACGCAGATCCACCCGACCTGCATCCCGGTGACCGGCGCGCACCAGTCGAAGCTGACCCTCATGTCGGAGTCACTCCGCAACGACGGTCGGATGTGGGTCCCGAAGAACGCCGCCGACTGCGACAAGGACCCGCGCCAGATCCCCGAGGAGGACCGCGACTACTTCCTGGAGCGGATCTACCCCTCCTTCGGAAACCTGGTCCCCCGCGACATCGCCTCCCGTGCCGCGAAGTACATGTGCGACGAGGGTCGCGGTGTGGGTCCGGAGGTCGACGAGATGGACGCGGACGGCAACTCGGTCAAGCGTCGTCGTGGTGTCTACCTCGACCTGACCGCCGCCATCGCTCGCCTGGGCAAGGCCGCCATCGAGGAGAAGTACGACAACCTCCTCGACATGTACGAGCGCATCACCGGTGAGGACCCGTACCAGCTGCCGATGCGCATCTACCCGGCCGTCCACTACGTGATGGGTGGCCTCTGGGTCGACTACGAGCTGTCCACCAACATCCCGGGCCTCTACTGCACGGGTGAGGCGAACTTCTCCGACCACGGCGCCAACCGCCTCGGTGCCTCGGCGCTGATGCAGGGCCTCTCCGACGGTTACTTCGTGCTGCCGAACACGATCCGCGACTACCTCGCGGACGGCCCCTTCCAGCCCGTCGCGGAGGACCACCCTGCCGTGCAGGAGGCGCTGGCCGGCGTACGCGCGCAGGTCGAGAAGTTCCTGTCGATCAACGGCGAGCGCTCGGTGGAGTCCTTCCACAAGGAGCTCGGCACGATCATGTGGGAGTACTGCGGCATGGAGCGGACCGCGGAGGGCCTCAAGGAGGCCATCGCGAAGATCCGCGCCCTGAAGCAGGAGTTCTGGACCAACGTGAAGGTGCTCGGCTCGGGCGAGACGCTCAACCAGGACCTCGAGAAGGCCGGCCGCGTCGCCGACTTCATCGAGCTCGGTGAGCTGATGTGCATCGACGCGCTCAACCGCCGCGAGTCGTGCGGTGGCCACTTCCGGGCCGAGTCCCAGACCGAGGACGGCGAGGCGCTGCGTCACGACGACGAGTTCGCCTACGTCGCCGCGTGGGAGTGGGGCGGTGACTCGCTCGAGGGCGGGAAGCCCGTGCTCCACAAGGAAGACCTGATCTACACCGCCATCGAGATGAAGCAGAGGTCCTACAAGTGAAGCTCACGCTCAAGATCTGGCGCCAGGCCGGCCCTGAAGCCAAGGGTGCGCTGCACAACTACTCGCTCGACGGCGTCTCGTCGGACATGTCCTTCCTCGAGATGCTCGACCTGCTCAACGAGCAGCTCCTGCACGCGGGCGAGGAGCCGATCGCGTTCGACAGCGACTGCCGCGAGGGCATCTGCGGCATGTGCTCGCTGATGATCAACGGTCAGGCGCACGGCCCGGAGGTCACCACGACCTGCCAGCTGCACATGCGCTCCTTCAAGGACGGCGACACGATCACCATCGAGCCGTGGCGCGCAGGCTCCTTCCCGATCATCAAGGACCTGATCGTCGACCGCGGTGCGTTCGACCGGATCATCTCCAACGGTGGCTACATCTCCGCCAACACGGGTTCGGCCCCCGAGGCCAACTCGGTGCCGGCCCCACGTGACAAGGCCCTGCGTGCCTTCAACGTGGCGACCTGCATCGGCTGTGGCGCCTGTGTCGCAGCGTGCCCCAACGGCTCGGCGTCGCTCTTCCTCGGTGCGAAGATCACCCACCTCGGTGAGCTCCCCCAGGGCCAGCCGGAGCGCTACTCCCGCGTCGCCACCATGGTCGCCCAGCACGACCACGAGGGCTTCGGTGGCTGCACGAACATCGGTGAGTGCGCCGCCGCCTGCCCCAAGGAGATCCCGCTCGACGTGATCTCGCAGCTCAACAAGGACCTGCGCGAGGCGATCAAGCAGGGCTACTGAGCCCGGCGGGCCCACTCCTCCGCGATGAGCTCGTAGGAGCGGACGCGGTCGGCGTGACCGTGGGTGATCGTGGTCAGCGCGAGCTCGTCGGCACCGGTCGCCTCCTGCAGCTGCTCGAGGCGGTCGGCCACCTGGGCCGGCGTACCGACGAACTGGGTGTCGAGCCGGTCCTGCACCAGGGCGCGGTCCTCCTCGCTCCAGGTCCAGCGACGGGACTCGTCGGGCGTGGGAAACTCGATCGCGCCCTCGGCCGTGCGGATGCTGCGGACCCACAGCGCATAGCCGGTGGCGAGCTCCCGGGCCGTCGCCTCGTCGGGGGCGACGACCACGTCGGCGCTGACCGTCACATAGGGCTCGGCGAGGTCGGAGGAGGCCCGGAAGGCAGCGCGGTAGGCGTCGACGGCGTCGATCACGCCCGCGGGTGCGACGTGGTAGTTGGCGGCGAACCGCAGCCCGCGGGCACCGGCGATCTCGGCGGACTCGCCTCCGCTGCTGCCGAAGATCCATGGCGTGACGTCGGCGCCCTCCCCCGGGACGGCGTGGACCTCGACGCCGTCGTCGGACTTCCACGTGCCCGCCAGCAGGTTGAGTACGTCGTCGACGAGTGCTGCATAGTCCTGCGGCTGTGCCTCGGGCTGGGCGAGGAGCTGTCGCTGGAGGGCGATCCGCGGCGAGCCCAGCAGGTTCGCGTAGGAGAACTGCGGCGGGACGAGCAGGCCGTTCTCGGTGCGACCCTCCACGACGCGCGACGAGACCCGCTGTTCACCCGAGCCCGGCGGCTTGCCGCCCGAGCGCCCGAGACCGAGGTCGAAACGGCCGGGGTACAGCGCGTCGAGCAGGCCGAACTCCTCGACGGCCGACAGCGGAGTGCGGTGCCCCATCTGGAGCGCGCCGGAGCCGAGGCGGATCATCGACGTCTGCGCCGCGGTGGCCGCCAGCGCGACGACGGGCGAGGTGCCGGCCACGCCCGGGTTCAGGTGATGCTCGGCGAACCAGTAGCGCCGGTAGCCCGCGGCCTCGGCGCGCTGGGCCAGGTCGATGGAGTTGCGCAGCGCCTGTGCTGCGGTGGAGCCGGAGGAGATCGGGATCAGGTCGAGGACGGAGAGTGCGGTGGTCATCGTCAGGCCGTCGCCTTCGAGTCGGCCGGGGTGTCGGGATGGGCGAGACCGAGGTTGTCGCGCAGTGTCGTGCCGACGTACTCGGTGCGGTGCACGCCCCACTCCTGCAGGATCGGTACGACCGTGTCGACGAAGGCATCGAGGCCGCCCGGCGTCACGTGCGGCACGAGGATGAAGCCGTCGGCGACGTCGTCCTGGACGAAGGTGTTCAGGAGATGGGCGATGGTCGACGCCGAGCCGATGAACGACTGGCGCCCGGTGACCTCGATGATCAGCTCGCGGGTGGTGAGCCCCTCGGCCTCCGCGCGCGCACGCCAGTCGCGCGCCGTCTCGACCCGCTGCTGGTGCATCCGCACGCTGGCGCGGCCCTTGGAGTGGAGGCTGTCGACGTCGGTCTCGACCGGGTCGAAGCTCGGCAGCGGTCCATCGGGGTCGTGCGAGGAGAGGTCGGTGTTCCAGAGCTGCTCGAGGAACTTGATCGCGGTCGCCGGCGAGACCTGCGCGAGTCGCACCTCGTGGGCGATCTCGGCCGCCTCGGCATCGGTGTCGCCGAGCACGAAGGTGGCGGCGGGCAGGATCAGCAGCTCGTCGCGACGCCGGCCGAAGCGGGCGAGCCGGCCCTTCACGTCCTCGTAGAAGAGGCGGCCGTCGTCGTACTGCGCATGACGGCTGAAGATCGCGTCGGCCTCCGCCGCGGCGAAGTCGCGCCCCTCCTCGGAGTCACCGGCCTGGAAGATGACCGGGCGGCCCTGGGGCGAGCGCGGCACGTTGAACCGGCCGCTGATGTCGAACTGGTTGTCCTTGATCGTGAACGAGCCGGCGTCGGGCCGGGCCAGGAAGCGGCCCGAGGCCGGATCCGCCACGAGGTCCGTGGGTGCCCAGGAGTCCCAGAGCGTCGTGGCCGCCTCGAGGAAGGTCTTCGCCCGCTCGTACCGCTCGTCCTGGGGCAGGTAGCCGCCGCGCCGGAAGTTCTCGCCGGTGAAGGCGTCCCAGCTGGTGACGACGTTCCATGCAGCCCGTCCACCGGACAGGTGGTCGAGCGAGGCGAACTGCCGCGCGACCTCGTAGGGCTCGTTGAAGGTCGAGCTGATCGTGCCGGTGAGGCCGAGGTGGGCGGTGACGGCCGCGAGTGCGGCGAGGACGGTGTGGGTGTCGGGCCGCCCGACGACGTCGAGGTCGTAGATCCGGCCACCCTGCTCGCGCAGCCGGAGGCCCTCGGCCAGGAAGAAGAAGTCGAACTTCCCCCGCTCGGCCGTCTGGGCGAGGTGCTTGAAGGACGAGAACTCGATGTGGCTCCCGGCAGCCGGGTCGCTCCACACCGTCGTGTTGTTGACGCCGGGGAAGTGGGCGGCGAGGTGGACCTGCTTGAGCGGCCGGCCGGACGCGGCGGATGGTGTCGACATGGGTGGCTCCTCAGACGGTGGCGTAGCGGTTGGCGGGACGGTCCAGGCCGAGCAGTCCGCGCAGGGTGCTGGCGTCGTACGACGTCCGGAAGGCGCCACGACGCTGCAGCTCGGGCACGAGCCGGTCGACGATCTGGTCGAGGTCGTGGGCGATCACGGCCGGGCGCAGCCGGAAGCCCGTGAGCCCGGCCGCCTGCCACCCGAGCAGGAGGTCGGCGAGTTCGGTGGCGGTGCCGGCGAAGATGTGGGCGTCGGAGGTGTACGTCGCCCCGGCGACCTCATCGAGGCGACGCAGCCGCGCCTCGGCCGCGGAGGTGTCGTCGTCGAGCACGACGACGAGGTCACCCCAGACATGCAGCGCCTCGAGGCGTGCGACCAGCGCGGCGGCGTCGGTCTCGTCCCGGGGTGTCACGAACCCGAGATCGGCTGCGCGTGCGACGAGCTGGAAGGGGACCTCCTGGTGGGCGAGGGCGGCGACGAGCGGCTGGCCCTGCGGCGGCCGCGGCGTGATGGAGGGGCCCTTCACCGAGAACCAGCGGCCCTCGAAGTCGATGTAGTGCAGCTTCTCCCGGTCGATGAAGCGACCGGTCGCCACGTCGCGGATCTCGGCGTCGTCCTCCCACGAGTCCCAGAGCCGGCGCAGCACCTGGACGTAGTCGGCGGCCTCGTCGAAGAGCTCGACGAGCGCCTGTTGGGCGGCCGGGTCGCCGCTCCGGACACCCTCGAGGGTCAGCTGGGGGAGCTCGCGGCGGCCGACGTGGCCGGTCGACTCGGCGCTCGCGTCCACCTGCACCCGGACACCGGCGCGCCCGGTGCTCACATAGTCGAGCGTGGCGATCGCCTTGGAGAGGTGAAACGGCTCGGTGTGCGTGACCACGGCCGTCGGGACCAGGCCGATGTGAGAGGTGAGCGGAGCGACCCGGGCGGCGATCTGGACGGCATCGAGGCGGCCGCGGACGCGGTCGGTGCGGTCGTCGGCGACGAACGGGTCGTCGGACTGGAGTCGCAGGCCGTCCTCGATCGTCACGAGGTCGAGCAGGCCGGACTCGGCCCGGGCGACGACGTCCGCCCAGTAGCGCGGGGTGAAGAGCTCCTCAGGGCGGGCGCTCTCCTCACGCCAGGCGGCCGGGTGCCAACCGGCACCGTCGAGCGCGACGCCGAGGTGCAGTGGCGCGCTCATCGGTGACCACCCCGCTCGACGGGCAGCTTCTCGCCGGCCTCGACCGCGAAGGAGAGGCGGTTCTCCTCCGGGGGCAGCGGGCAGGTGGCGTGATCGGTGTAGGCGCACGGCAGGTTGACCGCGTGGTTGAAGTCGAGGATCACCCGTCCCTCGTCGTCCGGCGGGGCGACCGCGAGGCTGCGGTTGGCCGGGTAGGTCGTCACGCCCGAGGTGGCGTCGGTGAAGAGCACGAGCAGGGCGCCCTCCGCCCCGCCCGGGAAGGCGGTGAGCGCCTGCGGCGTGCCGTTGATCTCGAACGTCACCTGGCCCGGGGCGTCGTAGACATGCTCCAGCCCGTCGGCGACCGAGCCGACCGTCGTGGGTCGCGGTGCGTCGAAGGCGACGTACCGGCCCTCGAGCACCCACTCCGGCGCCGGGAAGTACGTCGGCGTGCCGGCGTACTGCACGCGCAGCGGGTTCTGGGGGTCACGCGGGCGGACGATGTCGTGCCCGCCTCGGCGGGCGACCTCGATCGCGACGTCGCCCCGGAGCAGGGTGACACCACCGCGCTCCGGGATCGGGCCGAAGTCATGGGTTCCCTCGAGCGTGACGCCGTCGAGCGTCACACCCTCCGCGGCGTCCAGGGTGACATGCACCCCGTCCGCGTCGCTCCACCACTCCCCGGGCGCGTCGTCCAAGGACTGCGGTCGTTCGGTGAGCCAGTGCAGGCCGGTCACGGCGAGAAAGCCGTGGCCGTCGGCGCGGGCGGCCTCGTGTGCCTGATGCCAGGCCTGCCACTCGGAGGTGTAGGTGTCGGGGTCGCGGGTGAGCGTCATGCGTCGTTCCGATCTGTGAGGGGCGTGCGAAGCAGCACGAAGGTCGTGCGGATGCGGGTCTTGAAGCCGACTGCCTCGTAGAGGCGGATGGCGTTGGTGTTGGTCTCGGCGGCGTGGAGGAGTGGATGGTCTCCGCGTTGGCGGATCCGGTGGGTGACATCCAGGACGAGCCGCGTCGCGAGGCCCTGCCCACGGAACCGCTCGTCGGTGCAGACGGCACTGATCTCGGTCCAGCCGAGCGGGTGCATCCGCTCTCCTGCCAGGGCGACCAGTGCGCCGTCGCGGCGGAGGCCGACGTACGTGCCGAGTTCGATGGTCCGTGGCAGGAACGGCCCCGGCTTCGTCCGGGCGACGAGGTCGAGGATCTCCGGGACGTCGGCCGGGCCGAGCCGGACGGCCTCGTCGTCACGCCGGGCGTCGACAGCGATGTCGACCAACTGGACGCCGAAGCCGCCCTCGATCCGCTCCCACCCCTCGGGCGGCCTGACGGCCGCTCCGGTCATCGTGACGAGCTCGCCCGCACCGGCCAGCGCCGCGAGATCCGCCCAGCCGGGGTCCTGCGGATCCCAGGGCCGCTCCACCGCCGAGGCGAAGGAGGCGTCAGGGGCATAGCGGCGGGCGGCGCCCCGCACCTCGGCGAGGTGCTGGTGTGGGCCGGTGAGCGAATGCCACGCGGGGTTGTCGAGAAGGGACTCATCAGGCACCTCTCCACTCTCTCGCCTCCGGCCGACGGAATGAGACCCCTGCTCAGTATTCGGACAAACCTAATAAAACTAATTGACTTTGATGATGATGGGCGCGTGACCGCCACTCCAGACGCCGTGCCCTACGCCGCTGCCACGCACACCACCGCCACAGCGCCCACGATCTCCGCCGAGCGACGCGTGGTGCCGCGCAGGCACTGGGTCCGTTGGATCCTCAGCAGCGTCGTCATCCTGCTCGCGATCTCGCTGGCCCTGAACATCGCCCAGAACGAGACCTACCAGTGGAGCGTCTTCCCGCACTACTTCGTGCGGCCGCTCATCCTCAAGGGTGTCGTCCTCACCCTGCAGGTGAGCCTGTACGCCGGCCTCGTCGGTCTTGTCCTCGGCACGGCGCTCGCCCTCGCGCGACTCTCCGGCAGCGCCGTCCTGAGCGGGGCCGCCTGGCTGTACATCTGGTTCTTCCGGTCACTGCCGGTACCGGTGCTGTTGCTGATCATCTACAACGTCTCGCACTTCTTCCCCACCTTGGCGCTCAAGCTGCCGCTGCTGCCCGCACTCGTCAGCCATGACACGCCACTGCTGCTGCCGGGGCTGGTGGCCGCCGTGGTGGGGCTCGCGCTCAACGAGGCCGCCTATGCCGCAGAACTGATCCGTGGAGGCATCCTTGCGGTCGACCACGGACAGATCGAGGCTGCCAACGCCCTCGGCCTCTCCCCGGCCCGCCGGCTCACCCGGGTCGTCCTCCCCCAGGCCCTCCGTTCGATCGTGCCCGGCTACGTCAACCAGCTCGTCGGCCTGGTGAAGATGAGCTCCCTCGTGTACTTCGTCGGCCTGGCCGACGTCTTCGGCGCCGTCTACATCCTCGAGAGCCGCATCCCCAACGACATCGTGCCGCTGCTCCTCGTGGGCTCCGCCTGGTACCTCGTCATCACCACGGTGCTCTCGATCCTCCAGTTCTACGTGGAGCGGCACTACGCCCGCGGCGCCGTCCGCACGCTGCCTCCCACTCCGTTCCAGAGGCTGCGCAGCCGGACCGCCGTCCTCGCCCTTCGCCTCAAGGAGGCTCGCGCATGAGCGCCGCCCTCACGCCCGTCCCGTCGATTCCCGCGGTGGAGATCCGCAACGCCCACAAGGCCTTCGCCGGGACCGAGGTGATCCGAGGCATCGACCTCTCCCTCCCCGCGGGCGGTGTGACCGTCATCCTCGGGCCCTCCGGCTCAGGCAAGTCGACCCTGCTGCGGGCGATCAATCACCTCGAGCCGCTCGACCACGGCTACATCGCCGTCCACGGCGAGCTGATCGGCGTCGAGGAGCGACGCGGTCGCCTGCACGAATTGACGGGCAAGGCGATCCGGCGGCAGCGCACCCGGATCGGGTTCGTCGCCCAGAGCTTCAACCTCTTCCCCCACCTGACCGTCGCCGAGAACGTGGCCGAGCCGTTGCTCGCCCACAAGCGGGCGACGAAGGGCGAGGCCCGGATCCGGGCCCAGGAACTGCTGTCGCGGGTAGGCCTCGGCACTCGGGGCGATGCCTACCCGCGACAGCTCTCCGGGGGACAGCAGCAGCGCGTCGCCATCGCCCGTGCGCTGGCACTCAAGCCCGACGTACTCCTCTTCGATGAGCCCACGTCGGCACTCGACCCGGAGCTCGTCGGCGAGGTACTGGCCGTCATCAGGGAGCTCGCCCGAGACGGCACGACCCTGGTCATCGTCTCCCACGAGATCGGCTTCGCCCGTGAGGTCGCCGACCACGTCGTCTTCATCGACGGCGGCGTCGTGGTCGAGCAGGGCGCACCGGCCCAGGTGATCGACCACCCGACCCACGCGCGCACCCGCGAATTCCTCGGCAAGGTCCTCTGACCGTGCTCCACCCGCATCACCCCCTCCGTCCGGCAACGAGGCCGGCGGCCAACCCAAGGAGAAACATGTCCCTCGTCCGACCGCTCACCCGGCCGTTCGTCCGCAACATCTCGGTCGCGGCCACGGCCGCCACCCTCGCCCTCAGTCTCGCCGCCTGCGGGAGCACCAAGGGGGAAGCGGCCGCGGCGGCCGACACCGACGGCACCACCCACGTGAAGATCGCCGTCGCCGCGGGCGACAGCTACCCGACGGCGACGATCGACGTGGCCACCCAGGAGAAGATCCGCGACGAGCTCCCGAAGGACCTGGTCAAGAGCGGCAAGCTCGTGATCGGCGAGGGCGCCCTTCCGACCGGCTTCCCGCCCCTCGCCTTCGTCGGCGACGACGACACCACGATCACCGGCGCCGAGCCCGACCTCGGTCGTCTGGTCGCCGCCGTCTTCGGACTCGAGCCCGAGATCACCAACGCCACGTGGGACAACCTCTTCGTCGGCATCGACTCCGGCAAGACCGACGTCGGCTTCTCCAACATCACCGACACCGAGAAGCGCAAGGAGAAGTACGACTTCGCCTCCTACCGCCAGGACAACCTCGGCCTCGCGGTCAAGGGCGACAACCAGCTCGACTTCACCGGTGACCCCGCCGTCCTCGACGGCCTCACGGTCGCCGTCGGCGCCGGCACGAACCAGGAGAAGATCCTCGTCGAGTTCAACGACAAGCTGAAGGCGGCCGGGAAGGAGGGCATCGACATCAAGTACTACAGCGACAACACCGCCATCTGGACGGCGCTCGAGTCGGGCCAGATCGACGCCTACTTCGGCCCCAACCCCGGCATCGCCTACGAGGAGGCCCAGACCGGCGACAAGTTCCGTACGGCGGGCACCTACTCCGGTGCCGGCGCGAGCCTCCAGGGCCTCATCGCCGCCACGGTGAAGAAGGACAGCGGTCTTGCCCAGCCGGTGGCCGACGCGATCAACTTCCTGATCGAGAACGGCCAGTACGCCGAGTGGCTCAAGACCTACAACCTCACCAATGAGGCGGTCGCGAAGTCCGAGGTCAACCCCGCCGGCCTCCCGCTCGACAACTCCTGACGCGCGTCAGCCGACCTTCCTGCTCGCCCGAAGCGCCTTGACGCCGAGGGCGAGCAGGACCGCGCCGATGACCAGGTCGACGACGATCAGGATCGAATGCGCGATCCAGTAGCCGTCAGGGTGCTCCTCGCCGCGGGAGTGGGCGGCGGAGAGGTTCTTGATGAAGGTGCCCCAGACCCAGAAGTTCCAGATGCCGACGCCGATCAGCAGCCAGGCGTGCTTCTTCTCGAACTTCACTGCGGTCTCCTCACCTCACCGGCGTACGTCGCCGCGTAGAAGACTACGCGCGTGAAGTAGTTGATCCACACGAGCAGCACGAGGGCGACGCCGAAGGCCTGGAAGGCCGGAGAGCCCTTGGCCGAGCCGAGCAGGGCGAAGGAGACCATCTTCATCAGCTCGAAGCCGAAGGCCCCGATCGCGGCGGCCTCGACGAGCGAGCGACGTGGGATGTGGGGCTTGGCGACGAGCGCGAAGAGGACGACGAAGAGCAGCACGCTGACGGCCCACGACAGCACATGGGTGAGCAGCCAGAGCAGCCACGGCCAGCCGAAGCCCAGCCAGTCGACGACATCGGTGGAGAAGGAGGTCAGCGTCTGCGCACCGACGACGCTAACGAAGAGCGCGAGGCCGATGCCGACCAGCGCGACCAGGTCGTCGCGCTTGGCGACCAGGAAGCTGGGCTGCTCCTCGCGCGGGACCTCGAAGACCGCGAGGAGGCCCGTCCGCAGGGCGTCGATCCAGCCGAGGCCGGCGTACAGCACGCCGAGGAGGCCGACGATGCCGGCCCAACCGCTGAAGCGCTGGACGTCGTCGAGTGAGACCTGCCCCTCGCCGGAGCCGACCAGCCCCGGCATGATCTGGTCGATCGCGCGGGTGAGGCCGTCCGAGGCGTCGGGCCAGACGTTGTCGACGACGCCGACGGCGAAGGCCGCCAGTGCCAGCACGGGAAAGAAGGACAGGAACGCGAAGTACGTGACCGCGCCGGCCTGCTGTGAGGCTCCGACGCGGCCGTAGTGGGACTGGATCCGGACCAGCAGGTCGAGGACCGACGACCGCGAGCGGGCCTGCTCGAAGGCCTTCTGGGCCCGCACCACGATCGCCGGGGGCACTGGCTAGTCCTCGCCGCGGTCGGTCTGGCTCCCCAGCGGGAACGTGTGCGTCGGGTGCCAGCGGCCGTCGGGGTCGAGGATGTAGAGGGTGAACTCGTCGACGACGAAGCTCGCCTCCAGGCCGGCCAACTCGGTGCAGGCGAGGTCGAGGACCTGGTCGGGGAGCTCGTGGGCGACGGTGACGTGGGGGTGGTAGGGCCACGAGGAGTCGATCCCCAGCGGCCCGTTGCGGACGAGCCCTTCGAGGGTCGCGCAGTCGTCGGCGCCCTCCTCCAGCGCGACGAAGACCACCGGCGAGACCGGGCGGAAGGAGTCGGTGCCCTTGAGTGCGACCTCGAAGGGCGCCACCATGCCGGCGGCTGTGGCGAGGTGGTCGACCACGCCGCTGATCAGCTGCGTGGAGATGCCGACCGGCGGGAGCAGTGTGATGTGGGGCGGAATGAGGTCGGCCATCGGGTCGCCGATCCGCTCCCGGAAGGCCTGGAGGTCACTCCCCCATGGCTCCGGGACCACGATGACGACGCCGATGGTCTGCATCCGGGCGCCCGTCGGTCAGGCGGCCGGGAACGGCGGCACGAAGCCGACCCGGTCATAGACGTCGGCGATCGTCCGCGACGCCACCGCACGCGCCTTCTCGGCACCACGCGCAAGCACCGAGGTGAGCTCGGTCTGGTCCTCGAGCAGCTCGAACGTCCGCGTCCGGAAGGGCGTCACGAAGTCGACGACCACCTCGGCGAGATCCGACTTGAAGTCGCCGTACCCCTTGCCGACGTAGTCGGCCTCGAGCTTCTCGATCGTGACCCCGGACAGGGCGGAGAAGATCCGGAGCAGGTTGGAGACACCGGGCTTCTCGGCCTCGTCGAAGCGCACCTCGGCCTCGGAGTCCGTGACCGCCGAGCGGATCTTCTTGGCCGAGACCTTGGGGTCGTCGAGCATGTCGATCAGGCCGTTCGGCGAGGACGCCGACTTGGACATCTTCGACGTCGGGTCCTGCAGGTCGTAGATCTTCGCCGTCTCCTTGAGGATGTACGGCTCCGGGATCCGGAACGTCTTCTTGTACCGCGAGTTGAAGCGCTGGGCGAGGTCGCGGGTCAGCTCGAGGTGCTGGCGCTGGTCCTCGCCGACCGGGACGTACGCCGGGCGGTAGAGCAGGATGTCGGCAGCCATCAGCACGGGGTAGGTGAAGAGGCCGACGGAGGCGGACCCCTCGCCCTGCTTCGCCGACTTGTCCTTGAACTGCGTCATGCGGCGCGCCTCGCCGAAGCCGGTGAGGCACTCCAGCACCCAGCTCAGCTGCACGTGCTCGGGCACATGGGACTGGATGAAGATCGATGACCGCTCGGGGTCGACGCCCGCGGCGATCAGCTGCGCGGCCGCGACGAGGGTACGTCGACGCAGCACCTTCGGATCCTGCTCGACCGTGATCGCGTGCTGGTCGGCGATGAAGAAGAACGGCTCGTAGTCGGCCGGGTCGGACTGCAGGTCGGCCCAGTTGCGCACCGCACCGAGATAGTTACCGAGGTGGTAGCTGTCGGCGGTCGGCTGGATCCCGGACAGGACCCGGGGCCGAGCGGCCGGTGTGGAGGCAGACTCTGGCATGCCCCCAGTGTTCCATCACACGCGCTCGCCGAGAAAAGTGGGTTTCAGGGCGGTTCGCCGGTGCAGCAGTCCGCTCCACAGCAGGATCGCGATGCCGAAGACCGACAGGATCGCGCCGACGAGGGCCGTGGACCGGTAGCCGTGTCCGGCGTCGATCACGACGCCACCCAGGTAGGCGCCGAGCGCGTTGGCGATGTTGAGTGCGGAGTGGTTCATCGCCGCGCCCAGCGTGACCGCGTTGCCTGCGACGTCCATCAGCCGCAGCTGCAGGTTGACCACGAGGACCGAGCCCAGCGCGGTGACGAGCATGGTGCACGGCCACAGCCACCAGCCGTGCGGCGCAGCGAGCCAGAAGGCGACCAGCGCGAGGCCGGCGCCGACGCCACCGAGGATGAGCGACTTGAAGACCGACCAGTGCGAGAGCTCGCCGGCGACCCAGGTGCCGACCACCATGCCGAGACCGAAGGCCAGCGTGAAGAACGGCACGGCGCCCTTCTCCAGCCCGCCGACGTTCGTGACGATCTTGGCGATGTAGGAGTAGACGCAGAAGAGGCCGCCGAAGCCGACCGCACCGGCCGCCATCGTGAGCCACACCTGCGCGGAGCTGAAGAAGCTGCGGGCCTCGTTGCGGCCCGTGGCCGACTGGTCTGCCGGCTGGTGCGGCACGACCACGGCGATCAGCGCGACCGTCGCCAGCGCGAGCACGCCACAGGCGAGGTAGGCCGCGCGCCAGCCGGCGTTCTGGCCGAACCAGGTCGCCGCGGGGACGCCGATGACGTTGGCGATCGAGAGGCCCATCATCACGCCGGCGACGGCGCGCCCGCGACTGCTCTCGCTGACGAGCTGCGACGCCACCAGCGAGGCGACACCGAAGTAGGCGCCGTGCGGGAGGCCGTCCAGGAAGCGGGCCAGCATGAGCAGGCCGTAGGACGAGACCGCGGCGCTCATCACGTTGAAGACGGCGTACACGCCCATGAAGGCGAGCAGCAGCGCCTTGCGCGGCAGGCCGGCCGCGAAGAAGGAGAGGATCGGCACGCCCACCACGACACCGAGGGCGTACGCCGAGATGAAGTGCCCTGCGGTCGGGACCGAGACGTCGACACCGTCGGCGACCTCGGGGAGGACGCCCATCGTGGTGAACTCCGTGGTCCCGATGGCGAAACCGCCTACCGCCAACGCAACGATCGCCCAGACGGGATTCAGTGTCCTCACCACGGACCAACCCTGTCGCACGACGGCGCTATTCCCGAAACCCTTGCGACACACGGCCTCGCTAGCGTCCCCGCCATGCGTCTGGGTGTCTTCGAAGTGGCCGGTGCTCAGGTCGGCGGGACGCTGAGCTGGCCACATCCGCGGGCGACGTCGGTCCGCTATCACGAGCTCGACTACTGGATCGAGTACGCCCAGCTGCTCGACCGGGCAGGCTTCGACTTCCTCTTCTTCGCCGACGGCTACGGCTATCCGACGCTCGGGGGTGACCTCGCGCCCGCGGCGTGGCGCGACGGGATCAACTTCTCCGGCCTCGAGCCGATGCTGCTCATCCCGACGCTGGCCCGCGAGACCGAGCGGCTCGGATTCGTGGTGACGGCGTCGACGGGCCTGGACCACCCAGTGCAGACGGCCCGGCGCTTCGGGAGCCTCGATCACCTCACCGACGGCCGGATCGGGTGGAACGTGGTCACCGGCGCGTCGCAGAACGTCGTCGCCGAGCTCTTCGGTCACGACACCATGGCTCGCCATGACGATCGGTACGCCGCCGCCTCGGAGTACGTCGACCTCACCACGCAGCTGATGGAGACGGTGTGGGACGACGACGCGCTCCTGATGGACCGCGAGACCGGCGTGTTCGCCCGGCGGGAAGGCCTGCACCGCCTGGAGTTCGAGGGCGAGCACTTCCGCTCGTCGGGCTACTTCACCGTCGACCCCTCACCCCAGCGCTCCCCCGTGCTCTTCCAGGCCGGCACGTCACCGGCCGGGCGCGAGCTCGCGGCACAGTGGGCCGAGGCGGTCTTCGTGCAGGGCACCACGCCGGCGCACACGGCGGGCAACGTCGCCGACATCCGGGACCGCGCGGCCGCCCACGGTCGACCCGCCCCGATCACCATGTGCGGAGTGACCATCACCGTCGCGGAGACGACGGAGGAGGCCAAGGCCCGCCGTGCGGAGTTCGACGCGATGCAGAACGACGACGTCGTGAACGCGCTCTACGCAGGAAACACCGGCATCGACCTGCTCGCACTGGACCCGGACGGCACCTTGGAGCAGGTCGTCGGCACGGGCGTCGTCGGGCAGATGGGCACCTCCAACATCGAGCGCTTCCTCGGACCCGACGCGCCGACGGTGCGCCAGATCATCGAGGACCTCCGGGGGAAGGGCACGCGCGGCTTCCAGGTCACCGGATCGCCGTCGTCGGTGGTCGACCAGCTCGAGGAGCTGATGGAGGCCACAGGACTCGACGGCTTCCTGCTCGAGCCTGTCTTCGCCCTGACCGACGTGGTCGACTTCGCCGAGATGGTCGTGCCGGAGCTCCGGGCTCGTGGACACCTGCCGGGAACGCCTCGGAGTGGCACGCTCCGGGGCCAGCTCGGCGTCGGCTCCCCGGCGAACGGCGATCACCGTCGGCGTACGGCGGGCTAGGGAGCGCCGGGCGCTATCCCCACCAGAAGGACGCGGCCACGACGATGTAGACGCCGATCAGCGCGGCTCCCTCCATCCAGTTGGACTCGCCGTCGACGGTGATCACGACGGCGATGAGGACGGCGAGGAAGACGGCCAGCACGAGCATCGGTGAGAAGACCAGCGTCAGGGCGGTGAAGCCGAGGATGTTGGAGAGGATCACCAGCACCGGCGCCAGCACGAGCGCGATCTGCAGCGGCGAGTTGATGATGAGCTGGAAGGCGTAGTCGGACTGGTTCTTGAGCGCCAGCTGGACGCCGACGACGTTCTCGATCGCGTTGCCCGCGATCGCCACGATCACGAGACCGGCGAAGGCGTCGGAGATGCCCCACGAGTCCATCGCGGGCTGGAGCGCGTCGACGAACCAGTCCGAGACGAAGGCCGAGAGCAGACCGGCGAGGGCGAGCATCCCGACGGCGACGGAGACCGGCCAGCGCGGCGCCTCGGCCTCGTGTGCGGGCTTCTCCTGGGCCTCGCCCTGACGCTTGAGGGAGGCGGGCAGGGTGAGGATGAAGAGCACGATCAGCACGGCCGAGGCGATCGTCGACAGTGCCGTCTCATGGCCGGCCGCCGGCGTGTGCACGAGCTTGGTGATGCTCGGGAAGACCATCGCGACCACGCTGACCAGCAGCATCACGGAGATCGACCGGGCGCGAGCGGAGTCGATCACCTGACTGCCGTGCCGCACGCCTCCGGCAACGAACGCGATGCCCATCACGAGGAGCAGGTTGGCGAGGATCGAGCCGATCAACGCGGCTTGGACGACGTCGACGAGTCCGGCCTTGAGGGCGAAGAGGCTGATGAAGAGCTCGGGCAGGTTGCCCAGGGCGCTCTGCAGCACGCCCGTGGCGCCGGGACCGAACCGGTCACCGAGCTGGTCGACGCTGCGGCCCACGAGCGAGGCGAGCACCGTCACGGCGACCGCCGAGAGGAGGAAGGACACCGCGTCGCCCCAGTCGAGGTAGTGCGACAGGCCGGCGAGCAGCACGGCCAGCCCTCCCACGCCGAGGAGGATCAGGTCAGAGCGGATGAACGTCGGGCCGGAGTGCTGCTCAGGTGCGGCGGTCGTCATGCTCCGACCCTAGCGGCGCCAACCCGGAGGTCGGCGGGCCGGAACCCGGAGGTCGGCGGGGTCAGCCGGCGAGGTGTCCCCAGCTGTCGGAGAGGTCCGCCCACGGGCCGGTGGCGGCGACCTCCCCGTCCACGAGTACGACGACCCGGTCCGCCTTGGCCAGCGCGGCACGCTTCGACGTCGCGCCGATCACCGTGGCCCCGCGCGAGCGCAGCGCGTCCCAGAGCTCGAGCTCGGTGCGGGCGTCGAGGGCGGAGGAGACGTCATCGGCCAGCAGCAGTTCGGCGTCCGTGGCCAGCGCGCGGGCGAGCGCGAGGCGCTGGACCTGGCCACCGCTGAGCCGCACCCCGCGATGTCCCACGAGTGCCTCCATGCCGCCGGCGTCCGCGACGTCCTGGTCCAGGCGGGAGACCTCGACCGGGTCGGTCACGTCGCGGTCGTGCCCGACGGTGACGTTGTCGTGGAAGGTGCCCGACAGCACCCGCGGCACCTGGGCGACGTGGGCGACCTGTCCCGGGCGCAGGAACACCTCCGGGTCCTCGACCTCCGCCCCGTTCCACCGGATGGAGCCGGTGTGGTCGAGGAGCCCGGCCAGCGCGCCGAGGAGCGACGACTTGCCGGAGCCGACCTGGCCGAGCAGGAGCACGAGCTCTCCGGCGTCGACCGACAGGTCCACGCCGGAGATGCCGACGGTGCCGTCGTCATGGACGGCGTCGAGGCCGGCGACGGTGAGCCGTTGCAGCGGGACACCCTCGACCTTCTCGGGTCCGGGCGCCTCGCCGTGGAGGAGGTCGATGCCGGGCGGGAGAGTCATGATGTCGACGCCGCCGGAGTAGCCCTCCACGACCGTGAGCCAGGACCGGGTCCCCGGCGCCTCGGTGACGACCGCGCCCGCGACCCGGCCGAACCAGTCGAAGCCGTTGACGGCGTTGGCGACCAGCAGCGCGGTGGCGAGCGGCCACCAGCCGGCGTTCCACGCGGTCCACGCCATCACGACGCCGACCTGGACCATGATCATCGGCACGCCGTCGAGCAGCGACGAGATCCGGTGCTCGAAGATCGCCGCCTCGACCCGGCCACCGTCGACGCGGCGCAGGTGCTCGCGGATCTGCGGGGTGCGGGCCGACAGCTTGATCGTGCGGACCGCCTCGAGCGAGGAGACCAGCACCCGGCCGAAGCGGGCGCGGGCCGCGGACGACCTGGTCGCCGAACGGCCGGCGATCGGACGACCGATGGAGCTCGCCAGCGCCGCGGCAGCCATCACCGCGAGCAGCACCAGCCCGGCGAAGGGCGTGCCGCCGGCGATCATGGTGATGCCGACGATGAGCCAGGCGTTGATGAAGTCGACCCAGCGGTCGGCGTACCGGACGAAGCGGTCGCCGTCCATGGTGCGGGCGACGACCTCGCCGGGCGGCGTCCGCTCGAGACGGCGCATCCGGGTCTGGCCGAGGAGCACCGACATCCGTATCCGCAGCAGCACCTCGACCCACCAGCGCGGGAAGAGCTCGATCGCATGTGCGAAGACGAGCGGCGTGACGAAGAAGAGCACGGTGAGGACCGCGACCCACGCGGTCGGGTTGCCGCCCTCCTTGAGCAGCTCCACGACGCGGCCCCAGAGCCAGCCGGAGAGGGCACCCTGGGCGGCACAGAGCGAGCCGACGAGGAACAACAGCACCGAGAAGGCACCCCACCGCGGTCGGACGGCGATGGCGTGCGCGATGCTCCGCCCGAGTCCCGGCCCGGGACCGACGGCAGGTCGGGCAGGTGGGGACGTCGTACGCCGACGGCCACCCACCGGCGTCGCCTCGACCTCGTCGTCGGCGGCGACCGGATCGAGGCTGTGGGAGCTGGCGGTGAGCAGGTCACGGAACGGACCGGCGGCCGCGGCGAGCTCGGAGCGCTTGCCCGACTGCAGGACGCGGCCGTGGTCGAGCACGGCCACGAGATCCGCGCGCTCGACGGTGCTGAGCCGGTGGGCGACGAGGACACCGGTACGTCGGGCGAGCAGCCGCTCGGCGGCGGCGACGACCCGCGCCTCGGTCACGGGGTCCATCCGTGCGGTGGCCTCGTCGAGTACGACGACCTGCACGTCCCGGACGAGCAGGCGCGCGAAGGCCACGAGCTGCTCCTCCCCGGCCGAGAGCTTGGTGCCACCGGGCCCGAGGACGGTCTCGAGTCCGTCGGGCAGCCCGGCGACCCAGAGGCCGAGGCCGAGCTCGTCGACGGCACGCTCGATCTCGACGCGCGGCAGGTCGGCGAAGAGTGCGATGTTCTCCGCCAGCGTGCCGGCGAGGATCTCGGTGCGCTGGGTGACGGTGCCGACCGCGGAGCGCAACTGGTGGAGGTCGAGCGTGGTGACGTCGACGCCGCCGAGCAGCACCGAGCCGGCGGGCGGCTCGATCGCGCGGGCGATCATCGAGGCGAGGGTCGACTTGCCCGAGCCGGTGCGGCCGACGAGCGCGATCGTCTGTCCGGCCGGCACTGACAGCGACACGTCGTGCAGGCCGAAGGTGCCCTCGGGATAGCGGAACTCCAGCCCGCGGAACTCCAGCGAGAGTGGGCCGTCCGGCACGGGCTCTCCCCCGGCCTGCTCAGGCTCGACGCTGAGCATCTGGCGGATCCGGACGATCGCGCCGATACCCGCCTGGATGTCGGGCAGGCGGTGGGAGACCTCGTTGATCTGGCCGACGAAGGTGGCCGTCACGAGGAAGAGCGTCACGAGCCGATCGACGCCCATGTGCCCGTTGCTCGTGAGCCATGCGCCGGCGACGACGATGGCGGAGAGGGCGCCGTAGAGGATCAGGCCGGCGGTGCGCGCCAGCGCACCCTCCTGCACGACGACCTTGCGGAACGCCTCGTGCGTGATCGCCGAGAGCTGCGCGACGCGCCGGACGACGAAGCCGGCACCGGCGGAGGTGCGCAGGTCGTCGCGACCGGCGATGCCCTCCTCCATCGCGGCGGCGTGGTCGGTCCACGTCATCTCCTCCAGCACCTTGAGCCGCGAGATGCGGCCGAGATAGGGCCGGATCGCCCACCACACGAGGGCGAAGAGCGCCGGGAAGATGAGGGCCGCCGGCCACCACGTGACGCCGGCGACGATCCACATCGGGACGAGGCCGAAGGTCGTCCGGAAGACGAACCACATCTGCAGTCGCAGCAGGCTGCCGATCTCGTGGGTGTCGTCGTCGACCCGGTCGAGGATCTCGCCGACGGCCTGCTCGTTGAGCGCGTCGAGCGGCTGCGACAGCGCGGCGGAGATCAGGTCCTGGCGGAGCGTTCCCTCGGCGCGGTCGATCACGCCGGCCCAGATGACCCGGCCGAGGGTGTCGACCAGCGCCGCACCGATCACGCAGAGGACGAGGAGCCAGACCAGCGCGTCCCGGGGGTGGTCGGCGATGCGGCCGACGACGACGGAGCCGAGCGCTGCGCCGACCGAGGCGATCATCGCGGCGGCCAGGGCCACCGCGGCAGCTGGGCGCTTGAGGCGGTGCCACGTCAGCTGACGGAACGAATCAGCGGAGGCTCCCATCACGGTTTCACGTTAGGGGGCCTCCGCTGATCGGGGCGAATCCTTTTGGAGCAGGGCTCAGAAGGAGGCGAGGGCCTCGTTCAGCGTGGTGCTCGGGCGCATGACGGCCGACGTCTTCTCGGCGTCCGGGTAGTAGTAGCCACCGATGTCGGCAGGCTTGCCCTGGACCGCGTTGAGCTCCTCGACGATCGTCTGCTCCTTCTCCCGGAGGGTCTTCGCCAACGGGCCGAAGGCCTCGGCGAGCGCCGCGTCCTCCGTCTGAGCAGCGAGCTCCTCGGCCCAGTAGAGGGCGAGGTAGAAGTGCGAGCCACGGTTGTCGATGGTGCCGAGCTTGCGGCCGGGGCTGCGGTCCTCGTCGAGGAACGTGCCGGTCGCCTTGTCGAGCGCGTCGGCGAGCACCTTCGCGGCCGGAGCACCGGCCTGGTCGGCGTACTGCTCGAAGGAGGGGACGAGGGCGAAGAACTCACCGAGGCTGTCCCAGCGGAGGTAGTTCTCCTCGACCAGCTGCTGGACGTGCTTCGGTGCCGAGCCGCCGGCACCGGTCTCGAAGAGGCCACCGCCCGCGATCAGCGGGACGATCGAGAGCATCTTGGCCGACGTGCCCACCTCGAGGATCGGGAAGAGGTCGGTGTTGTAGTCACGCAGCACGTTTCCGGTGACGGAGATCGTGTCCAGGCCCTTGCGCATCCGCTCGAGGCTGTACGCCGTCGCCAGCTCGGGCGTGAGGATCTTGATCTCGAGACCCTCGGTGTCGTGCTCGGTCAGATAGGTGGTGACCTTCTTGATCAGCTCGGCGTCGTGGGCGCGGGACTCGTCGAGCCAGAAGATGGCCGGCGTCTCGGAGGCGCGGGCGCGGGTGACGGCGAGCTTCACCCAGTCGCGGATCGGGATGTCCTTGGTCTGGCAGGCACGCCAGATGTCACCGGCCTCGACGTCGTGCTCGAGGACCGTCTCGCCGGCGGCGTTGAGGATCCGGACGGTGCCGTCGGCGGGGATCTCGAAGGTCTTGTTGTGCGAGCCGTACTCCTCGGCCGCCTGCGCCATCAGGCCGACGTTGGGGACGGTGCCGATGGTGGCCGGGTCGAGCGGGCCGTGCTCCTTCACATCCTCGATGACGGTCTGATAGACGCCGGCGTAGCTCGAGTCCGGGATGACCGCGAGGGTGTCGGCCTCGCCGCCGTCGGCGCCCCAGAGCTTGCCGCCGTTGCGGATCAGGGCCGGCATCGAGGCGTCGACGATGACGTCGGACGGCACGTGCAGGTTGGTGATGCCCTTATCGGAGTTGACGTAGGACAGTCGCGGGCCGTCGGCCAGCGCCTGGTCGAAGGCCGCCCTGATCTCGTCGCCGTTCGGGAGTGCGGAGAGGCCGGCGAGGATCGCCCCGAGGCCGTCATTGGCCGAGAGGCCCGCCGTGGCCAGGTCGTCACCGTACTGGGCGAAGACGTCCTTGAAGTAGGCCTTCACGACGTGGCCGAAGATGATCGGGTCCGAGACCTTCATCATGGTGGCCTTGAGGTGGACGGAGAAGAGCACGTCCTCGGCCTTCGCCTTGGCCAGCGCGTCGGCCAGGAAGGCGTCGAGGTTGGCGGCGCTCATCTTCGTGGAGTCGATGACCTCGCCGGCAAGGACCTTGAGGCCGTCGAGCAGCGTCTTGGTGTCACCGTTGCTGGTCTCGAGGACGATGGAGAGCGTGTCGTCGGCGGCGACCGTCGTGGACTTCTCGTTGGACTTGAAGTCGTGAGCGCCCATGGTGGCGACGTTGGTCTTCGAGCCGTCGGCGAACGGCTTGTTCCGGTGCGGGTGCTTCTTGGCGTAGGCCTTCACCGACAGAGGCGCGCGGCGGTCGGAGTTGCCCTCACGCAGGACCGGGTTGACCGCGGAGCCCTTGACCTTGTCGAACTTGGCGCGGATCTCCTCCTCCTCGGGGGTGGAGGGCGCGTCGGGGTAGTCGGGGACGTCGAAGCCCTGGGTCTGCAGCTCCTTGATCGCGGCCTTGAGCTGCGGGATGGAGGCGGAGATGTTGGGGAGCTTGACGATGTTGGCCTCGGGCGTCTTCGCCAGCTCGCCGAGCTCGGTCAGCGCGTCGTCCGCGAGGCCGAACTGGGCGAGGATACGGGCGGCGACGGAGATGTCGCGGGTCTCGATCTGGACCCCCGCCTTGGCGGCGTACGCCTCGACGATCGGCAGGAAGGAGTACGTCGCCAGCAGCGGCGCCTCGTCGGTGTGGGTGTAGATGATCCGGGGAGTGCCACTCATGCCCGCGAGATTACCGGTTCCAGCATTCTTTCAGTCGACGGGGCTAGGCTCCGAGCCATGAGCGAGTTTGACGCGACTATCGGGGCCGTCGACCTTGAGCCGGAGGCTCCGCCGACGCAGGTCGACCACGAGTTCTGGCGGATCTACGCGGCCGAGGCACTCGGCACCTTCTTCCTCGTCCTGCTCGGCTGCGGTGCGGCCGTCGCGACGAACGCCGATGTGGTGGCCACCGGCCTCACCTTCGGTATTGCCGTCCTGATCAGCGCCACGGCCTTCGCGCGAATCTCCGGCGGCCACTTCAACCCGGCCGTCACGGTCGGCGCCGCGACGTCAGGCCGGCTGTCCTGGCGGGAGACACCGGTCTACTTCGGCGCGCAGCTCAGTGGCGCGATCGTGGCCGCGCTCGTGCTCTTCGTGATCCTGCATGCGGTGCCCGGCTTCGACGCCACCGGCCACATGGGGCAGAACGGCTTCGGTGACCACTCGGGCGTGCACCTCGCCTGGTGGGGCGCCTTCCTGATCGAGCTCATCCTCACCGCGCTCTTCCTCTGGATCATCCTCGGCGTGACCGACGAGCGCACGGGTGTGCCGACCCTGGCGCCGGTCGCCATCGGTCTCACCCTCGCCGCGATCCACTTCGTCGCGATCCCGCTCACCGGCACCTCGGTCAACCCGGCGCGGTCGATCGGCCCGGCGCTCTTCGCGGGTGTGGACGCGATCGCGCAGCTCTGGCTCTTCATCCTGGCGCCGCTGCTCGGCGCCGTGCTCGCCGGCGTGACCTATCCCCTGCTCTTCGGTCGCGACTCCGAGGCCGTCCCCGGCTCCGGGATCGGGGCGCTCAGGTCCCTCGCCGCCCGTCGGCCCGCTCGGCCGGCAGGTTCGGCCGCTGCGTCCGGCGCGGCTCCGACCGGATGGAGCCAGGAGCGCGAGTCGACCAGCGAGACGACGTACAACGCAGGAGCGCAGTGGCCGCAGCGGATCGTCCAGGACGGCTGGGAGTGGGACTACGCCGCCCAGCAGTGGAAGCCCGTCCAGGAGGAGCCCCCGACCCAGTCCTGAACCAGTCCTGAATCAGTCCACGGAGGGGATGCTGCGGACCAGGAGCCACAGCGCCACTCCCACGGCAGCGAGCAGTCCGGCATCGACGAATCGGTGCCGGACTGCGAGCATTCCGGCGTCCCTCGAGGGCAGGACGAGGCGCAGCACGGCGGCTGCGACGAGACCGGCGGCGAGCATCTGCACGCCCATCTCCCAGTGCCCGAAGGCGGCGACCACGATGCCGGCGATCGCAAGCCCGAGGATGGCGAGGTAGAACGCACCACCGATCGTCGAGGGGTAGCGGCGCTCCTCCTCGACGGGCACCTCTGTCTGAGGTGCCTGGGGCTCGGCACCGCGCTCGTCCTCGAGCATCACGACCGCGACTTCTCCGCCGCCAGCACGACGTTCTGCAGCAGCATGGCGCGGGTCATCGGGCCGACACCGCCCGGGTTCGGCGAGACCCAGCCGGCGACGTCCCAGACGGACGGGTCCAGATCGCCGGTGACCTTGCCGTCGACGCGGCTGACACCGACGTCGAGCAGCGCGGCGCCCGGCTTGATCATGTCGGCCGTGATCATGTGCGGCACGCCGGCCGCGGCTACGATGATGTCGGCCTGCTTCGTGTGTGCGGCCAGGTCACGGGTGCCGGTGTGGCAGAGCGTGACGGTGGCGTTCTCACTGCGGCGCGTGAGGAGGAGGCCGAGCGGGCGTCCCACGGTGACACCGCGGCCGACCACGACGACCTCGGCGCCGTTGATCTCCACGCCGTGGCGGCGCAGCAATTCGACGATGCCGTACGGCGTGCACGGCAGTGGCGCCTCCTCGCCGAGCACCAGCCAGCCGAGGTTGGTCGGGTGCAGGCCGTCAGCATCCTTGAGGGGATCGATCAGGCCGAGCACGCGGTTCTCGTCGATGCCCTTGGGCAGCGGTAGCTGCACGATGTAGCCGGTGCAGGCCGGGTCCTCGTTGAGCTGGCGGACGGCGGCCTCGATCTCGTCCTGCGTCGCCGTGGCGGGCAGGTCGATCCGGATGGACTCGATGCCGACCTCGGCGCAGTCCCTGTGCTTGCCGTTGACGTACCACTGTGAGCCCGGGTCGTCGCCGACGAGGATCGTGCCGAGGCCCGGGGTGATGCCCTGTGCCTTGAGGGCGACCACGCGCTCGGTCAGCTCGGCCTTGATCGCCTTCGCAGTGGCGGTGCCATCGAGTTTCTGTGCAGTCATCGCGGATGCGTCCTCAGTGGATCAGTGGAAGAAGTGCCGGGTGCCGGTGAAGTACATCGTCACGCCGGCAGCCTTGCACGCCTCGATCGTGAGCTCGTCGCGGACGGAGCCGCCCGGCTGGACGATCGCCTTCACGCCGGCGTCGATCAGGATCTGCGGGCCGTCCTCGAACGGGAAGAAGGCGTCGGAGGCGGCGACCGCGCCACGAGCTCGTTCCTCCCCCTCGACCAGCGTGTTCGCGCGCTCGACGGCAAGTCTGCAGGAGTCGACGCGGTTGACCTGGCCCATGCCGATGCCGACCGCTCCCCCGTCGCGGGCCAGCAGGATCGCGTTGGACTTGGCCGAGCGGCACGCCTTCCAGGCGAAGGCGAGCTCGGCGAGCGTCTTCTCGTCGGCCGCGTCGCCCGTCGCGAGTGTCCAGCTCGCCGGGGCGTCACCCGGTGCGTCGACGTGGTCGACGGTCTGCATCAGGAGGCCGCCGGAGATCGGCCGAGTCTCGACCGGGCTCCCGCCGTCGGTGGGGGCGACGAGGATCCGGATGTTCTTCTTCGCCTGGAGGATCTCGACGGCACCGTCCTCGTACGCCGGCGCGACGATGACCTCGGTGAAGACGTCGGCGACCTGCTCGGCCATCTCGACCGACACCGGGCGATTGGCGGCGATCACGCCACCGAACGCGCTGACCGGGTCGCACGCGTGGGCCTTGGCATGGGCCTCGGCGATGTCGGCCCCGACGGCGATGCCGCAGGGGTTGGCGTGCTTGATGATCGCGACGGCCGGCTCCGCGAAGTCGTTGGCGGCGCGGCGGGCGGCGTCGGTGTCGACGTAGTTGTTGTACGACATCTCCTTGCCGTGCAGCTGCTCAGCCTGCGCGAGGCCCTGGGGTCCGAACCCGTTGAGGTAGAGCGCCGCCTTCTGGTGCGGGTTCTCGCCGTAGCGCAGCACCGCGGCCTTGTCGTAGGTGCCGCCGATCCAGGCAGGGAAGCCGGTGCCCTCGCTGGAGTCGGTGAGGACCGAGCTGCACCAGGAGGCCACCCCGACGTCGTACGTCGCCGTGTGGACGAACGCCTTGGCGGCGAGCGCCTTGCGCTCCTCGTAGGTGAAGCCCTCGCCCTGGGCGGCCTCGAGGGCGCGGGCGTAGTCGGCGCCGTCGGTGATGATCGCGACGGACGGGTGGTTCTTCGCGGCGGCGCGGACCATGGAGGGGCCGCCGATGTCGATCTTCTCGATGATCTCCTCGACCGTGCCCCCGGCGGCGACGGTCGCGGCGAACGGGTAGAGGTTGACGACGACGAGGTCGAAGGGCTCGACCTCGAGCTCGGCCAGCTGGGCCTCGTGCGCGGGCAGGCGGCGGTCAGCGAGGATGCCGGCGTGGACGCGCGGGTGCAGCGTCTTCACGCGGCCGTCGAGGCACTCCGGGAAGCCGGTGAGGTCCTCCACCTTGGTGACCGGGAGGCCGAGGGACTCGATCAGCGCGGCGGAGCCGCCGGTGGAGACGAGCTCGACACCGGCCTCGACCAGGCCGCGGACCAGGTCGTCGAGACCGGTCTTGTCGAAGACGGACACGAGCGCCCGCTTGATCCTGATCGTGTCCTGCTGCCCAGCCATCCGTGCGTCTCCTCCGTCGTTGCGTCGACGAGGGGCACCCAGGCGGACGATGCCTTCTCACGTCACTCCCCGGTGGTCACCCACCCGCGCCAGTCGTGTGCCCCGATCCTAACGTGAGGGAGCCTCAGCGGCCGAAGGCCGCGCGTCGCCCGCTCACGACGAGGCCCTCGCGGGCGATCCGCCCGACCGAATCGACGAGCATCTGCCGCTCGACGACCTTGATCCGCTCGTGCAGCGACTCGACGTCGTCGTCGTCCTGCACCGGCACGGCGACCTGACTGATGATCACGCCGGTGTCGACGCCGGCATCGACGACGAAGAGCGTCGCGCCGGTGATCTTCACTCCGTAGGCCAGGGCATCGGCAGCCCCGTGGGCGCCGGGGAAGCTCGGCGAGAGGGCCGGGTGCGTGTTCACCGTCCGGCCGCCGTACGCCGACAGGAACCGCTCCCCCACCAGCTTCATGAACCCGGCGAGGACCACCAGCTCCGGCTCGTACTCGGCCACGGCGGCGGTGAGCGCCGCGTCCCACTCCTCACGGCTCTCGAACTCCTTGAGCCCGACCACGAAGGTCGGGATGCCTGCGGTCTCGGCGCGCTCGAGCCCAAGCACACCGGGACGGTCGGAGCCGACCGCGACGATCTCGACGCCATAATCGGGCGACGCAGCAGCATCCAGGAGGGCCTGCAGGTTGGAGCCGGTGCCGGAGACGAGGACCACGACGCGCACGCGGCGACCCTATGTGATCAGGCGGCCCCGCCCGCAGTCACCTTCAGTCAGCTCGGAGTGAACGTCGCTGGCACCACGTCACCCCGGCACCGGCGACGACGCCGCCGACACCCATCGCGGTGACCGCGCGGACGGTGGCGTCGAGGACATGGGGGCCGACGTCGGTCATCCGGCCCGGTCCGATCGCGCCACCGGACCAGTGTGCGATCAGGCCGAAGAGGAGGCCGGCACCGACACCGCCCGCGAGACCGCGGACCAGGCCCTCGTCCCAGCGGGTGGTGGGGTGGCGCCGCTGAACCTGGATGACGGCCACGACGGCGACGAGCCCGGCGAGCAGGATCAGCCAACCGGTCCAGCCGGGCTGAGGGCCGGCGTCGGGAAGTGCGGCGAAGAGCGGGAACATCGGCAGCGGGCCGAGCACGACTCCGGCCGGCGCGACGAGGGTGCCGGCACCGACGGTGAAACCGGGGCCGAGCAGGAAGGCACCGCTGAACGCGACGGCATTCGGCGCGACCACGAGCGTGACCAGCGTGTAGAGGATGCTCTCGGTGCCGTTCGTGCCGAGCTGCGACATCACGTTGGCGGCCGTCGAGAAGTCGAGGACCAGCGCGCCGAGCAGCATCAGGGTCGAGACCAGCAGCCATCCGGCGAGGATCCGCCACACGGTCAGGGCGGCGGCGCGGATCGCGGGCGGGACGACGACCAGCCAGATCGAGGCGCGACCCGAACCGACCGCGATGCCCGCCCCGCCGACGACAGCGGAGAGGAGCAGGCCCCACACCGTCGCACGTGTCATGTCCAGACCCATCTCCGGCGTGGCGGTCACGGCACCGATGACGGCCACCGCGACGGCGTACGTCAGGGAGAAGAGGCCGATCGCGGTGGGGACGGTCCAGTCCCGCTCACCGTCGGCGATCCGGTCGGCGTCGGGGCCGTGGCCGGAGATGGAGTCGCCGACACGGTGGCCGGCGCGCCACAGCGCCCACGCGATGAGGACCATGAGGCCCAGCGGCACCATCGTGACGAGGCTGCCCGAGACGCGGAGACCCGAGCCGTGGCCGACAAGCCACGCCGTCGCCCCGGTGCGTACGGCGTCGCCGGGCTGCCCGAAGGACCCGGAGTCGGTGAGGAACCAACCGACGATCGCCAGCGCGCAGAGCACCACCAGCACGCCTGCGGCGGCGCCCATCCCTCCAAGGGTCGCCACGAGGACGAGCGGTCGGCGGTGCCGCAGGTCTGCGGTCACCTCGGCCGACGTGCGCGCACGGGTCCGGGACTCGGGGAGCAGGGAGGTCATCGCGTCCATCATCACCTCGCGAGCGGCGCCAGAGCCGGACGGCACGCCGGGTAACGTGTCCTTGCCCATGAAGACCTCCACCTCGCGCCGGCCCGACCCTGACACCTTCGAGACGTTCTACAAGGACGTCCGCGGCCGTCTCCTGCTGCAGACCTGGGCCCTCACAGGCGACCTGCCGGCCGCACAGAAGGCGGTCCGCGACGCGCTCGTCGTCGGCTGGCACCACTGGCGCAAGGTCAGCCTGCTCGACGATCCCGAGTCGTATGTCCGTCCGGTCGCCTGGAGCCGCGCACAGCGGCGCGCGACCGCCCGGCCGTTCCACCGCGAGCGGGGCTTCGACGAGGGCATCCGTGCCACGCTCAGCGCCCTGCACAAGCTGCCGCTGCTGCAGCGCCGGGTCCTGCTGCTCGCCCACCTGACCACGCTGCCGCTCGACCAGTTGGCCCGCGAGGTGGGTGTCCCGCAGGTGAAGGCCGAGGCCGAGCTCCAGCGCGCCACCGCCGCCTTCGCCCTCGAGCGCGGCGTCGCGGCGACCGCGATCCTGCGGCTCTTCGAGCCGATGGCGGCGGAGCTGCGTGAGATCCGCTGGCCGCGCACCACGATCCTCACCCGTGCCGGCAACGGCCGCCGCCGACTGCACACCGGCATCGGGGTCGCCGTGGCCATCGGTGCCTTCCTCGGCTCGGGCATGGTCGCCACGGACGCCGAGGGCTCCCGGCCCGCCCTGGACAACCTCGCGCTGCACACGCGCACCCAGATCACGCACCGGACGACGTACCCGCTGCGGACCGACGACCTGCTCAGTGAGGGCATCGTCAGCAACGAGCTCTCGGGCCAGTGGAGCACCGAGCTCACGTCGGACAACACCCCCGGCAACGGCCTGGTCCTGCCCTGCCAGCGGCAGCGGTTCGCCGACCGCAATGCGCGCGCGGCGCTGATGCGCACGCTGACCTCCGGCGACGACCGCTCCGTCGGCCAGGCCACCGAGGTCTCCACCACCCCACAGGCCGCCCACGCCGCCTGGCAGGCCTCCCTGACGTGGTACGCCGGCTGCTCAGAGCCCCGCGTCCAGTTGATGAGCACGCGCTCGGTCACCGGCGTCGGCGACGAGGCCACCCTCGTGGTGCTCCGTGACTGGAGTGACCCGCAGCGCTCGATCGTCGCCGGCGTGGCCCGTACCGGCATCATCACGACGACCGTCGTCACCGCCGCCCCCGCCAGCGCCCCCCGGGCCGTCACCGACAACACCGACCTGCTCGGCCTCGCGGTCACGAAGCTCTGCGCCCTGCCCCAGGCCGGCACGTGCGCGAGCGAGGCCACCAACACGGCGATCGCACCGCTGCCGATCGGCAAGACACCGGCGATGCTCAACACCGTCGACCTCCCTCCGGTCGCCGGCGTCACGCAGACCTGGGACGCCACAGACGCGGTCGCAGCCACGACGAACACCGCAGCGACCCGCTGCGACAACGCGAGCTTCCACGGCGGTGGCGTCAAGGGCGGACTGACCCGCTCCTTCGTCGTCCCCGACGCCACGAACCTGCCCCCGCAGTTCGGACTCACCGAGACGATCGGGACGCTGCCGACCGCCAAGGCGGCGGCTGCCTTCGTCGCCGGCGTACGGACGAAGATCAGCGGCTGCCCGAAGAAGGACCTCGGCACCACGATCGACCCACTGGACTCGGTCGCGACGAAGACCGGTGAGATCACCGCCTGGCGCGTCCACGTCGACATCTCCGACAAGAGCTCGGTGATCTTCCTGATGGCGATCATCCGCACCGGAGCGCACGTCGCGCAGATCGGCTTCGTCCCCGACGGCGCCCACACCATCGCCGACGGTGACTTCGTCGAGCTGGCCCACCGCGCCGCCGACCGCCTCGCCGTCCTCGGCTGACCCGCCGACATCCGGGTTCCGGCCCCGCGAGATCCGGATCCTCGCCCCGCCGTCAGCAGAGCCCCACATCAACAGTGCGGTGGATCCGGGTCACCAGGTGACTCGGATCCACCGCACTGTCGCGGTGAGTCAGGAACTCAGAGCGTCTGGAGGATCTCCCGAGCCAGAGCAGCGGTCTCGGACGGCGTCTTGCCGACCTTGACGCCGACGGCCTCGAGGGCCTCCTTCTTGCCCTGGGCGGTGCCGGCGCCGGCCGACACGATCGCACCGGCGTGACCCATGGTCTTGCCCTCAGGAGCGGTGAAGCCCGCCACGTAGCCGACGACCGGCTTCGTGATGTTCTCCTTGATGTACGCCGCCGCACGCTCCTCGGCGTCGCCGCCGATCTCGCCGATCATGACGATGACCTTGGTCTCCGGGTCGTCCTCGAAGGCCTGGAGGGCGTCGATGTGCGTGGTGCCGATGATCGGGTCACCACCGATGCCGATGGCCGTCGAGAAGCCGAAGTCCTTCAGCTCGTACATCATCTGGTAGGTCAGCGTGCCCGACTTCGAGACGAGACCGACCGGGCCCTTGCCCGTGATGGTGTGCGGGGTGATGCCGGCGAGCGACTCGCCCGGCGTGATGATGCCGGGGCAGTTCGGGCCGATCATGCGGGTCTTCTTGCCCTGCAGGTAGGAGAACACCTCGGCGGTGTCCTGCACCGGGACGCCCTCGGTGATCACGACGAGGAGCGGGATCTCGGCGTCGATCGCCTCGATGCACGCGTCCTTCGTGAACGCCGGCGGGACGAACGCGACGGAGACGTCGGCACCCGTCTTCTCGATCGCCTCGGCGACTGAGCCGAAGACGGGGAGCTCGACGTCGTTGCCGTCGTGGTCCTTGTGGGTGACGGTCGTGCCGGCCTTGCGGGCGTTGACGCCACCGACGATCTGCGCGCCGGAGTCGACCATCAGGGCGGTGTGCTTGGCACCCATGCCGCCGGTGATGCCCTGGACGATGACCTTGCTGTCCTTGTTGAGGTAGATGCTCATTGTTCTTTCTCTCCCTCGTCAGGCGTTGGCCAGCTCGGCAGCCTTGTCGGCGCCGCCGTCCATGGTGTCGACCTGGGTGACCAGGGGGTGGTTGAGGTCGGTGAGGATCTGGCGGCCGAGCTCGACGTTGTTGCCGTCGAGGCGGACCACCAGCGGCTTGGTCGCCTTGTCGCCGAGGATCTCGAGGGCACCCTTGATGCCGTTCGCGACCTCGTCACAGGCGGTGATGCCACCGAAGACGTTGACGAAGACGCTCGTGACCTGCTCGTCGTTGAGGATGACGTCGAGGCCGTTGGCCATGACCTGCGCGTTCGCGCCACCACCGATGTCGAGGAAGTTGGCCGGCTTGACGCCGCCGTGCTTCTCGCCGGCGTACGCGACGACGTCGAGGGTGCTCATGACGAGGCCCGCGCCGTTGCCGATGATGCCGACCTGGCCGTCGAGCTTCACGTAGTTGAGACCGAGGTCCTTGGCCTTCGCCTCGAGCGGGTCGGCCTCCTCGCGGATCTCGAACTCCTCGTGCTCGGGATGACGCACCTCCGACGCATTGTCGTCGAGCGACACCTTGCCGTCGAGGGCCTCGAGCTTGTCGCCGGCCAGACGGGCCAGCGGGTTGACCTCGACGAGGGTGGCGTCCTCCTCGACGAACGTCCTGTAGAGCGCCTGGATCATCTCCACGGCCTGCTCGAAGACGGGCTCGGGGAAGGCGGCCGCGGTCGCGATCTCGCGGGCCTTGGCCTCGTCGACGCCCGTGCCGGGGTCGATGCCGATCTTCTGGATGGCGTCGGGGTTGGTCTCGGCGACCTCCTCGATCTCGACACCACCCTCGACCGACGCGATGCAGAGGTACTGGCGGTTGGAGCGGTCCAGCAGGAAGGAGAAGTAGTACTCCTCCTCCGGCGGGGTGGCCGGCGTCACGAGGACACGGTTGACCGTGAGCCCCTTGATCTCCATCCCGAGGATGTTGGACGCGTACTCGAACGCCTCGTCCGGGGTCTTGGCCAGCTTGACGCCGCCGGCCTTGCCGCGGCCGCCTGCCTTGACCTGGGCCTTGATGACGGTCACGCCGCCGATTGCCTCAGCCGCGGCCTTCGCATCCTCAGCCGTCTCGACGACGGTCCCGAGGGTGGTAGCCACACCATGCTTGGCGAAGAGCTCCTTCGCCTGGTACTCCATCAGATCCACGGATCCACCACTTCTGTTGTGTATGACGGGGGCCCAACCGAACCTGATTCGGCCCTCCGCGACTCTAGACCCGTGTTCCGCGCAAGTAACCACACGGGTCCAGAACGTGACGCACGCCACTTGGGACCCCTGCGACGGGATCCGTAGGTATATCGGGTCATATGACTCGGGATCGATGACCCGACCGCCGGAGTTCATCCACAATCGAAGCCACGCCCCGATTTACAGGCCCCCCAGCGCGTCCGTTATGGTCAGGGCTCGCCGTCTGAACCCCGAGCAGCGGAGAAGTGAACTGTGGGATCCCACCGAGCTGAAGTCGTCGCGTCCGAGCGACCCGAGAAGGAGCCGGTGACCCCGTACACCGGCAAGCGTGCCCGGCGCGATGTCCTCGCTCAGGCAGCCACCTCCGTGGTCGAGCAGCCGTCGGCGTACGTCGGCAGGCGCGCGCTCCGCGTCGAGGTCCCTGAGACGCCCGCCGAGTCGCTGATCATCCCCGCACCGACCCCCGAGCTCGTCCCCGCCGCCCCGGCCGCGACCGCCTTCCAGATGCCGACTCCGCGCACCTCGGTCGAGTGGGAGCTCTTCGCCGCTGAGTCGCCTGAGGACACCGGCGCCCTCCCCTACGCGCTGACCGAGGACTTCACCGGCTCGCTGCCGAAGATCACCGACGAGATGTTCTACGGCGTCCCCGGCACCGATCTCTCGCAGGACACCACGACCTCGATGCCGGCGATCCGCGTCGGCAAGCGCCGGGCCGCGACCCGGACCCGCACGCCCCTGCTGCGCGGCCTCTCCTCACTGCCGTCGCTGGTCGGCGTGGCGGTCCTCGCCGTCGCCGGCATCGGTGCGGTGACCTCCGGCCACTCCGACCTGATCAAGGTCGACGCCGGTCCCCTGCGTGCTGCCAGCGCCCTGTCCGGCACCTCCGGCGTCGCCGTGGTCGGCAGCGCCCGTGAGGCCGTCCTCTCGCGGAGCACCAACCGCGACGCCAACGCGACCGCGCAGAAGCGTGCGGCGGCCCTCGCCGACCTCGCCAAGAAGGCGCAGTCGAAGTCCGACCAGCTCAAGGCCAACCAGTGGGTCACGCCGATCGCGCCCGGCGTCTACCACCTCACCGCCCGCTTCGGTGACTGCGGCCTCTGGGCCGCCTGCCACACCGGCCTGGACTTCGCCGCCCCGACCGGCACGCCGATCCGCGCTGTCGCCAACGGCACCATCACCTCGACGCAGTGGGACGGCGCCTACGGCAACAAGACCGTCGAGACGCTCGATGACGGCACCGAGCTCTGGTACGCCCACCAGGTCCGCTTCGGCAGCACGCCCGGCCAGGTGGTCCACGCCGGCGAGATCATCGGCTACGTCGGCGCCACCGGTCACGTCACCGGCCCGCACGTGCACCTCGAGGTCCGCCCCGGTGGCGGCGACCCGGTCGACCCGTTCACTGCGCTGGTGGCGCAGGGAGTGCAGCCGTAAGTTCCAGAACTGTCGGCACTCCCGTCTAGGGTTTTGCCCAGTCATGTCGATCATTCCCGGGCTTGAGGCCTTCGCTGCTCCCACCCCTTCCGCGCCTCGACGAGGACCCTCGCCCGAGGAGCTTCTCGACGGGCTCAACGAGCCCCAGCGGGCTGCCGTCGTCCACGAGGGCGCTCCGCTGCTCGTCGTGGCAGGTGCGGGGTCGGGCAAGACCCGCGTCCTGACCCGACGGATCGCCTGGCTGATCAGCCAGCGCGGCGCCCACCCCGGCTCGATCCTCGCCATCACCTTCACCAACAAGGCGGCCGCCGAGATGAAGGAGCGCGTGGCCGAGCTCGTCGGCGGTCGCGCGAAGATCATGTGGGTCTCGACCTTCCACTCCGCCTGCGTGCGGATCCTGCGCAAGGAGGTCGACAAGCTCGGTTACAAGTCGAACTTCACGATCTACGACGCGCAGGATCAGAAGCGCCTGATGACGCTGGTCTGCCACGACCTCGACCTGGATCCCAAGCGCTACCAGCCGCAGCAGGTCCTGAACTGGGTGAGCGACCAGAAGAACGAGCTGCGCGATCCGGACGACGCAGCCAAGGACGCGAAGAACGGGGTCGAGGAGACCTACGCCAAGGCCTATTCGCTCTACCAGCGTCGGCTCGCCCAAGCCAACGCCTTCGACTTCGACGACCTGATCATGGTCACCGTCCACCTGCTGCGGGAGTTCCCGGAGGTGCGCGAGACCTGGCGCCGGCGCTTCCGCCACGTGCTGGTCGACGAGTACCAGGACACCAACCACGCGCAGTATGCGCTGGTCGCGGAGCTCTGTGCCGACAACCCCGAGAACCTAGACGGCGAAAGGGTTCCCGGCGCCGAGCTCATGGTCGTCGGTGACGCCGACCAGTCGATCTACGCCTTCCGCGGCGCCAACATCCGCAACATCCTCGACTTCGAGCAGGACTTCCCCAACGCCGGCTCGATCCTGCTCGAGCAGAACTACCGCTCCACGCAGACCATCCTGTCGGCGGCCAACACCGTCATCGACAACAACAAGGGTCGCAAGCCCAAGCGGCTGTGGAGCGACGCCGGGGACGGCGAGAAGATCGTCGGGTACGTCGCCGACGACGAGCACGACGAGGCGCGGTTCGTCAGCGACGAGATCGACCGGCTCGTCGACGGCGGCGGCCTGGCGAGCGAGGTCGCGGTCTTCTACCGCACCAACGCGCAGAGCCGCGTGTTCGAGGAGATCTTCATCCGCACCGGCCAGCCCTACAAGGTCGTCGGTGGCGTGCGGTTCTACGAGCGCCGCGAGGTCCGCGACGCGCTCGCCTACCTGCGCGCGCTCGCGAATCCCGACGACCAGGTGTCACTGCGACGCATCATCAACACCCCGAAGCGTGGCATCGGCGACCGCGCGATCGCGGCGATCAACCTGCTCGCCGAGCGGGAGTCGATCACCTTCTGGACGGCGCTGACGCGAGCGTCGGAGGCGCCCGGCCTCGCGACCCGCTCCTTCACGCAGATCAAGGCCTTCGTCGACATGATGGAGGAGCTCCAGTCGATGGTCGCGGGCGGCGAGCGCGCCGACGTGATCCTCGAGTCCGTGCTCGACCGCTCCGGCTACCTCGCCGAGCTCGAGTCGTCCGAGGACCCGCAGGACGCGTCCCGCGTCGACAACCTGGCCGAGCTCGTCGCTGTGGCGCGCGAGTTCGCGGACAACCCGTTGGCCGCGCCGTCAGCCGATCCCCTCGACGAGGAGGATGGCGACACCGAGCCGCCCGCCGGCACGCTCGACGACTTCCTCGAGCGGGTGGCTCTCGTCGCCGACTCCGACCAGATCCCCGAGGACGGTGACGGCGTCGTCACACTGATGACCCTCCACACCGCCAAGGGCCTGGAGTTCCCGGTCGTCTTCCTCACCGGCCTCGAGGACGGCGTCTTTCCCCACTCCCGCACCCTCGGGGACACCCAGGAGCTCGAGGAGGAGCGTCGCCTGGCGTACGTCGGCATCACCCGCGCCCGTGAGCGGCTCTACATCTCCCGGGCCGTCGTCCGGTCGGCGTGGGGTGCCCCGATGCACAACCCGGCCTCGCGGTTCATCGACGAGCTGCCGGTCGACCTGATCGACTGGAAGCGGACGGCGCCCGAGCAGACCTCGTGGAACCGCCAGTCCCAGTGGGGCGATCGCGCTGAGCGCGGCGGAGCCTTCGCCGGCTTCAACGCCCCGACGGCGGCCGGACGTCGTGCTTTCTCCTCCGCCGCCCTCAAGGCGGACACGGCGAAGCGTGCCAAGACCTCAGGTGAGATCCCCTCGCTCGAGCCGGGCGATCGGGTCACGCACCAGATCTTCGGCCTCGGCACCGTGGTGACCGTCGAGGGCGTGGCCGAGAAGTCGGTGGCCAGCATCGACTTCGGCTCCGAAGGCGTGAAGCGACTCCTGCTGCGGTACGCGCCGGTGGAGAAGCTCTGACCGGAATGGAAGAGGCCAGTTGACGGTTCAAGTGAGTATGACGCGCAAGAGCATCGGATTCCTGAGCTTCGGACACTGGACGCCGTCCCCGCAGTCGGCGACACGGTCGGCGGCCGACGTACTGCTGCAGTCGATCGACCTGGCCCAGGCGGCCGAGGGCGTGGGCGCTGACGGCGCCTACTTCCGGGTGCACCACTACGCCCGGCAGCTCTCCTCGCCGTTCCCTCTGCTCGCCGCGATCGGTGCGAAGACGTCGACCATCGAGATCGGGACCGGCGTGATCGACATGCGCTACGAGAACCCGCTCTACATGGCCGAGGACGCCGGCTCCGCGGACCTCATCGCCGGCCACCGGCTGCAGCTCGGCATCTCGCGTGGGTCACCCGAGCAGGTCATCGACGGCTTCCGGTACTTCGGCTACGAGCCGGCCGAGTCTGATCCCTCCGGTGCCGAGATGGGGCGCCGTCACGCCGAGGTGCTGCTCGAGATCCTCAAGGGCGAGGGCTTCGCCCAGCCCAGCCCGCGCCCGATGTTCGCGAACCCGCCGGGACTCCTGCGCCTCGAGCCGTTCAGCGAGGGGCTGCGCGACCGGATCTGGTGGGGTTCGGGCAACGACTCCACCGCCCGCTGGGCCGCCGGGCTCGGGATGAACCTGCAGTCCTCCACCCTCAAGGAGGACGAGTCCGGCGAGCCCTTCCACGTCCAGCAGCGCAAGCAGATCGAGATCTTCCACGAGGCGTGGCGCGAAGCTGGCCACGAGCGCACCCCGCGCGTCTCGGTCAGCCGCTCGATCATGCCGATCGTCGACGAGATCGACGACATGTACTTCGGCCGCGAGGGTGAGAGCCGCGACCAGGTCGGCCAGCTCGAGGACTTCCGCGCGATCTTCGGTCGTACGTACGCCGCCGCGCCCGACGTCCTCGTCAAGCAGCTCGCCGAGGACGAGGCCATCGCTGCCGCGGACACCCTGCTGCTCACCGTGCCCAACCAGCTCGGTGTCGACTACAACGCCAAGCTGCTCAGCAACATCCTCGAGCACGTAGCCCCGGCGCTCGGCTGGCGCTGACCCCTAGTCTGGCGCGATGGTGACGATCAGCGCGCTGCAGCCGGAGGACCGCGCAGAGTGGGAGCCGCTGTGGGCCGGCTACCTCACGTACTACAAGACCGACCTGGCGCCGGAGATCAGCGAGGCGACGCACAAGCGCCTCGTCACCGAGGGGTCGGGGCTGCACGGCGCGATCGCGCGCGACGAGAGCGGGAAGGCCGTCGGCATCGTGCACTGGCTGACACACCTGTCGACGTGGGCGACGACGGACTACACCTACCTCGAGGACCTCTTCGTCCACCCTGACGCGAGGTCAGGTGGCGTGGGCCGGGCGCTGATCGAGCACGTCCGCACGTGGGCGATTGAGCACGGATCGACGAAGGTGTACTGGCTGACGGAGTACGAGAACCACACCGCGCAGGCGCTCTATAACCAGCTCGCCCGCACCGAGTTCATCCAGTACGAGATGGACCTCTGAGAGGCGCTTTCGGCAGGAGTCAGCCGCCCTGGTGCCACAGGGTGGCGACGCCAAGGTTGATCACGGTGAGCCCGATCAGCCCGAAGTAGAGACCCTGGGGGATCGAGGGCTTGCGGAGGTTGGCCATCACGAGACCGAGGATCACGAGCCCGACGATCAGCTTCACCGAGAGCCAGCCGTGGAACTCGCCGCCGGGGTGGTACTTCCCCTCGACGATCCCGGTGAGCACCAGGCCGGCGACGACGGCGGTGCCGATGCCGTCGCGCATCGCGCCGTTGACCTTCTTCACCGGCTCCTTCACCTGCACCAAGAGGCCGCCGAACAGGGCGCCATAACCGAGCAGGTGGATCAGGAGGAAGAGATGCAGCAGGAAGGTCATGGGCTCACCCTAGGACGTCACAGCAGCCGGCGGTCGGTGGCCCAGCGGGTCAGCTCGTGCCGACTGGAGAGCTGGAGCTTCCGGAGGACCGAGGACATGTGGGTCTCGACGGTCTTGATGGAGATGAAGAGCTCCTTGGCCACCTCCTTGTAGGCGTAGCCACGGGCGATCAGTCGCATCACCTCGCGCTCGCGCTCGGAGAGCCGGTCGAGGTCCTCGTCGACGTCCGCGACAGCGATCGTGCCCGCGAAGGCGTCGAGCACGAAGCCCGCCAGTCGCGGCGAGAAGACGGCATCGCCGGTCGCCACCCGCTCGATCGCGTCGACCAGCTCCGGCCCGGTGATCGTCTTGGTGACGTAGCCACGCGCCCCTCCACGGATCGTGCCGATGACGTCCTCGGCGGCATCCGACACGGACAGCGCCAGATACAGGGGCCGCCCGTCGATGCTCGGCGCCCGCCGCATCACCTCGACGCCTCCCCCGCCGGGCAGGTGCACGTCCAGCAGTACGACGACAGGGCCGGTCTCCTTGATGACACGGACCGCCTCGTCGACGTCGGCCGCCTCACCGACCACCTCGACCCGACCCACGCCGACGCCGACGAGCTCGGCGTGGACGCCGCGGCGGAACATGGCGTGGTCGTCGACGATGACGACGCGGACGGCCCCGGCCCCGGACGAGACGGACGCAACGGGCTCAGCGGACTCAGCGGACTCAGCAGACTCAGTCATGGGTGGTCTCCTTCAGTGGCATGGCCAGATGGACGTTGGTGCCCTCGCCGGGGGTCGAGGTGACGCTGGCGCTCCCGCCGTGACGCCGCATCCGGTCGATGATCGAGCCGGCCACGCCGTGGCGATCCTCAGCGACGCCGTCGACGTCGAAGCCGACGCCGCGGTCGCGCACGAAGACCTCCGCCTGACCGGGCGTGACCTCGGCGTAGACCGAGACCTGCGCGACACCGGCATGCTTCGCAGCGTTCGTCAGTGCCTCGCGGGTGGCCGCCACCAAGGGGCGGACCTCCTCGGAGAACGGCCCGTCACCGACGGCCACGACATCGACGGCGATGCCGTGGGCGTCCTCGATCTCTGCCGCGGCACCGCGCAACGCACCGGCCAGGGTGTCGGGGACGACCGACTCGTCGGCGTACAGCCAGGACCGCAGGTCGCGCTCCTGGGCGCGCGCGAGACGCGAGACGGCGGCTGGGTCGGCGGAGTTCTTCTGGATGAGCGCGAGCGTCTGGAGGACGGAGTCGTGCAGATGCGCGGCCACGTCCGCGCGTTCCTGGGTGCGGATGCGCTCGTCGCGTTCGGCCGAGAGGTCGCGGGCGAGGCGGGCGAGCAACGGCCCGACGACGATCGCGATCGCGGCCAGCACCAACCCTGAGGTGATGAGCAGGCCGACGAGGGTGGCGTTGAGGGCGGCGACGTACGCCGCTGCCAGGAGGAGGAGAAGCAGGCCGGCGCCGACGCGGAGCCACGACTGCCAGCCCTGCCCGAAGAGGGCGCGGAGCGGATCGATCCGTCCGGCGCTGTTGAGCCAGCGCTCGCGCTGGGCCTCATCGGCCTGCCGCCAGATCAGCGCGATACCGCCGCCCGCGAGGAGGAGCGGCCAGAAGACCTGGCTGATCCCGAAGGTCACCTCGACGACGAAGATGACGCCGATACCCAACGCAGCAAGGGCAAACGCGGGACCGGCATCGGTGAGACGGCGGATCGGGCCCGGGCGGCGTCCGCCGCGGGAGGCACTCTCCGCCCCCGGCGTCGAGACCTCGAACCGATCCCGCGAGGGCAGGCTCGCCCAGAGCGCCGCATAGAGCGCGACCCCGAGGCCGCCGAGAGCGGTCAGCACCACGAAGCCGGCCCGCACCCACAACACCGGCGCTGCCAGGTGCTCCGCCAGGCCGGCCGCCACGCCCCCGAGGATCGACGCCGACGTGTCGCGCGTGGCGCGTCGGATCTGCCGCGGCGTGCTCGTCTCGCTCATGATGCGTCCATCGTGGCAGGGGACGCGGGACCGCGGTATCGGGGTTGACCCGGGGGCGTCCCCGATGGCTCTCGACCCGGGAAGCCGCCACTGTTGAGGCCATGAGCACCACCGACACGGAAACACCTGAGGGACCACGGGTCACACGCGACGAGGCGCGTGACCTGAGCCGGCTCGTCCGCACCTCCTCCGCCAGACCGGAGAACCGCTACCTGGCCGGCGTCGCAGGCGGCATCGCCCGCCACCTCGACATCGATCCGATCATCGTGCGGATCGTCCTCATCGTCACCGTCTTCTTCGGCGGCGCAGGCGTCCTCGTGTACGCCGCCGGCTGGCTCTTCATGCCCGACGAGCGTGACGGCAGGGCGGTCATCACGCTCGACGCGCGCAACCGTGCCATCGCCCTGTGGATCGCCCTGGCGCTCGCCGCGAGCGCGTTGATCAGCGACGTCGCCGGCGGCTTCCACTTCCCCTGGTGGATCATCCCGGTGCTCGTCATCGTCGCCCTCGCCACGAAGTCATGGCAGTACGGACGCGGCGGCGCCCCCGAGGAGAACGAGGCGGTCGTCGTCGAGGTGCTCGAGAAGGCCCGAGCGAAGACCGAGGCCGCCCTGGCCCAGGCCCGCAACAGGTCCGACACCGCCGCGGCCGTCGCGCTGGAGAAGGCGAAGATCAAGACCGACGCCGCGCTCGAGCGCGCCCAGCAACGGGCCGAACGCGCCCAGCAGCGCTGGGAGACCAAGCGTGGCCCGCTCTTCTTCGGTTTCGCGCTGGCGCTGATCGTCCTCGCCGAGGGTGTGCTCGGCGTCATCGACGGTGCCGGCGCCTCCATCGCGGGACCGGCCTACCCGGCGCTCGCACTCGGCATCATCGGCCTGTTCCTCGTGCTCGGTGCCTTCTGGGGTCGTGCCGGCGGGCTGATCCTGCTCGGCCTCATCACCGCCGTCATCCTCGGCCTCACCACCGCTGCCGACCAGTGGGACGTGGACGGAGGCCGCTTCCGCGACCTCAACAACGTCCCGTCGACGGGCTCCGCGGTCGAGGACGACTACACGTTCCGCAACGGCGACTTCCTGCTCGACCTGACCCAGGTCGACGACGCCAGCTCGCTGGCCGGACGCAGCATCCACATCGACGGCCGTGCCGGACGGATCCGGGTGAAGCTGCCCGCCGGCCTCAACACGCAGGCGAGTGCCCACATCAGCGGGCCGGGGTACGTCCAGGCGCTCGGTGAGGAGGGCGCCGGATTCAGCCAGACCATCACCGGCCAGGACGGCAACGGTCAGGGCGCGACCGTGCACATCGACGCCGACCTCCGGTTCGGCGCCATCGAGATCGACGAGGAGTGAGGACCATGACCGAGACACCCAACCCCGATGAGGAAACGGTCGCCATCACGCCGGCACACCCGGACCTGACGAAGCAGGACCCGACGGTTGCGGCCACAGCTGAGCCCCGCTCCGGCTGGCATCCGGTCAACATCGGCCAGCTCGTGATGGGCCTGGGGTTCCTCTGCATCGTCGGCGCCTGGGCGCTCGTCCAGGCCGACGTCGTCCAGGGAAGCGACATCCGCTGGCTGCTGCCGATCCCGTGGCTGGTCGCCGGAGCCGTCGGCCTCGCCGCCGCCGCGTTCTCGTCAGCCCGCCGCCACGGCGTCCGCCGCTGACCGGCACCAAAAGGTCACCGTGACCCTTCGCGCTGTGAGTGACCGTTCGGAACCGTCACCCACAGCGCAAGAGGTCACGGTGACCTTTTGGTGCGGCGGCGCGTCAGGCGGGGGTGAGGAGGTCGCGGGCCGCGAGCGCCACGGCGGCGTCGTCACTGAAGACCCCGTCGACACCGGCGTCGAGGAAGCGGCGCGCCTGGCGGGCGTCACCGCGCAGCGTCCAGACGAAGACGACGAGGCCCGCGCGGTGCGCCTCAGCCACCAGGCCGGTCTCGAACCGGTCGCTGCTGAGCACCAGCTGACGGTCGGGACCGATCGCGTCGGCGTACGACGCCACCGACGCGCACGTGAACGGCTGGTCGGTCTCGAGCAGCTGGACGAGCGGCAGTTCCGTCATCGGCGAGAGCGCCCGGAGGAACTGCTCGTCGAACGACTGGATCCAGACCCGCTTGCCGCGGCGGTCCAAGCCGTGGTCGCGCAGGGTCTCGAGCACGGGCCGGGCCATCGGCAGGCCGGCGGCGGCGAAGTAGGAGGGGTGCTTGACCTCGGCGTGGAGCCCGATCCGACGGCCGGCACGCTGGGACTCCTCGGCGAGGAGCAGGAGGAGCTCGTCGAAGGTCGGGATCCGGGTGTCGGCCGTGTTGAGCGTCCGCAGCTCAGCGAGCGTGAAGTCGTCCACGAACCAGCCCTCGACAAGCTCGCGGTCGATCACACGCGAGCTGCGGCGCGAGGCGAACTCCCCGTGCAGGGCGATGTCGGTCGTACGTGAGAGCTCGGTGTCGTGGATCAGCACGAGCACGCCGTCACGGCTCATCTGCAGGTCGGTCTCCAGGGAGTCCGCCCCGAGCCGGCACGCCCGACGGAAGGAGGGAAGGGTGTTCTCCGGCAGGTGGGAGGGAGCACCGCGATGTCCGATGACGAGGCCCAGGCCGCGCGAGGTCATGCCTCCACGATCGGCGGAGGAGGTGTCGACTTCACTCCTTCGACATGAACGGCGTCCGACAGGACAGCGTGCGTTGCCACACACCCCCTAGGGACGGTCGTCCTCGCTCCACGTGACGCCCTCACGGATCACCCTCGCCGGGACGCCGGCCACAGCCACCTGGTCACCGACCTTCTGGTTGCGCACCATCGCCCGCGCGCCCACGACCGAACCGGAGCCGATCTCGACGTCACCGGAGACGATGACGTCACGGCAGAGCCACACGTGTCGGCCGAGACGGATGCGGCCGCCGTAGGGATTGAGTCGCGCGCCCGTCGCCACGTCCTCGAGGCGGTGCATGTCGTCGGTGGCGATGTAGACGTCGGCCGCCCAGAGCTGGTCGGCGTCGCAGAAGATCGAGCCGCCGTTGCGGGCGTCGAGGATCGCGCAGCGCGTCGCGATGACGTCGCCGATCAGCACGATCGACGACCCGGGACCGCAGTAGATGTCGGTCGCCGTGAGCCGGCAGTCCGAGCCGAGGAAGATCAGCGCGTCGTCTCCGCCGACGAGGAGGGAGACGACGTTCGGGATGTCGCTCGCGATCACGATCACGACGTTCTGGAACGGGTACGGCGTCAAGGTCTCGATGAGGCCCTCGGGAAGGAGGACGCCGGGACGCAGATAGATGGACGAGCCGCTCCCCTCCCACCACGACGGCAGGTCGGAGGAGGGGATCTCGATGAGGTCCAGCGTGTCGATCAGCTCGGCCGGCACCTCGGCGTCGATCAGGCGCGAGCGATGGGCCGGATCGAGCATGGGAGCTAACTTAGCGTCGTGAAGATCTCGATGGCCCTGCAATACGCCGGCAATCCTCGTGAAGCCGCGGACCAGCTCACCGAGCTCGAGGCCGCCGGCCTCGACCAGGTCTGGGTCGCCGAGGCCTACGGCTTCGACGCGGTCTCCCTGATGGGCTACATCGCCGCCAGGACCGAGCGCCTGGAGATCGCCGCCGGGATCCTGAACGTCTTCTCCCGTACGCCGGGCGCACTCCTCCAGACGGCAGCCGGCCTGGACAACGTCAGCGGCGGACGCGCCGTCCTCGGCCTCGGCGCCAGCGGTCCGCAGGTCATCGAGGGCTTCCACGGCATGCCCTACGACCGTCCACTCGGCCGCACCCGCGAGGTCGTCGAGATCCTCCGGATGGGCCTACGGCGCGAGCCGCTCGTCTACGAGGGCAAGCACTTCACCCTTCCGCTCCCGGCCGACCAGGGTGTCGGGCTGGGCAAGCCGCTCAAGCTCCTCACCAGGCCCGAGCGGGCGGACCTGCCGATCTGGATCGCCGCCCTCGGCGACGCCAACGTGGCGCTCACCGCCGAGATCGCCGACGGCTGGTTGCCGATCTTCTTCTCCCCCGAGAAGGCTCGGTCCGTCTGGGGCGAGACGCTGGCGAAGGGCGCGGCCAAGCGCTCCCCCGACCTGGGCACACTCGAGATCAGCGCCGGTGGGCTCGTCGCGATCGGTGAGGACGTCAAGGGGATGCTCGACTTCGTCCGCCCGTACGCCGCCCTCTACATCGGTGGGATGGGGGCGAAGGGCCGCAACTTCTACAACCAGCTCTTCACCCACTACGGCTATGAGAAGGAGGCTCATGCGATCCAGGAGCTCTACCTGGCAGGCAAGAAGAAGGAGGCCGAGGCGCTCGTCCCGGTCGAATTCCTCGAGGAGATCAGCCTCGTCGGGCCGGCGTCCTACGTGAAGGAGCGGATCGAGGCCTTCCGCGCCGCAGGGGTGACGAGCCTGCAGGTCGTCCCCGGCAGCGACGACCCGGTCGGACTGATCGGCCAGCTGAAGGAATGGACCTCCGCTTAACTTCAGGGAGTGATCGCTGACGGCGGGCGTCCCGGCAACGCGGCCACGTTTGTCGTCATAGCTTGACGACAAACGTGGCGCACCACACAGTGTCCCTTGTGTCGCACTCGCGCCGGCGTTCGCACGCCCCGGGATCGCACGCGTCGCTGCGCAATGCGAACCAGCGGCGCGTGCTCGACGTCCTGCGCGCAGGCAAGGCCGACTACACCCAGGCCGAGCTGGCCCGGCTGACTGGCCTCGCGCCGGCGACGATCTCCAACATCGTGCGCGACCTGACCGCCCTGCGGCTCGTGCAGGCGGACGCCGGCAGTGGCAGGCGAGGCTCGTCAGTCCGCCTCTCGCACGAATCGGGCCTGGTCGCCGGCGTCGACTTCGGCCACTCCCACCTCGGCGTCGCGATCGGCACCCTGACCGGTGAGATCGTCGCCGAGGAGCGCCACCTCCTCCGTCCTGCCCACGCGTACGACGGCTCCCTGGCGCTCGCCGCCTCGCTCATCGCGGAGCTCGCGCCCGATCACGCCCCGGTCATGCGGGTGGCCATGGGCCTGCCCGCCCCGATCGCGGGCGGCGTGGTGCGCGGTCCGCACATCCTGCCCGGCTGGCACGGAACCGAGGCCCGTGATCGCGCCGCGGAGATCTTCGGGATCCCTGTGGAGCTCGAGAACGACGCGAACCTGGGCGCCCTCGCCGAGCACCGGCGGGGCGCGGCCCAAGGGCGCCGCAGCTCGTTCTTCATCAAGATCTCCTCCGGCGTCGGTGCCGGGATCGTGCACGACGACCAGCTCTTCCACGGTGCCATCGGGACGGCCGGCGAGCTCGGGCACATCACGCTCAACGAGACGGGGCCGCTGTGCCGCTGCGGCGGCCGTGGCTGCCTGGAGGCCTACACCTCGATCAACTCGATCATGGCCCGGACGGAGGGGCGCGTCAGCGCTACCACCTTCGACGAGCTCATCGCCGCGGCACGCGCGGGTGAGGTGGTGCCGCGCGGCGCCATCGAGGACGCTGGCCTCCACCTCGGTTGGGGCCTGGCCGGCGTCGTGAACCTGATCAACCCGGAGGTGCTCGTGATCGGCGGCGACATCGCCCGCGCCGGCGACCTGCTCCTCGAGTCCGTCGCGATGGGCGTACGCCGACATGCCCTCGACGTGGTTGCGCAGACCCCGGTCGTGATCGGAGCACTGGCCGATCGGGCCAGCCTCGTCGGCGCCGTACTGCTGGCCGCGGAGCGCACCGAGCTCAGCCTCGACCCGCCCGTCTGAGTCGGCGGCCCGAGGGCGATGACACATTTCTGTAACAACGCTGAGATTCCCGGCGCCATTCACTGGACGTGACCCAGTTCACTTTATATGTTGTGCCGAACAACAAACACGGCCCCGCAGCTGTCCCCCCGAATGACAGTTCGCATGGGCCACGGCACCGCAAGGAGGCGGTTCGCTTGAAGCGAAAGCACAGTTTGGTCCTCGCCGGAATCCTGGGTGCCTCGCTGGCGCTCACCGCGTGTGGGAGTAGCGACGACAGCAACGCGTCGGACAGCAAGGACTCCAAGGGCAAGATCGGCGTCATCCTCCCCGACACGAAGTCCTCGGTCCGCTGGGAGACGGCCGACCGGCCGGCCCTCGAGTCGGCCTTCAAGACCGCCGGCGTCGACTACGACATCCAGAACGCCGAGGGCGACGCGGACAACATGACGAAGATCGCCGACAGCATGATCGCCTCCGGCGTCACCGTGCTCGCGATCGTCAACCTCGATTCCGACTCCGGTGCCGCGATCGAGGAGAAGGCGGCCTCGCAGGGCGTCAAGACCATCGACTACGACCGCCTCACCCTCGGCGGCTCGGCCGACTACTACGTCTCGTTCGACAACACCAAGGTCGGCGAGCTCCAGGGCCAGGGTCTGGCCACCTGCCTCGGCGACAAGCCGGCGAACATCGTCTACCTCAACGGCTCGCCCACCGACAACAACGCGACGCTCTTCTCCGCAGGCGCCCACAGCGTCCTGGACAAGATGAGCAACTACAAGGTCGTCGGCGAGCAGGCAGTCCCGGACTGGGACAACGACCAGGCCGTCACGATCTTCGAGCAGCTCTACACCGCTGCGCACGGCAAGGTTGACGGCGTCCTCGCCGCCAACGACGGTCTCGGCGGCGCCGCGATCTCGATCCTCGAGAAGAACGGTGTCGCGGGCAAGGTCCCGGTCACCGGCCAGGACGCCACGGTCGAGGGCCTGCAGAACGTTCTCGTGGGCAAGCAGTGCATGACCATCTACAAGTCCGCCAAGCTCGAGGCCGGCGCCCTCGCCGACGCGGCCATCGCGCTGGTCAAGGGCGACAAGGCCGAGACCACGGGCACGACCAAGGACGCCACCGGCAACCGCGACGTCCCGTCCATCCTGCTGAGCCCGCAGGCCGTCACGAAGGACACCGTCAAGGACGTCATCACCGACGGCGGCCAGAAGGCCTCCGACGTGTGCACCGGCGCCTTCGCCGACGCCTGCAAGGCAGCCGGCATCAGCTGAGCACGAGCTCATCAGGTCCGGGCCGTGTGGGCACCCCACACGGCCCGGACCCCCTGGCGCGCGGGTCTCATCCGGCCTTCAGCGTTGTCTCGAACAACAAATTCCTGACCTCCAGCGAAAGAGGGATCACCATGACGCAGCCGCTACTCGAGCTCCGCGGCGTCAACAAGAGCTTCGGCAACGTCCACGTCCTGCACGATGTGGACTTCGCCGTCTATCCCGGCCAGGTGACCGCCCTGGTCGGCGACAACGGCGCCGGAAAGTCGACGCTGGTCAAGGTCATCGCCGGCATCTACGGTCGTGACACCGGCGACTACCTCTTCGACGGCAAGCAGGTCAACGTGCACAGCCCTCGTGACGTCGCGGGCCTCGGCGTCGAGGTCGTCTACCAGGACCTCGCGCTCTGCGACAACCTCGACATCGTCCAGAACATGTTCCTCGGCCGGGAGGAGCGCACCGGGCCCCTCGGCCTCGCCCTCGACGAGGTCGACATGGAGTCCCGCGCCCGCGAGACCCTCGCGTCCCTCTCGGTCCGCACCGTGAAGTCGGTCCGCCAGAGCGTGGCCAGCCTCTCCGGCGGTCAGCGCCAGACCGTCGCCATCGCGAAGGCGGTCCTCTGGAACTCCAAGATCGTGCTCCTCGACGAGCCCACCGCCGCCCTCGGTGTGGCCCAGACCCGCCAGGTCCTCGACCTCGTCCGCCGACTGGCCGACCGTGGCCTCGGCGTCGTGCTGATCTCGCACAACATGACCGACGTCTTCGAGGTGGCCGACCGGATCGTGCCGCTGTACCTCGGCCAGGTCGCGGCTGACGTCGCCACCAAGGACGTCACTCACTCCCAGGTCGTCGAGCTGATCACGGCCGGCCGCTCCGGACACCTTGGCATCGCCGAGACCGCGACCATCTGACCTCGGACAAGGACTCCTCCCCATGACCACTGCACCCTCCAGCGCCCCCAAGAGCGGGGCCCCCAGCGACTTCGCGATCGACTCGCACCAGGCCGGCAGTCTCCGCGACGCCGTCCGCGACTACCTCGGCCGCGTACGTGGCGGGGACATGGGCTCGCTGCCCGCCATCTTCGGCCTCGTCATCCTCTTCATCGTCTTCGCCCTGGCCAACGACACGTTCCTGTCGACGCTCAACCTGGCCAACCTCATCACCCAGTCGGGCTCGATCTGCGTGCTGGCGATGGGCCTCGTCTTCGTCCTGCTTCTCGGCGAGATCGACCTCTCGGCCGGTGTGACCGGCGGCACTGCAGCAGCAGCGACCGGCCTGATGATGGTCAACCACGGCCAGTCCTGGTGGATCGGTGTCCTCGTCGGCCTCGCGGTCGGCGCGGTCATCGGCCTCCTGATCGGCCTGCTCGTCTCCGAGCTGGGCATCCCCTCCTTCGTCGTGACGCTGGCCTTCTTCCTCGCCCTCCAGGGCGTGATCCTCAAGATGATCGGCGCCGGCGGTTCAATCCGTATCGACGACGACGTCATCCGTGGGCTCACGATCAAGAACGTCCCGGTCACCGCAGGTTGGATCGCTGCCGTCGTGATCGTCGTCGGCTTCGCCGTCCTCTCGGTGCTCCGGCACCGCACGCAGGTCGCCAAGCAGCTCGCGCACGCGCCGTTCTCTGTCCTGATCGTCCGAATCGTCGCTTTCGCCGCGGTCGTCCTCGGCGTCACGGCCCTGCTCAACACGAACCGCAGCCTGAACCCGGTCTTCCCGATCCATGGCATCCCGTGGGTGTTGCCCGTGGTGGTCGCCCTGCTCGGCTTCTGGACCTTCGTGCTGATGCGCACCCCGTTCGGCCGCCACCTGTACGCCGTCGGAGGCAACGCCGAGGCGGCTCGCCGCGCGGGCATCAACGTGCGTCGGATCAAGATCATGGCCTTCATGATCAGCTCGTCGATGGCGGCCGTCAGCGGGATGCTCGCCGCGTCGTACGCCGGGAAGGTCTCCACCAGCTCCGGTGGCGGCAACACGCTCCTCTACGCCGTCGGGGCGGCCGTCATCGGCGGCACCAGCCTCTTCGGCGGGCGCGGTCGGGCGATCGACGCCGTCATCGGTGGTGTCGTGATCGCCACGATCGCCAACGGCCTCGGCCTGCTCAACCAGGCGAGCTACATCAACTACCTGGTGACCGGTGGCGTCCTGCTCCTGGCCGCGAGCGTCGACGCGATCTCACGTCGCCGCCGCTCGGCCTCGGGCGTCTAAGGCGCACCATGGCGGCACCACGGCGGACAGGACGGGGAACCAACCAGGAAGCCGTCCGCCGCCACAATCTCGGGACACTGCTCCGGCATGTCCATGCGGCCGGTCAGATCTCACGCGCTGACCTGACCAGCCGCATGGGGCTCAACCGCTCCACCATCGCCGGCCTCGCGGCCGAGCTCGGGGCCGCGGGCATCGTCGAGCACACGGGCCCCGCCGCCGTGAGTCGACAGGGCGCAGGCAGGCCCTCGGCCGAGGTCCGCCTCGCCGTCGAGGGCCCCTACGTCGTCGCCGTCGATCTCGGCGTCGCCCATGTGGCCGTCGCACGGGTCGGCCTCGGCGGCCGCGTCCTCGAGCGCACCGAGGCCGAGCTGCCCGCCGATCCCGAGGCATGGAAGGTCGGCGCAGCGGTGGCGGCGCAGATCCGCACGGTCCTCCGCGAGGCACCGCGGGGCGCTCCTCTCGTCGGCATCGGCGTCGGCGTACCGGGTCTGGTGCGCAGTGGCGACGGTCTCGTCCGCCTTGCACCGAACCTCAACTGGCACGACGTGGCCTTCACCTCCGTCGTCCTGGCCGCCCTCGGCCTCGACATCCCGATCACGGTCGCCAACGACGCCGACCTCGGCGCCCTGGCCGAGCACCAGCGCGGTGCCGGAGTGGACGTCGACGACCTCATCTATGTCACCGGCAACGTCGGTGTCGGCGCGGGCATCATCGCCGGTGGCCACCCCCTCCGCGGCGTCGCGGGGTACGCGGGCGAGGTCGGGCACCTCCGGTTCGACCCGGCCGGCGCCCCCTGTCACTGCGGCAACGTCGGGTGCTGGGAGACCGTCGTCGGCGGCCCGGCGCTCGCCAAGGCGCTCGGCCTCGCGACCACCGACATGACCGGCATCGTGGGCGCCCTCGACGCCCTGGAGCGCCCGACGGAGGAGCTCTGCGCCATCGGCGGCGACCTCGGCCGCGGCCTCGCCGGGATCGTCAACGCCTTCAACCCCCAGCGGGTGATCCTCGGTGGCTACTACACGGCCCTCTACCAGCTCGTGAGGGACGAGGTCGATCGCGGCCTGAGTGCCGCCTCCCTGGCGGCGCCCCGCACGTCGGTCCGGTTGGCGCTTCCGGGCCTGGGCTCCGATTCCGTGCTTCTCGGCGCAGCGGAGATGGCCTTCGAACCGCTCCTCACCGATCCCGTCGAAGGCCTGGCCTCCTCGATCGTCGACGTCAACTCAGCGCTCTCGGACGCACTACCCCTCGGCTAGTGTTCGCCGTCCTCGATGGGCGCGAGCAGCTGGTCGTCGTCCACCGCGACGCCGGCCTGCGCGAGGACGTCGGTCAGGATGGCGACGACGTACCTGCTGAGCCGGTCGACGAGCGCCTCGGTGCTCTCGTCGGCATGGTCGAGCCACCAGATGATGCCGGCGTCGACGAGACCCACCAGCGAGGCCATGGCCCCGTCGGGCGGCTCCGCGTTCACGGCCAGGTGGGCGTTGACCTGCTGCGCCAGGTCACTGAGGAAGCGCTCGCGCCCCAGCCGGGTGCGATGCAGCGCGCGGGTCTGCGGACGCGAGGCGAGGAAGCGGTAGAGGTTGGGATGCTCCGCGGCCCAGGCGACGGAGACGTCGACGAGGCGGTGCACGATCTCGGGCGGCGTACCGGGCTCGGCGAACGCCGCACGGACCTGGCCAACCAGGTCGCCCGAGGCCACGATCGCCACCGCGACGTCGAGCTCCTCCTTGCCCCTGAAGAGGCGGTACATGTTCGGCCGTTGGACGCCGGCGCGCTCGGCGATCGAGGCCATACCGACGTCGGGGCCGTCCTCCTCGATCGCGACCAGGGCCGCGGCAATGACCTGCTCCCGTCGGCGCCCGTCGTCCCCCGTACGCCTGACCGGCGAGAGGCTCGCCACGCGATCCAGCCATCGGGACACATCCACCACGCGGGCACCGTACACTCCGATACAGCCTGTATCGTCCACTCTCGACCCTCCGACCCGAAAGGGGCACCCATGCCTCCTCGCCGCTCGCCCTGGATGGACAGCGACCTCGACGACTTCCGCGACCTCGCGCGCACCTTCATGGAGAAGGAGGTCAAGCCGAACATCGAGAAGTACATCGAGCAGAAGCACGTCGACCGTGAGCTCTGGAACAGGGCCGGCGAGATGGGCCTCCTGTGCGCCTCGATCCCCGAGGAGTACGGCGGCGGCGGGGGCACCTGGGCGCACGAGACCATCCTCATCGAGGAGCAGGCCTACGCCGGCGACTCCTCCTGGGGAGCCAGCCTGCACAGCGGCATCGTCGCCCACTACCTCCTCGCCTACGGCACCGAGGAGCAGAAGCGGGAGTGGCTTCCGAAGATGGCCTCCGGTGAGGTGGTCGGCGCGATCGCGATGACCGAGCCGGGCACCGGCTCGGACCTTCAGAGCGTGCGCACCAAGGCGCTCAAGGACGGTGACGACTACGTCATCAACGGATCGAAGACCTTCATCACGAACGGTGCCCAGGCCGACGTCGTACTCGTCGTCGTGAAGACGAACCCCGAGGAGAAGGCCGCTGGCATCTCGTTGGTCATCGTCCCGACCGACACCCCCGGCTTCTCCAGGGGACGCGTGCTCGACAAGATCGGCATGAAGGGGCAGGACACCTCCGAGCTCTCCTTCGAGGACGTCCGCGTCCCGCAGTCCAACCTGCTCGGGGCCGAGGAGGGCCAGGGCTTCGTGCAGCTGATGCTGCAGCTCCCCCAGGAGAGACTCATCGTCGCGGTCTCCTGCCTCGCCGCGGCCGAGGCCGTCGTCGACCTGACCCACACCTACGTCACGGACCGGCAGGCCTTCGGCCGCCCGATCTTCGGCTTCCAGAACACGAAGTTCGTCATGGCCGAGGTCTTCACCGACATCCGCGTGACCCGCTCCTTCCTCGACGAGTGCATCGAACTCCACCTCGAGGGCAAGCTCGACATCCCGACCGCCGCGATGGCCAAGCTCTGGGCTTCCGAGCACGCCCAGCAGGTCGTCGACAAGTGCCTCCAGCTCCACGGCGGCTACGGCTACATGAACGAGTACCCGGTCGCGCGGGCATGGGCGGATCTTCGCGTTTCCCAGATCTACGGAGGTACCTCCGAGATCATGAAGGAGATCATCGCTCGCTCGCTTCCGGCGCCGAGCTGACACTCAACGGGGAGAAGCGATCATGACCACGTTGCACACCCGCCCGCAGGGCCGGCAGGAGTACTACGAGACGCTGCGCACCCTGTCGCAGGCCTCGGTCGACATGCACTTCGAGGCGTTCCGCGACATCGCCTGGGACGAGCCGGAGATGTCGATCGAGTACGACGACCCCCGGTTCATCCTCAACGACGCCGACGAGATCGGACGCCACCCCTGGTACAAGACGCTGCCGCGTGAGCGCCAGATCGAGATCGGGATGTACCGCTTCGCCCAGATCGCCAAGGTCGGTCGCCAGTTCGAGCAGGTCCTCATCGCCGGCGTCATGCACCACCTCATCGGCATGGAGGACCGCAACCCCGAGTTCCGCTACGCCATGCACGAGGTCACCGAGGAGACCCACCACGTCCAGATGTTCCAGGAGGCCGTCAACCGGTTCGGCACGGACATCGCGGGCGCCCCGGCGTGGTTCACCAAGCTGGCCCCGCTCATCACGTCGGCCGGATCATGGTTCCCCGAGCTCTTCTTCGTCGGCATCCTCGCCGGCGAGGAGCCGATCGACCACCTGCAGAAGTCGATCATGCGCGCCGGCGGTTCGCACCCGCTGATCGACCGGATCATGCAGATCCACATCGCCGAGGAGGCCCGCCACATCGGCTTCGCCCATCAGTACCTCGAGCACCACTGGCCCGACCTGGGCCTGATCAAGCGCCAGCTCCTCACCGTGATGTTCCCGGTCACGATGCGGGCACTGTGCGACGTCATCATGATCCCGAGCGCCAAGGCGCGAGCGGACATGGGCATCCCCAGCGAGGTCGCCAAGGAGATCTGGTGGAGCTCCGACGACTCGGAGAAGCTGCTGCGCGACCTCTTCTCCGACGTGCGGATGCTCGCGGACAACCTCGGCATCCGGAAGGGCCCGGCGCGTCTGCTGTGGAAGGCACTCGGGATCGACGGCCAGCCGGCCCGCTATCGCAGCGAGGTCAGCGCCGCCGCCGACTGACGTCCCTCAGCCGAGCTTGAGCGGCGTGCTCTCACCGCTCTGACGCACCATGATCGCGTCGACCACGAAGAGCGCGATGAAGCCCGCCAGCATCTTGTCGCACAGCGAGTTGAGCAGGTTGGTGGAGAAGACGCTCACCACCATCGACTGGCCGCGCTGCAGCATGGTGTCGACCAGCCCGTCGCTGCCATGACCGGTGTGGCCGTCGTAGAAGCTGACGATGATGACGGTGGCCAGGCACGTGACGAAGAGGGCGACCAAGGCGTTGAGTCCGACGAACCGTGGGATCGAGCGGCCCAGGCCGCGCCGTACGCCGTAACCCCAGATCAGGGCACCGCCGCCGTTGCAGAGTCCGAACCACAGTGCGTTCCAGTTGTGCGAGGAGTGCGCCTCCCCCACGTTGGTGAGGACGCCGACGAGCGCGCCGTGCCACGGGCCGAGGACGATCGCCGCGATCGCGGTGCCGATCATGTCGAGGTAGAGGTCGAAGGGGACCACCTTGTTGAAGGCGTCGCCGGCGAGGTTCAGGGCGAGGCACCCGATCATGAGAGCGACCGCCAGCGGTGCCCGCAGGCGCTGCAGGGTCTGGCGACCGGCGCTGAGGGGCGGGAGCTCGAGTCGCTCGTCGACGACAGGGACAGCCTGGTCGTTCGCGGGGCGTGCCGCCTCCGCGCACCGGGCCCGCCATGCGGCGACCTCCGCCTCGTCAGCTCCCAGGCTCCGCACGACCTCGGCGACGAGGTCGGCGTCGATCCGTTTCCGACCGACGCGGAAGAGGTCGTAGACCGTCGTGCGGGCGATCCGCGCCTCGTACTCCGGGATCCCGCGTGCCTGGCGGTCCGCCATCACGCGGGCGGCGATGTCGGCGTACGACGGCGTCCCGGCCTCCGCGCGGCGCTCGCGCAGGCTCAGGATCAACCCGTCCAACGGCGTCACGGTCGATGCCGCGGCTGACGCCTCCAGCGGATCTCCAGCGGTGATGACGGCTCCCCGGAAGTGGCAGTGGACATACACGGCGCCCGAAACGCCGGGGCCAAAGGTAACGGATCATGCCCCTGACGACATGGTCAGCACAGAGGCCCCGTTCGGAAGATTTTCCGATCGCGCGAGGAATGAGCCGGATTAGCCCGGGTATCTCAAGGTCACGTCTATTCGGGAGGTAAACATGGCGCTTCTGCTGTGGATTATTGCTGTGGTTCTGGTTGTCTCTGGGATCGTCGCGTTGGTGCGCGGCCAGTTGCTCTGGGGCATCGTGTTGATCGTTGTCGGACTGCTCGTCGGTCCGGGTGGCGTGAGCATCTTCACCTGACCGACCGGAGACCTGTCGGGGCCAGCTGGGTTCACACCCGCTGGCCCCGTCGTCGTAGGAGCCCCTGCGCGATGCAGACGCCGAGGATCACCCCGGCGCCGCCGACCAGCTCGGCGGCGTTCGGCGTCTCCCCCAGGCAGAGCCACGCGGTGAGGATGCCGACGACCGGCACGATGAGGATCCACGGCACCACGCTGCTGGAGGGGTAGCGGGCCAGGAGTCCGTTGAAGATCGCGAAGCCCAGCATGGTGGAGACGAGGACGGTGTACGCCGTCGAGACGCCGGCCTTCCAGCCGAAGGCCTCAAGGCCGTCGGCCACCCCGTGCGGCCCCTCGACCACCACCGCCAGCAGGATCATCGGCAGGGGCACCACGAGCGAGGACCAGATCGTGAGGTTGAAGCCGCCGCTGACCCGGAGCGCCCGGGTCAGTGCGTTGCCGATCGCCCAAGAGAGGCCCGCCGCGAGGCAGAGCACCAGCGCGACGGCCGTGATGTGGCCGCCCCTGCCGGCGCCGACGACGACCATGCCGATCGCGCCGATGGTGACGCCGACGATCTGAGCCGTGGTGGGCGTCTCGCGCAGGACGGTGGCCGCGAGGACGATCGTCAGCGGCACCTGCACCTGGAGGACCAGCGAGGCGAGGCCCGCCGGCATGCCGAGCGCCATCGACGTGTAAAGCAGGCCGTACTGCCCGCCCAGCGTGAACGAGCCGATCAGCAGCAGCTTCGACAGAGGCACATCGGGCTTGCGCACGAAGAGGATCGCCGGGAAGACGACGAAGAGGAAGCGGATCGCCACGAAGAGCAGCGGCGGGATCCGCTCGGACTGTGGGTCGCTCTCCGACCCCAGCCCCCACTCCAGGACGACGAAGTTGAACCCCCAGATCGTCGGCAGCAGAACAGCGAGCAGGCGATCGCGCAGGGTCACAGGTGTCACCCTGTCGGGGTCAGCGATCGAGCGGCAACTCGTTTGTTCGGCTCCGCTTGGCCTCGTACATCCGCAGGTCGGCGAGACGCAGGAGCTCCTCGGCTTCGACGCCGTCGCGCCCCACGATCGCGAGTCCGACGCTCACGCCGACCGCCACCGCATGTGAGGCGGGATGGTGATCGATGGCCTCCTGCAGGCGGTGGTGCAGCTGCTCGGCGACGGCGCCGGCCGTGGTCCCGTCGTCGAGTCGGAGGAGAGCGACGAACTCGTCGCCTCCGACCCGAGCGACGACGTCGCGGGCGGGGAGAGCCTCGGTCATGGCGGCCGCCACGGTCCGGAGCAGGTCGTCACCGACGGCATGCCCGAGGGTGTCGTTGACCGCCTTGAATCCGTCGAGGTCCACCATCAGCAGCGCCGACTCATCACCGCCGGTGACCGCCGTAGCGAGAGCCTCGTAGACGACCATCCGGTTACCCACGCCCGTGAGCGGGTCCAACCTTCCCTCGGCGCGCAGGCGCTCCTGCTCGGCCTCGTGCGGCGTGACGTCGGCGATGGCATGGAGGACGAGGTCGCGCCCGCGCTGGTCGCGGAGCGGTCGCGTCCGCGTCTCCACGGAGCGGACCCCGCCACCGGACCGGACGACGGTCGCGCGGGTGACACCGTCGGCCGAGGGCAGCAGGTCGTTGGGCGCCACCCAGCTGCTCAGTTGCTGGCCACGGAGGACGGCAAGCTCCAGGCCGATCAGCTCGGCGAAGGCCGGGTTGGCGAGCTCGATCCGCCCCTGTGCGTCACACAGGGCGAGCGGAGCGGGCGCCTCGGTCATGAGCGTGGTGGCCCACGCGCGGGCCTCGCGGAGGTCGGACTCGAGCCGTCGTCGACGTACGTCGGTGCGGAGCCAGAGCAGGAGGAGCAAGAACGCGACGACCGCCACCCCGACCGGGACGGCGACGAGGCGACCGACGACCAGGCCGACGACCGTCAGGACCGCGAGCGTCCCGAGAGCGACGAGCACCCGTGCGAGCGGGGCGGAGCCGGCCAGCCCTCCGGATTCCGCGGAGACGTCGGGCATCACCGGGGCTGGGCGGGTCGGGTGGTCGGCGAGCACCGACACCGTCCCCTGGCCGTCGGTACGGAGGAGCGTGTCGATCTGGTCCGCCTCGACGGCGTGGCTCATCAGGTAGCCCTGCCCGAAGGGACAGCCGAGACGGCGGAGTGCCTCGACCTGCCGGACGTTCTCGATGCCCTCGGCCACGACGTGGACGCCCAGGGAGAGACAGAACCGCACGAGCGACTCGACCACGCGCTGGTTCGGCCCGCCGGTGCCGAGCAGCTGTACGAAGCTTCGATCGATCTTGATGCCCTGGACGTCGAACCGCTGGAGGTAGGCGAAGCTCGAGTTGCCGGTGCCGAAGTCGTCGAGCGTGACGTTGCATCCCATCGCGGACAGCTGGGCGAGCATCTGCTCGTGGCCGCGACCGACCGAGGAGAGCATCGTCTCGGTGAGCTCGAGGATCAGCGCGTCGGTCGGCACGCCCGCCTCGGAGGCGAGCGTCGCCACCCGGTCCGGGAGCAGAGGGTCGACGAGATCGGCCACGGCGATGTTGACCGCGACGCAGAGATGGGCGCCGGCGGGGGTGGAGCGCCATCGCGCGAGGTCGGTGAGCGCCTGGCGCATGACCAGGTCGTCGATCCTGCACACGAGCCCGTTGGCCTCGGCATCGGCGAGGAACCGGTCGGGGAGGATGAGGCCCCGACCGTCACGGTCGCGGATCCGGACCAGTGCCTCGAGCGCGACGAGCTGGCCGGTGCGTAGGTCGTAGCAGGGCTGATAGGCCACGACGAGACGTCCCTCATCGAGCGCGCCCTCGAGCTCGTCGCGCGTGAGCCCGCCCGCCTCGGCCTCCACCGCGGCCCTCCCTCTTGCTCTCCCCAGCTCTTGCTCTCCCCAACCGGCGTGCGACCGGCGCCTGACGATACCTCCGCGTCCCGCCCGCCCGCACTGGCTGCGCGCTCACGGCCTCCAGGCCGGGTCCCGGCCGATGAAGCCGGCGAGGCGCTCCTGGGCGGGTGCCTCGTCGGAGACGGGCACGATCCGGCCGTACTGGCCGCTCCCCCGCAACATCTCGGGATCGACCGTCGCGAGGCCGGCGAGCAGCGCCTCGCTCCGGGCCTCGTCCAGCTGCGGGTCGAGCTCCTGGGAGCGCGCGAGGTCCCACGTGTGCATGAAGACGTCGTTCGTGTAGAACTGGTCGATCGCCGCCTCCACCGGCTTCTCGCCGAGGAAGTCGCTCCGATAGAGACGCCCTCGCGGGTCCTCGAGCAGGGCCTGTACGGCGGCGGTGTGCTGCCTCCACGCCTGGGCGGGGTCCGCGAGGTCGACCGCCGGCAGCTCGATGCCGGCACCGTGCTGCAGGAAGCCCGGGAGCCACGTCACCAGATGCCCGACCACGTCCCGGGCCTTCCAGCCGGCCACGGGTGTGGGTGCGTCCCAGTCGGTGACCTGGTCGACGATCTCGCTGAAGTGACCTGCGACGGACTGGTGCTCCTGGGCTTCGCTCATGGCTCCATCATGGGTGGCGCAGGGATCTCCCGCCTAGGCTCGGTGCATGAGCGATGCCGCCGTCACCGTGACCCAGTTCCTGGACCTGCTTGCCACCGGCCAGGCCGCCGAGGCCGTCCTGATGGTCTCCGACGACATCGAGTGGCGCAACACCGGCCTGCCGACGCTCCGCGGACGTCGCGTGGTCGATGCCCTGCTCGCGATGGAGAAGCGCGGCATCGCCTTCTCAGCCGACATGCACCACATCGCCAGCAACGGCAACGTCGTGCTGACCGACCGGACCGATCACCTCGGCTACAGGAGGTTCACCGCATCCTTCTGGGTATGTGGCACCTTCGCGCTCGATGAGTCCGGGAAGATCGTGCTCTGGGACGACCACTTCGCCAACGGCAACGTCCTGATCGGCACGCTCAAGGGCCTCGCCGGCCTCTTCCGCCGCCGCTGAGCAGGCCTACCGTTCAGCCCGCGAGCTGTGCGGCGACCGCCTTCAGGTCGGTCACCAGGCCGTCGTACGCCGCCTCCCGGTCGTCGCGCGCACGGAGCACGGCCGAGGGGTGGATCGTGGTGAGAACCCACGGACTCGTCCCTCCGGAGGCGGCCGGCAGCGGCCACTCCTTGAGCTCGCCGCGGGACTCACCGACGCGGAAGTCGGCGCCGTAGAGGGCCTTTCCCGCCGTGCCGCCGAGCAGGACGACTCCCTCGGGCTGCACCATCTGGAGCTCGGCCTCGAGCCACGGCAGGCAGGCGCGCACGTGCTTGCTCGCCGGTGACATGTGGATCCTGCGCTTGCCCTGCTCACGGAAGCGGAAATGCTTCACGACATTGGTGACGTAGGCGTCCGCCCGCTCGATGCCGGCCTCGGCGAGCGCACGGTCGAGCAGCTCCCCGGCGGGGCCGACGAACGGCTCGCCCTCCCGGTCCTCGCTGTCGCCCGGCTGCTCCCCGATGAGCATCAGACGCGCCGGAGCGCGGCCCTCGCCCATCACCACCTGCGTGGCCGGGGCATAGAGCTCGCAGCCGCGACACTCCTGCGCCGCTTCGTGCAGGCTGTGCGGCGTCGGGTCCGACGGGACCCACGGACTGGCATCACTCATACGAGCGGGGTACCCCTGCGCCGCGAAGTCATCAGCGACGCGTGGCCCGCTGGTGCGAGAACTGCTCCTGGCGCCTCGCTCACTCCCACTCAATCGTGCCCGGGGGCTTCGAGGTGATGTCGACGGTGACGCGGTTGATCTCCCGGACCTCGTTGGTGATGCGGGTGGAGATGCGCTCGAGGACGTCGTACGGGAGACGCGCCCAGTCGGCGGTCATGGCGTCCTCCGAGGTGACCGGGCGCAGGACGACGGGGTGACCGTAGGTGCGGCCATCGCCCTGGACGCCGACGGAGCGCACGTCGGCCAGCAGGACGACCGGCATCTGCCAGATGTCGTTGTCGAGCCCGGCCTTGGTCATCTCCTCACGCGCGATGGCATCGGCGTCGCGGAGGATGTCGAGGCGCTCGCGGGTGACCTCGCCGATGATCCGGATGCCGAGGCCCGGGCCGGGGAACGGCTGGCGCTGGACGATCACGTTGGGCAGGCCGAGCTGGGCACCCACGGCGCGCACCTCATCCTTGAAGAGCGTGCGCAGCGGCTCGACGAGCTCGAACTCGAGGTCCTCCGGGAGGCCACCCACGTTGTGGTGGCTCTTGATGGTCGACGTGCCGGCGCCGTGACCGGACTCGACGACGTCGGGGTAGAGGGTCCCTTGGACGAGGAACCCGACGGTGGAGCCCTCCGGCGCCGAGGACATGATGTCGGCCTCGGCACCCTCGAAGGCCCGGATGAACTCGCGGCCGATGATCTTCCGCTTCGCCTCCGGCTCGCTGACACCGGCGAGGGCGTCGAGGAACTGCTTCTCGGCATCGACGACGACGAGCTTGGCACCGGTGGCGGCGACGAAGTCACGCTCGACCTGCTCCGACTCGCCCTTGCGCATCAGTCCGTGGTCGACGTACACGCAGGTGAGGCGGTCGCCGATGGCCCTCTGCACGATGGCAGCGGCCACCGCAGAGTCGACTCCGCCGGAGAGGCCGCAGATGGCGCGGCCGTTCTCGCCGATCTGCTCGCGGATCCGCTCGATCTGCTCCTCGGCGATGTTGCCGATCGTCCAGGTGCGGTCGCACTTGGCGATGTCCCAGAGGAAGTGCTCGAGGATCTGCTGGCCGTGCTCGGAGTGGAGCACCTCGGGATGCCACTGGACGCCTGCGAAACCGGCGTCGACGTTCTCGAAGGCCGCGACCGGCGTGCCCTCGGTGGAGGCGAGGACGGTGAAGCCCTCGGGGGCCTGGGAGACAGAGTCGCCGTGGGACATCCAGACGTTGTGCTCCGCCGGGATGCCGGCGAGCAGCGTGCCACCCAGGCCGACCGTGACCGGCGTGCGGCCGTACTCCCGGTAGCCGTTGTTGTCGACGGTGCCGCCGAGGCCCTGGGCCATCAGCTGGAAGCCGTAGCACATGCCGAAGACGGGGGTGTCGGCCTCGAAGATCGCAGTGTCGAGCGTCGGGGCGCCGGGCTCGTAGACCGAGCTCGGGCCGCCGGACAGGATGATCGCCTTGGGGTTGCGCGCGAGCATCTCGGCTACGGGCATCGTGTGAGGCACGATCTCGGAGTAGACCTGCGCCTCGCGGACGCGCCGCGCGATCAGCTGGGCGTACTGCGCCCCGAAGTCGACGACAAGAACAAGATCGTGCTCCGGCTCAGGCATGCGGCGAATTCTATCCATCCCCGCCCCGCCGTCGGTCATATGGCAAGGCGCGCGAGCGAAGCCGGCCTCCAGGCCGGCGAAGCGAGCAGCAACGCAGCCAGATGGCCGGCGCCGGGAGCGGGGATGAAATGTCTGAAGCCCGGCCGGGGAGGGAGGGATGGCCGGGCTTCAGCGGGGTCTTGTGACCGCCTAAGACCCGGAAATCTAAGGGAGGGAGCAAGTCCCGGGTCTGATCACTTCAACGAAGCCCTCCCGAGGCGGTTACGCGGGTGACGAAGAAATATCCGAAGTTTTTTCGAGACTCTCCCGAGCGACCGTGACCGGGTCGATCGGCCCTGCCGCGTGCTTGCCCACAGTGACCTCGACGATGGGCAGTCGAAGCGCTCCCGGAGCCGTCGGCGGGACCGCGGGACGGACCGGAGCGACAGGTGCGATCGGGATGTAGCGCTCCCCCATCGCGGGCCGCGGGTCGGCTTGGCCCTTGTTCGGCCAGAAGCTCATCGCGCGCTCCGCCTGGGCGGTGATGGTGAGGGACGGGTTCACACCGAGATTCGCCGAGATCGCCGAGCCGTCGACCACGTGGAGGCCGTCGTACCCGTAGAGACGCTGGTAGGGGTCGAGCACGCCGGTCTCGGGCGAGTCACCGATGGCGCACCCTCCGATGAAGTGGGCGGTCATCGGGACGTCGAACGGCTCACCGATCGTGCCGCCGGGGAATCCCGCCTCGCCACCGGACGACATGTGGGCCGCCATCAGGCGCGCGCCCTCGTTGGCCGCCGGGATCCAGGTCGGGTTCGGCGCGCCGTGGCCCTGCTTGGAGGAGAGCTTCCAGCCGAGCGCCGTCTTCTTGGGGAAGACGGTGATCGAGTTGTCGAGCGCCTGCATGACGAGCAGCACCACCATTCGCTCCGACCAGTGCTTGAAGTCGTAGAGCTTCGTGAGGTCGGTCTTGTGTCGCCACATCTCCTTGAGCCAGCGACGCTTGCGGCCGGGGCCACCGTCGGTGAGGACGGTCTGGAGCAGCGACATCGAGTTGGAGCCGTGGCCGTAGCGGACCGGCTCGAAGTGGGTGGTCGCATCGGGGTGGATCGACGACGTGATCGCGACACCCTCGGTGTAGTCGACGGCGAGGTCGGGCGCGATCGCGCCAAGGATCGCCTCGGAGTTGGTGCGGGTGAGCTCGCCGAGACGGTCGGAGACCTTCGGGAGGTCACCGGTGACCTTGAGCGTGTGCAGCAGCTTCTGGGTGCCGATCGCAGCGGCGGAGAAGATCACCTGGTCGGCCGTGAAGGTCTTCGTCGCGGCGCCGCCACGACGGAGCTTCGCCTTGGTCCAGCGAGCGCGCACCTCATAGCCGCCGCCCTCCGACTCCGGGCGCGGGATCACGCGGGTGACGGTGGTGAGCGGGTGGACCACCGCGCCGTTCTTCTCGGCGAGGTGGAGGTAGTTCTTCACCAGGGTGTTCTTGGCGTTGTGGCGGCAGCCGACCATGCACTCGCCGCACTGCAGGCAGGCGTTGCGGTCGGGGCCCTCGCCACCGAAGAACGGGTCGGCGACCCGCTCACCGGGCGCGACGCCGTCCTGCCCGAAGAAGACGCCCACCGGCGCCTGGTGGTACGTGTCGGCCACGCCCATGTCGGCGGCGACCTTCTGCATGATCGTGTCCGCCGGAGTGACGAAGGGGTTCTCCACGACGCCGAGCATCCGCTTGGCCTGGTCGTAGTGGGGCGCGAGCTCGGACTTCCAGTCCGTGATGTGGCTCCATGCAGGGTCGTTGTAGAACGGGTCGAGGGGCTCGTAGAGCGTGTTGGCGAAGACCAGCGAACCGCCGCCTACGCCCGCGCCGGCGAGGATGAGGGCATCCTTCACCATGTCGATCCGCTGGATGCCGTAGCAGCCGAGGGCGGGATTGAAGAGGAACCTCTTCAGGTCCCAGGACGTGTCCGCGAAGTCGGAGTCGTCCAACCGCGCCCCCGCCTCCAGTACGCCGACCTTGTACCCCTTCTCCGTCAGGCGGAGTGCCGACACGGAGCCGCCGAAGCCGGAGCCGATGATGAGGACGTCGAAATGCTGTGCCGCGGGTGTCGTCATGACTAGGCGCGTCCCGTCTTCTTGAGGGCCTTGAGGCTCACGGTGAGGACCTTCGCCCACGTCTCGTCGCTCATGCCGAACTGCGGAGTGATGTTCATCAGTCGCTCGGTGGCGACCGTCTGGGTCTCGGTGTAGCGGAGGATGCCCTCGCGGCCCTGGCGCCGGCCCATGCCGGACTCGCGCACGCCGCCCATGGGCGCCTCGAGGCTGCCGAAGCTGGCCGCGAAGCCCTCGTTGACGTTGACCGTGCCGGCCTTGATCTGCGCGGCGACGCGACGACCACGTGAGCTGTCGCGGGTCCAGACGCTGGCGTTGAGGCCGTACTCCCCCTCGTTGGCGCGGGCGATGGCGTCGGCCTCGTCGGTGAAGCGGTAGACGCTGACGATCGGCCCGAAGGTCTCGTGCGCGAAGCACTCGGCCGCAGGCGTGACGCCCTCGAGGATGGTCGGCTCGAAGTAGAACGGCGCGAGCTCGGGCCGCGCCCTGCCGCCGGTGCGGACGTGTGCGCCGTGGGCGACCGCGTCCTCGACGTGGCGCACCGCGGTGTCGAGCTGGTCCTGGCTTATCAGGGAGCCCATGTCGATCTCCCAGTCGAGACCGGCACCGAGCGTCATGGCCTCGACCCGGGCGGTGAAGCGCTCCATGAAGCGGTCATAGATCGCGTCGGCGACGTACATCCGCTCGATGGAGACGCAGAGCTGGCCGGTGTTGGAGTAGACCGCGCGCACGGCGCCCTCGGCGGCCCGCTCGATGTCGGCGTCGGCGAGGACGAGCATGGGGTTCTTCCCGCCGAGCTCGAGCGAACAGCCGATCAGTCGCTCGGCGCAGCCGGCGGCGACGCGCTTGCCGGTCGCGGTCGAGCCCGTGAAGCAGATGTAGTCGGCCTTCGCGATGATGCTCGTGCCGACGACCGAGCCGGGTCCGGCGACGACCTGCCAGAGGTCACGCGGCAGGCCGGCCTCCTCGAGCAGCTCGGCGCCGAGGAGCGCCGACAGCATCGTCTGGGCGTCGGGCTTGGCCACGACCGCGTTGCCGGCGGCGATCGCGGCGAGGCCGTCGCAGAGCGCCATCGTGAACGGGTAGTTCCACGGCGAGATGATGCCGACGACGCCCTTGGGGAGGTGGTTGAGGTCGATCCGGGTGAGGAGCGGGAAGACGCCGGGCTTGCGCTCCGCGGCGAGGTGCTTGTCGAGGGTGCGGCCGTAGTAGCGCGCGGTGAGCGCGATGTGGACCGGCTCGTCGAAGGCATGCTTCCGCGCCTTGCCGGACTCGAGCACGATCAGGTCGAGGATCTCGGCCTGGCGCTCGAGGACGAGGTCGTGGAGCTTGAGCAGCATCGCCTTCCGCACCGCGAACGGCGTCCGCGCCCACTGCTCCTGCGCCGTGCGCGCACGGGCGAACGCCTCGACGACGTCCGCCTCCGAGGACTGCGGGATGTGCGCCAGTGGAGCGCCGCTGATCGGCGACGTCACCTCCTTGGACTCCCCGGAGGTGGCGAGGATGCGCGACGTCAACCGCTCGACGTACTCGGGCTCGAGGGCGAGGACCGCCGCCGGGTCGTGCTCAGGGTCCCGCGGGCCGTCGGTCAGGTGCGTCGTTGCATGCTGGTCGGACATATACCCAGAGTATGTGACCGCCGCCACGCGTGCCAGAGAAAACCGTGACACGAGTCCCGGTTATTCGAGACCGAATCAGACGAGGTCGTTGACCATCAGCCGGGCGCGGTCGGCGTCCTCGTCGGTCAGCATCGTCTGGCTGAGCCGCTCGGCCTCGACGCGGCGCATCCACCACGTGACCTGCTTGTCGATCTCGGCCTGGTCCCAGCCGAGCTCGGCGCCCATCAGGCGAGCGACACCCGGCACGGCGGAGACGCCGCGGTCGAAGGTCTCGATCGAGATGCGGGTACGTCGGGTGAGGACGTCGTCGACGTGGCGGGCGCCCTCGTGCGTGACCGCGTAGACCACCTCGGCGGCGAGGTAGTCCTCGGCGCCCTCGAGGGGCAGCGCGAGCTGGCGCCGGGTCGAGATCAGGTCGAGGATCTCGTCGACCATGCCGCCGTAACGGCCGAGCAGATGGTCGATGCGGGCGACGTGCAGCCCGCTTCGGCGTGCGAGCAGGACGCGCTGGTTCTCACGCGTCTCGTAGCCGTCGGCACCGAGCAGGCGCACCTTGTCGGTGATCGACTCGCGCGGCTCCGGACCGAGCGTGCGCAGGGTGTGCGCGGCTGCGTCGACTGCGTCCTTCGCCATCAGGCGGTACGTCGTCAGCTTGCCGCCCGCGATCATGACGAGGCCCGGCACGGGAGTGACCACCGTGTGCTCACGCGAGAGCTTCGCCGTCTGGTCGCTCTCCCCCACCAGCAGGGGTCGGAGGCCGGCGTACACGCCCTCGACGTCCTCGTGGTCGAGCGGCTCCTTGAGGATCGCGTTGACGTGCGCGAGGACGTAGTCGATGTCGGCCTTGGTCGCGGCCGGATGGGCCAGGTCGAGCGCCCAGGACGTGTCGGTCGTGCCGATGATCCAGTGACGACCCCAGGGGATGACGAAGAGGACGGACTTCTCGGTGCGCACGATGAAACCGGAGTCGGAGCGGATCCGGTCGCGCGGCACGACGAGGTGGATGCCCTTGCTTGCCTGGACATGGAGGGCACCGCGACCGCCGACCATCTCCTGGATCTCGTCGGTCCAGACTCCCGCAGCGTTGACGACCACGCGGGCGCGGATCTCGAACTCGGGTGCGTCTGGGCGCTCGAGGTCCTTCGCCCGTACGCCGACGACCCGGTCACCCTCGCGGAGGAAACCGACCACGCGTGTCCGTGTGGCGATGTGCGCGCCGTGTCGTGACGCCGTGCGGGCGAGCGTCATGACCAGGCGGGCGTCGTCGACCTGCGCGTCGTAGTACTGGATCGCGCCGGCGATCGTGTCGGTCCGGAAGTCGGGGGCGATCCGCTGGACCCCCTTACGGGTCAGGTGGCGATGGCGGGGCAGGCCCATCGAGCCGTGGCCGCTGACCGCGGCGCTGGCCATCGCCATGCCGTCGTACATCATCAGGCCGGAGCCGACGTAGGGCCGCTCCCAGACCCGGTGCGTGAGCGGGTAGAGGAACGGCACCGGCCGGACGAGGTGCGGGGCGAGGCGGGTGAGGAGGAGACCGCGCTCCTCGAGCGCCTCCTTGACCAGCCCGAAGTCGAACATCTCGAGGTAGCGCAGGCCGCCGTGCACCAGCTTGCTGGACCGCGAGGAGGTGCCGGAGGCGAGGTCGCGCTGCTCGAGCAGGCCGGTCGACAGTCCGCGCGTGACGGCGTCGATTGCGACCCCTGCACCGACCACTCCCCCGCCCACGACGAGGACGTCGAGCTCGTCGCCGCCGATGCCGACCATGGTCGACAGTGCGGCGTCACGCGCCTCAGGGCTGAGCACTCCCGCAGTGGTCATGCCTCCAGTCTGTCAGTGGGCATGTCACGCGGGCGTGAAATCACATCGGGGGTGAGCTGAGGTAGATCGACTTGAGCTCGGTGTACTGGGCCAGTCCCTCGGGTCCGAACTCCCGCCCGGCGCCCGACGCCTTGTAGCCGCCGAACGGCGCGGCGAAGTCCATCGTGTACGTGTTGATCCCGAACGTGCCGGTGCGGATCTGCCGGGCGACGTCCAGGCCGGCGGCGTCGTCGGAGGTCCAGACCGTGCCTGCCAGTCCGTAGTCGGAGTCGTTGGCCAGGCGTACGGCGTCCTCGACCGTCTCGTAGGGGATCACCGACAGCACCGGACCGAAGATCTCCTCCTGGGCGATCCGCATCCGGTTGTCGACGTTCGCGAAGACGGTGGGACGGATGAACCAGCCCGCGTCGACCCCGCTCGGCATACCGGTGCCGCCGGTGAGGAGGGTGGCGCCCTCCTCCTGACCGATCCTGATGTAGCCCTCGACGCGCTCCTGCTGACGCCTGGCCACCATCGGCCCGATCTCGGTCGCCTCGTCGAACGGGTCGCCCACCTTCATGCCCGACACGGCGTCGGCGAGTGCCTGTGCGAAGGCGTCGTGCCGCTCGCGCGAGACGAGGACACGGGTCTGCGCGACACAGGCCTGGCCGGAGTTCATCAGGCCGATGAATTTGAGGCCCTCCAGCGTCGCGTCGAGGTCGGCGTCGTCGAGGACGATCGCGGCGGACTTGCCGCCGAGCTCGAGTGAGACCCGCTTCAGCCGCTCGCCGGCGAGGGAAGCGATCCGACGACCGGCCGCGGTCGATCCGGTGAAGGCGATCTTGTCGATGCCGGGGTGGGTGACGAGATGCTCACCGACCTCGCGTCCGCCGGCGACGATGCTCACGACCCCTTCGGGGACGCCCGCCTCGGTCAGCAGCTCGGCCAGGAGGTAGGCGTCGAGCGGGCTCTCGGGCGCGGGCTTCGCGACGACGGTGCAACCGGCGAGGAGGGCGGGGATCACCTTGGAGATGAGGGTGAACTGCGGGACGTTCCACGGCGGGATGGCCGCGACGACGCCGACCGGCTCGTGCCGGACCATGACGTCTGCGCCGAGCGCACCCGGGCGGGTGGACTCCCACGGGAACTCGCGGGCGATGGCGAGGAAGGCCTCGATCTGCATCCATGGCGCCGGCGACTGGGCCAGGTTGGAGAAGGAGATCGGAGAGCCGATCTCGGTGGTGATCAGCTCGGCCATGTCGCCCAGGCGGGCGGCGTAGAGGCCGGAGAGGTTCTGGACGATCTCGATCCGCTCGGCAGGCGCCATCCGGGGCCATGGTCCCTCGTCGAAGGCCTTCCGCGCCGCGGCGACGGCGGCGTCCATGTCGGCGGTGGTGCCCTCAGGCACCCGCGCGACGACCTGCTCGGTCGACGGCGAGATCACCTCGAGGACCTCGTCGGTGGCGGGCTTGACCCACCGGCCGCCGATGTAGAGGGCGTCGCGGTCGAGCGAGCCGGCGCGGGTGTCGTCAGTCGTGAGAGTCATGCGAGATCGAACCAATCCTTGAATCCGCTGGGATCGTGCCTGCCGAGGGCGCCGTGCTCGAAGAGCCCCCAGCCCTCGATGCCGTCGGCGCCGGTGCCGGTGGCCGTCGCGCGTCCGACGTGGTCGATCACGCCGAACGTCACCTTGCCCTTGTGCTCGTCGGAGGTGACGTCGTACGTCCTCCGCTCGGTGAAACCGGGGCCGTTCCACACCCCGTGTGCCCAGTCGCTGTCGCCGCCGTACCCGCCGCCGAGATGGAGGGGTACGCCGAGCAGGGACTCGACCTCGAGCACGAACGGCTTCCCGTCCGGCGTTGTGGCCGTGATCGTGGCACCTGTGGGCACGCGGGTGCCGGGCGTGTAGTGGATGGCGACGTGCGGCCAGCCGAGCTGCTCGACGCGGCCGTCACGGAAGACGCGGGTGCAGTCGTTGACCGTGCGGAAACCGTCCGGAGTCTCCTGGATGATCAGGCAGACGTTGAAGTCGTCGAAGCGGATCGGCACGTAGAGCCACCACATGCCCTGCCACTCCGGGTCGGCGGGCCGTCCGGCGGGCACGGCCTCACCGACCGGGCGGATGCCCCATGAGCGGTCACGGCTGCCCATCCACTGGTCGGGCGTCACGGCGATCTCGTCACCGTCGACGACGATCGTGCCCTCCCATGAGCCGAGCTGCGCGAAGCGCTGGGCGTTGAGGGTGGTGCCGGTGCCCTGGCGCATCACGTGGGGCAGCTCCTGGATGACCGGGCCGGAGCCCTCCCAGGTGAGGTCCATCGCCATGCCCTCGGTCTCCTCGAGGACCAGCCGCAGCTTCCGCAGCGGCTCGATCACCTCGATCCGGTAGCCGCCGACCTGCTGGGCCATCCGATCCGCGCCGTTGGGGTCGGCGGCGTCGGAGAGGTGCACCGCGGTCTGGACGTCACCCCGGCGGACCAGCATGAAGGCGTCCTTGGTGCCGAGGTTGGGATAGAAGCCGAGGCTGGAGATCAGCATGACATCGCCGGAGCGGTCGAAGGCGTTCCAGTAGCACCGGTCGTAGAAGTTGCGGTCCGACGACCCCGCCCACGCCATCGGCTGCGGGAGCTGGTGGATCGGGAACTCGTCGAGCGGGCCGATGCCGTAGTACTCGGAGTGCAGGCCCGGCTGGCGATTCGACTGGGAGGCGGACATCAGGCGCCGACCTCGTCGAGGAGGCGCTCGAAGAGCGGCCGGTGGTGGAAGACGGCCTCGGGGTCGTCGGGCCGCTCGATCTCGCCGAAGTGGATCTGGCGGGCGCTGGTGCGCAGGAAGACGCAGGCCCACTGGACGGCACAGAGCACGCGGTACCAGGTGAGGTCACCGAGCTCGACGCCGGAGAACTCGAGGTAGTCGGCGCGGACGGTCTCCTCGCTGAGGAAGTCGGGCAGGCCGGGCAGCTCGAGGACGCCCGCGATCTCCTGGAAGACCGTGTGGGCGAACATCATCCAGGCGATGTCCATCTCGCGCGGACCGACCGTGGCCATCTCCCAGTCGAGCACGGCGACCGGTTTGAAGTCCTGGTACATGGCGTTGCCGATCCGGGCGTCACCCCAGACGAGCACCGACTCCTCGGTCGCGGGCAGATGGGTGACCAGCCAGGCGAAGCCACGCTCGACGAGCGGCGAGCGGCGGCCGCCCGGCTCGTTGACGGCGAACTCGTACCAGGCGCGGATGTGGGCGAGGTTGCGGGCCAACACGGTCTCGCCGCCGTGGCCCTGAGCGCCGGGGTCGAGGAAGTCGAAGGTCGAGGCCGCGTCGGGGATGGCATGGAGCTTGGCGACGACCTCGAGGGTCGAACGCTGGAGCTCGCGCTGCTTCTCCGGCCCGGCGTCGTAGAACCAGTTGTCGCCGAAGGTGTAGGGCAGCACGTCGGGCGGCACCTGGCCCTCGATGCGCTCCATGAGGAAGAACGGTGTGCCGAGCACGTTGCCCGTCTCCTCGAGGTGGCTCACCGGTGGCACCGGCACGTCGGTGAGGGTCCCGGCGAGGTGCATCGCACGGAACTGGGCGCCGAGGTCGTACGTCGGGAAGACGGGCAGGTCCTCGGCGCGGGGCGCCACGCGGGCGACGTACGGCCGGCTGACGCGCTGGCCCTCCTCCGTCGTGATCACGTCCAGGAGGACGGTCTCGCTGGACATGCCGTTGGTCTCGATGCCCGCATGGAGCACGACCTCAGGCTGCGCACCGGACGGCAGGGTCTCGGTGAGCCATGCGGTGAGCGCGTCACCGACTGCGTTGCTGTCTCTCGTGGAGCGGTGCAGGCTGGTGACGTCCAGTGACACTGCAGGAAGTTCGGATTGCGACACGCTCACACGGTGGTAGAACGTGTTCTATTTGTCAACGGTCCCGATCTGAACCAGCCACCCGCGCCATCCACCGCATGACGTGATGTCGCGCGCGGGATCGACCGCGTCGGCGGTGGTGAGGAAGCCGGTCGTCCACCGGCCGTCGGCCAGCTCCACCTGGCCGAGACCGAGCGGCGGAGCGATCGTGGCGAGGAAACCGGCCACCGCCTCGTCGGGAAGTGACCAGAGCTCGACCTCGATACCGTCGCCAGCCGTCGGGCTCCCGGGGAGCTTGGTGAGGCCCGGGCGCGGCAGCGGGCCGTCGACGAGGAACATCCGGTACGCCGACGAGGTCCGTGTCGTCTCCAGGAAGACTCCGCCGCGGGCGACCAGGTCGGCGTTGAGCGGTTGACCGCTCAGGTGGGCGCCGGCGACGGCGATCGTCGTCCGTCCCTCCGCTGTGAGGACCTCCGGCTCGCCGAGCCAGCGGGCGGCCAGGTCGAGGAGCATCCGGTCACCACCCGCCGGGGCGAGCAGCTGCACGCCGAAGGGCAACCCGTCGGAGCGGCCGGCCGCCGGGAAGGCCACGGCACAGAGGTCGAGGAGATTGGTCATGTTGGTGAACCGCCCCAGCCCGCTGTTGACACCGACCGGGTCGGCAGCGACGGCTGCGTGGGTCGGGTGGGTCTCGGTGGTCGGCAGCAGCAGCGCGTCGGCGCTCTCCCACACCTGCTGGGTGCGTCGATCCAGGGCGGCGAGCTGGTGGAAGGCGGCGAAGGCGTCCTGGGCGGTGAGCCGAGCAGCCGCCCCGACGATGCCGCGCACCGTGGGGTCGACCGCCGGGTCGTCGTCCATCGCTGCACCGAAGGCCAGCGCCCGCTCGGCCACCCACGGCCCGCCGTAGAGCAGCTCTGCGGTCTCCAAGAAGGCCGACACGTCCACCTCGGTCACGTCATAGGTCGTCGCCGCCTGCTGCTTGGCGGCCTCCCAGGCCCCCGCATGGAGCGGGTCGAGGCCGAGGTCGCCCGCCGGGATGGCGACGCGCGCACGTCGCGGGGTCGGGCGTTGGAGGAGCCGGCGGCTGAACGGGTCGGTGTCGTCGTACGCACCGACGACGGCCAGCACGCGGCGGGCGACGTCGACGGTGCGGGCGAAGACGCTGACGCAGTCCAGCGACGCGCAGGCCGGCACGACTCCGGTCGTCGAGACGAGGCCGCGGCTGGGCTTGAGACCGACGAGGGCGTTGAAGGCGGCCGGGACGCGGCCGCTGCCGGCGGTGTCCGTGCCGAGGGCGAAGTCGACCTCGCCCGAGGCCACGGCCACCGCGCTCCCGGACGACGAGCCGCCGCTGATGTGGGCGGGTGAGAAGACCGAATGGCAAGCGCCGTACGGGGATCGAGTGCCGACCAGGCCGGTGGCGTACTGGTCCATATTGGCCTTGCCGAGCGGCACGGCGCCCGCCTGGAGGAGGAGGTCGACGGCGGTCGCGGAGCTCGGCGCCGGCGTCGTACGACGGGGATCGGCGGCGGTGGTGGGCACACCGACGAGGTCGATGTTGTCCTTGATCGCGAAGGTCAGCCCGGCCAGCGGGCCGGTCGTCGCGGCGAGAGTCGCGGACTCCTCGTCCTCGAGCCGGGTGATCCACATCGGCTGGTCGCTCATGAGACCCACCTCGTCTTCTCTGCGTCGAAGGCCGCCCGGCGGGTCGCACGGACGGCCGCAATCTCGTCGGAGGCGGCGAGCTCGATGGCGCGCACCTCGCTGATCGAGAAGGTCGCGGGCCTGGTCACGAGGTCGGCCTTCCCGGAGCGGATGTCGGCACGCTGGTCGGCCAGCTCCTCGGCGGTCACCGGCACGAACCGAAGCCGGTCGAACTGGCGCAGCAGCCAGGGCTGCGGGTCCCGGTGCGGGTCGTCGGCCAGGAGGCGCCAGACCGGCACCGTGCGACCGACGAGCTGGTAGCCGCCCGGGCCCTCCATCCCGTAGACGCAGAGGTAGATGCCTCCGATGCCGACGGCGTTCTGCGGGGTCCAGGTGCGGGCGGGGTTGTACTTGGTGGTGACGAGCCGGTCGCGCGGGTCGATCGGCACTGCCACCGGGGCGCCGAGGTAGACGTCGCCCAGGCCGACCACGAGATAGGTCGCCCGGGCGACGACGTCGAAGACGTCGGCCCGGTCGGTGAGGTCGTTGACCCGGCGGATGAACTCGACGTTGTCCGGGCTCCACGGCGCCGTCGGGTTGACGCTCTGGTAGCGCCGCATCGCCTCGTGCGCCTCCGGGTGGTCGAAGGCGATCGGCAGCTCGACCTCGCGCACCGGCAGATCGACGGTCGCCGGGTCGTCTAGGTCCGCCGCCAGGTCGGCGAGGTGGGCGGCCAACCCGGCGGGTATGAGCCGGTCGTCGTCGAGCGCGATCAGCAGCGAGCGCACGCCCTCGACGATCTCGACGACGCCGACGGGCCGGTGGGCACGGAGCCGCTCGGCGAGGAGGTGGATCCAGACGCGCACGGTGAGGTCGAGCTCGGCCGGGCCGGCCTCGACCAGGACGTGCCGGTCACCTGAGGCGCGGATCGTGAACGCCGGGGCGCTGCCCATCGTCCCCGCGGCCGCGAGCAGCGGCGGGCGCTCGGCCGTCGTCGGTACGTCGGCGGCCGGCTCGCGACGACGAGGCGACGGTGCCGTCACGCCGGCCGCCGGGTGCAGACCCTCGACGAGGTCGCGCTGCGCGGCGATCGCGTTTGCCGCCGCCGCCGGGGAGACGGGGGTCAGCCGCACCGTGTCACCCGGACGGAGCTGGCCGAGCTTCCAGCGGTCGGCGCCGATGACGACGGCCGGCACGACGAAGCCACCGAGCGATGGGCCGTCCTTGCCGACGATCACCGGGGTGTCACCCGAGAGCATGATGCCGCCGACCGGGTAGGCCGAGTCGTGCAGGTTGGAGGGGTGGATGCCCGCCTCGCCACCGTCGCCGCGCGACCACTGTGGGGTCGGCCCGACGAGGCGCACACCCGTACGGTCGGCGCGGTGGTCGACGGACCACGTGACCGCGAAGAGCTCCTCCACACCGGCGTGGGTGAGGTAGTCGGGCGCACCGTGCGGGCCGGGGATGACGCGCAGCTCCCACTCTTGCGTGAGCGCGGGCAGCACCTCGGCGACCTCGACCGGCGCGAGCAGGTTCTCGAGTCGGCCGAGCGGCAGGACGTCGCCCGCGGCGAGCGGGCGGCCGTCGTACCCACCGAAGCCGCCGAGGATGAAGGTCGACCGGCTGCCCAGTACGCGCGGCACGTCGAGGCCACCACGGACCGCGAGATAGCCGCGCATGCCGGGGCCGTCGACCGGACCGAGGTCGAGCGTCTGGCCGGCGCGGACCCGGCGGACCTGCCCGACGGGGAGCGGCCGGTCGTCGACGGTGGCCGACGTGAGCCCGCCGCCGAGGCAGACCAGCCGGTCCTCGTCGAAGGCCAGCACTGGACCGCGAAGGACGCACTCGAGTCCGGCGAGACCGTCGGGGTTCCCCACGCCGGCGGAGACGAGGGCGAAGGTGAGCTCGTCGAAAGCCCCCGACGGAGGCACCCCAACGTCCCAGTAGCCCTGTCGGCCGCGGACGTCCTGCACGGTCGTCTGCGCCCCCGGGTCGAGCACGCGGATGCTCATGACCACCACCCCAGGAGCTGCACGGGGGTGGGGTTCCAGCCGTTGCAGGGGTTGTTGAGCTGCGGACAGTTGGAGAGCAGGACGTAGATGTCACGGCTCGCGGTCAGCTCGACGTACCGCCCGGGCGCCGACAGGCCGTCGTCGAAGTGCAGGTCGCCGTCGGGCGAGACGGGCACGTTCATGAAGAAGTTGATGTTGTGGCCGAGCTCGCGCGGGCCGATGCCCGCCCTTGCGCCGTAGGCGAGGAAGGTCTGCCGGCAGGCGTGCTGGTGGCGGGTGTGAATGCCGTAGCGGATGACGTTGCTCTCCTGGGCACACGCGCCGCCGATCGTGTCGTGCCGGCCGACGGTGTCGTCGGTGATCACGGCGAGTTCGTCGAGCCGGGTGGAGAGCAGCCGGGAGCCGGTCGTCAGGTAGACGGCGCCCTGCTCGCGGATGGTGTCGAAGGCGGAGTACTTGTTGCGCACGTCGGCCGCGTCGTAGACGAGCGTGTCAGCGGCCTGGTTGCCCTCGAGGTCGACGATCCGCAGCCGACCACCGGCCGGGACGAGGACGAGGTCGCCGTCGCCGTCGTCGACGACGCGGTCGTACGCCGGCGCGGTGTCAGTGCTGAGCGCGGTGCTGACGGCGGTGCTCATGCGAGGAGCCTCCTGCTCATCTCGAGGGCGCGGGCGCTCTCGTCGCGGAACTGCCAGGACGCGTCCGTGGCCGGGTCGACGGCCTCGGCGAGGGCGACATCGAGTCGCACCCCGGCCGGCGCGTAGCCGACCGTGTCGAGCGGACTCGTGTCGAGCGGATGGGGTGCGGTGGAGAGGACGACGAGGACGTCGAGCTCGGTGCGCAGCGTGACGGTGTCGCCGGCGTGCGCGTGGTCGGAAGCCCAGCCCAGACCGGCCTTCTCGTCGATCGCGACACGGCTGAAGAGGTTGACCGGTGCGTGCAGATCGCGCTCGTCGAGGCCGTTCTTGGTGAGCTCGCTGACCAGGCCGGTGCGCCCGCTGCGACGCCAACCGTTGCGGTCGGCGTGGTAGCTCGACGAGCCCGCGTCGAGGTGGACGTCGTGGCCGAAGCCGCCGAGGCAGTCATGCCAGTCGAGGCTGGAGGCCGTGACCGAGGCGAGCGCGAGGCCGAGGTCGGACATGAGCACCATCGGCGCCATGATGCGCGCCGACATCTGCGCCTTGAGGGTGTCCGGGACGTTCATGCGGTCGGCCCCGAAGGTTCCGGCGGCGTTGAAGAGCAGCAGCGACACGTTGGCGCCGTCGCCCAGGGCGGTGAGGGTGAGGGTCCGACCGGCCCGGAGGGGCGCCGACCAGGCCGCCCCTCCGGGAAGGTCGTGGCTGTAGAGGGTCACGCCGGCTCTCCCTCGAGGCCGTCGATGCCGTCGACGCCGACCGCGCGGGACGACGCTGCCGGCGTCAGCCCGATCGCCGCCTCGTAGGCCGGCTTCTGCGCCCGGTAGGCGACGTAGCCCACGCCGTAGGTCACGACCAGCACGAGGATCGGCAGGTAATGGACGGCCCAGCCGGCGCCGTACGGGTCGTAGACCTCAGCCCTCGGCCAGCCGAGGTTCCACGCCATGACGAGCTGGAAGAGCACCGCCACGATGTTGATCGGCACGCCGAGGCGGCCCAGGGAGAAGAGCGGCCGGCCCGTCTCATCGACGCCGCCGGTCGGGAAGCGACCGGCGAGCCGCTCCTTGAGCAGCGGCACCGTCACCAGCAGGTAGGCGATGTAGAGCAGCATGATGCAGACGCTCGACAGGGCCAGGAAGAGGCCCGCGTTGCCGATGTTGACCACCAGGAACAGCGCGGCGCCGACGCCGGGGACGACCGTGGCGAGCACCGGCACCTCGGTCTTCGGCGAGACCCTCGAGAGCTGCTTGGAGAAGGGCAGCACGTGGTCGCGGGCCATGGAGAAGAACATCCGCGCCGCGGCCGTCTGGATCGCGAGCGTGCAGACGGTGACGGCGAACGCCACGTCCAGCAGGAGCAGCTTGCCCCAGAAGGTGCCGAGCTGGCTGGTGATCACGTAGGGCAGGCCACCGAGGCCGAGGTCGTCGACGCCGAGGCTCGGCGCGGCCATCAGGGCCGCGACGATGAGGAAGGCGCCGCCGACGCCCGAGGCGAGCACAGCCCGGATGATCGTGCGCGGGGTCGTACGTCGTGGGGCGTGTGTCTCCTCGGCGAGCTCACCGGCACTGTCGAACCCGACGAGCACGTAGGCGGCCATCAGTGAGGAGACCAACAACGGGACGACGTATCCCGTCGAGCCGTCGAGATTGGTGTGGTGCACGATCACCGACGGGCCGCGCTCGGCGTGGCCGAAGAGCAGCACGACGAGGAGCGCGACGCCGATCAGCTCGCAGGTGACGCCGATGCTCGTGACCCGCGCGGTCAGCTTCACGCTGAAGGCGTTGATCAGGGTCGTCACCACGAGCAGGGCCAGGCCGAGCAGGATGGCGTTGGCGGCACCGTCACGGCTGGCGACCGAGGTGTCGGTGCCGATGATCTGGAAGCCGCTCCAGACGATCGGCAGCACCACCTGGAGGGCGATCGCCGCCGCGGCGATGGTGATGGTCTGGGCGATGACCATCGTCCAGCCGGCGAACCAGCCGACGACGGAGCCGCCCATGCGGCGCGACCACTGGTAGATCGCACCCGAGATCGGGTAGCGGGCCGCGAGCTCGGCGAAGCAGAGCGCTACCAGGAGCTGGCCGACGAGGACGGCCGGCCAGGTCCAGAAGAACGCCGTGCCGCCGAAGGAGTAGCCCAGCCCGAAGAGCTGGAAGACGGTGGTCATGATCGACACGAAGGAGAACCCGGCCGCGAAGGAGGCATAGCTGCCCACCTTGCGGACCAGCTCCTGCGGATAGCCGAACGTGGAGAGATCGCGTGCGCTGGTGTGGTCGTAGTCGACTGACATCGGTACGGCGCCTTTTCGTGAAAGGCCCGACAGCTCCCGACTGGAAACGCGGCGCGGAAGGGCCTGATGAGGCCTCCCGGGCTTTTGTCCCGCCGTGGAGCGTCGCCACGTCCTCGTGTCGGCGCCTGCCCCTCTCGGACCAGACCTCCTGCCGGAGCAGGAACGGAACCCTAGGGGCGCCCCGCCGTCTCGGGCGGGTCGGAAGAAGTTCAGCGGGCGGAGGTTTCCGTCAGCACCCCCGGCCGTAACAACCGTGTTTCGGTTGTCAGCGGTTGACGACGACCTCGATCCGCTGGAACTCCTTGAGCTCGGTGTAACCCGTCGTCGCCATCGCGCGCTTGAGGGCGCCGATGAGGTTCATCGTGCCGTCGGCCATGTAACTCGGGCCGAAGAGGATCTCCTCGAGCGAGCCGACGGTCTCGAACTCGACACGCTGGCCGCGCGGGAGCGAGGCGTGGTGGGCCTCGGAGCCCCAGTGGAAGCCCTTGCCGGGCGCCTCGGCGGCTCGCGCGAAGGGCGAGCCGACCATGACGGCGTCGGCGCCGCAGGCGATCGCCTTCGCGAGATCACCCGAGGTGCCGATGGAGCCGTCTGCGATGACGTGCACGTAGCGACCGCCCGACTCGTCGAGGTAGTCCCTCCGTGCCGCGGCCACGTCCGCCACAGCAGACGCCATCGGTACGGCGACGCCGAGCACGGTCCGCGTCGTGTGGGCCGCTCCGCCGCCGAAGCCGACGAGCACACCGGCCGCGCCGGTGCGCATGAGGTGCAGGGCCGCCTGGTGCGTGGCGCAGCCGCCGACGATCACCGGGACGTCGAGCTCGTAGATGAACTCCTTGAGGTTGAGCGGCTCGGCCTGGCTGCTCACGTGCTCGGCGGAGACGGTGGTGCCGCGGATGACGAACATGTCGACGCCGGCGTCGACGACCGCCTTGGCGAACTCCTTGGTGTGCTGCGGCGAGAGCGCGCCGGCGACGGTGACGCCGGCGTCGCGGATCTCCTTGAGGCGCTGGCTGATCAGCTCGGCCTTGATCGGCTCGGTGTAGATCTCCTGCATCCGCTTGGTGGCGTCGGCACCGCGCAGGTCGGCGAGCTCCTCGAGGAGCGGCTCGGGTGACTCGTAGCGCGTCCAGATGCCCTCGAGGTTGAGTACGCCGAGGCCGCCGAACTTGCCGAGCGCGATCGCGGTGGCCGGCGACATCACGGAGTCCATCGGCGCGGCGAGGATCGGCAGCTCGAAGCGGTAGGCGTCGATCTGCCAGTCGACGCTGACCTCCTCGGTGTCCCGCGTGCGACGGCTGGGCACGATCGCCACGTCGTCGAACCCGTACGCGCGACGCCCGCGCTTGGCCCTGCCGATCTCGATGTCAGTCACCCCGTGATTCTAGGGGCGAAGGTTCGTCAGTCGAACTCGCCGGAGCGGAGCCGATCCAGAAGTCGCCGGTCACGCTTCGTCGGGCGGCCCATGCCGCGCTCACGCTCGAAGGGGGTGAGCACGCGCTCGGGCTTCGGCGGGAGGGCGGGGGTGCGGTCGTCGTACGCCAGGACGGCGATCGGAGCGCCGACCCTCTTGGCGAGGAGCTCACGCACGATCACGATGTGCTCGCGCTTCTCGTGGACGTTGTAGACCCGGACCTCGTCGCCGACCTTGACCGTCTGGGAGGGCTTGGCGCGCTCGCCGTTGATCCGGATGTGACCGGCCTTGGCGCCCGCAGTGGCCTGCGACCGTGACGGCGCGAGCCGCACGGCCCACACCCACTGGTCGACGCGCGTCATGGACTACGAGTGGTAGTTGGGCGCCTCGACGGTCACCTGGACGTCGTGCGGGTGCGATTCCTTGAGCGAGGCGGAGGTGATCCGCATGAAGCGGCCCTTCTCCTGCAGCTCGGGCACCGTGCGCGCGCCCACGTAGAACATCGTCTGGTGCAGGCCGCCGACGAGCTGGTGCACGACCGTGGCGAGGTTGCCCTTGAACGGCACCTGGCCCTCCACGCCCTCGGGAACGATCATGTCGTCGCTCGTGACCTCGGCCTGGAAGTAGCGGTCCTTGGAGTAGGACTTCTTGCCGCGCGAGCTCATGGCGCCCATGGAGCCCATGCCGCGATAGGCCTTGTACTGCTTGCCGTTGATCAGGATCGTGTCGCCGGGCGTCTCCTCGGTGCCGGCGAGCATCGAGCCGAGCATGACGGTGTCGGCGCCCGCGACGATGGCCTTGCCGATCTCGCCGGAGTAGCGCAGTCCGCCGTCGGCGATGACCGGGATGCCGGCAGGGCGGGCGGCGAGGCTGGCCTCGTAGACGGCGCTGATCTGCGGCACGCCGACACCGGTCACGACACGGGTGGTGCAGATCGAGCCCGGGCCCACGCCGACCTTGATCGCGTCGGCGCCTGCGTCGACGAACGACTGAGCACCCTCACGGGTGGCGACGTTGCCGCCGATCACCTGCACGTGCTTGGTCGCGGGGTCGGTCTTGAGCCGGTGGACCATGTCGATGAGCATCCGGACGTTGCCGTGCGCCGTGTCCGCGACGAGTACGTCGACACCCGCCTCGATCAGGGTGGTGGCGCGCTCCCACGCGTCACCGAAGTAGCCGATCGCGGCGCCGACCATCAGGCGGCCGTCGGCGTCCTTGGAGGCGAGCGGAAACTGCTCGGACTTCACGAAGTCCTTGACCGTGATCAGGCCGGCGAGCTTGCCGTCGGTGTCGACGAGCGGAAGGCGCTCGAGCTTGTGCTGGCGCAGCAGGGCGGTGGCGTCCTCGCGGCTGATGCCGGCGTGGCCGGTGATCAGCGGGGCGTGGGTCATGACCTCGTCGACCTTGGTGGTGGCCCACTCGGCGACCGGCGTGAAGCGCAGGTCGCGGTTGGTGATCATGCCGATCAGCGTGTTGTCGGCGTCGACGACCGGGAAGCCGGAGATGCGGTACTCCCCCGCGAGCTGGTCGAGCTGCTCGAGGGTGCGGTCGGCTGTGATGGTGACGGGGTTGGAGATGATGCCCGTCTGGGTGCGCTTGACCAGGTCGACCTGGCGGGCCTGGTCCTCGATGGAGAGGTTGCGGTGGAGGACGCCGATGCCGCCCTGGCGGGCCATCGCGATCGCGAGGCGGGCCTCGGTGACGGTGTCCATCGCCGCGCTCACGAGCGGCACCTTGAGGGAGATCTCGCGCGTGAGGCGCGAGGTCGTGTCGATCTCGTCAGGGGCGAGATCCGAGTACCCCGGCAGGAGGAGGACGTCGTCGTAGGTCAAACCCAAAGTGGCGAACTTCGCTGGGACGTCGTTGATCTCCATGGCGAGATTCTACGGCGACCCTCCGGGCCGCTCCGAATTCAGCGGTCGAGCGGTTTCAGATCCCGGACCGGCACCCGGACGGTGAGGTCGTCACCGGCCATCCGGATCCGGCCGCGCAGGCCCGCGGCGAGCACCATCGGCAGCACAGCCTGGTTGTCCGCCCGGGTGGTCAGCAGGATCTCGTCGGCGCCGAGGCCGTGCGCCAGCCGCGAGGAGTCCGTCAGCAGCCGGGTGCCGATGCCGCGGCGCTGCCACGCCGGGTCGACGTGCAGGTCCACGGCCCGTACGACGTCACCGTCCTCGTTCGTCGTGGCGGCGAGGATCTGCGCCTGGCCCACGATCGTGTCGTCGACGACCGCCGCGACGCCGGACTCCTCGACGACGTACTCCGGCGTCATCCCGCCGCCGATCCGGCGACCACCGGAGCCGCCGAGCATGGCGGCCGTCGCCTTCGTGCGCGCCATCACGTCGCTCACCAGACCGGCGATGGCCTCACCGCGCGCCTGCTCGGTGTCGGTGAACGGCGCGGTGCGGTGCACCGAGACCTGGACGTCCCCGACGGTGAACTCGGCGAACTCCTGGATCTTCCCGTCGACCGGGTCGGGCTCGGCGTCGAAGAGCCGAGCGACCACCTCGGGGAACGAGGTCGGCCGCTGCAGGATCGTGCGCGCGGCCTCGACGTAGAGCGTCGGCTGGTCGGTCAGCGCCGCCTCGGTGCAGGCCTGGATGACGACGTCGGTCGCACCCGCGGTGGCCATGATGCCCTCGATGTCGGCACCGTCGGGCGCACGCACGACGATCTCGTCGGTGACCTCGTCCAGCCCCGGGAAGACTTGCAGGGCAAGGATGTTGACCCCCGCCGCACCGAAGGCGTTCGCCAGCGCAGCCAGCGTTCCCGGCTGGTCGGGAAGCGTCCCACGCACTCTCCACAGCGACATGCCCGCATCCTCGCACCGGGAGGTTGCGGGCATGTTGCGTCGAAGGGAGCCTCAGGCGCGCGACTTCTCCACCTCCGCGGCCGCGTCGGCCACCGTTCGCCCGTAGGCCGCGGGGCGGCCGCCGTACGGGTCCTCGTCGGTCCACAGCGTCGTGGGCGCGGCCTGGCGGACGACCGGGATCACCTCCGAGGCGAGCCGCTCGAGCATGTGCAGCTGCTGCTCGTGCGGCAGCACGGTCGGGAGGCTGAACGACTGGAGGTCGTGGCCGAAGGCCTCGTGGAACCACAGGATCTTCTCCGTCACCTGGGCGGGCGAGCCGACGAGGACCGGCCCCCGCTCGATGGCGTCCTCGATGGAGCCGAAGGTGAACTCGTTGCCGGGCGTGTGGTTGCCGGGCTGGTTGAAGAACTCCACGATCCGCTCGTACGTCGGCCCGAAGGCCTCCTTGGCCTCCTGCGTCGTGTCGGCGACGTAGAGGAAGCCGGCCCCGGCGCCGACGTACGCGAACCGCGGGTCGTGCCCGTGCTCGAGGTACTCGCGGCGGTACTGGTCGACGAGGACCGTGTAGTTGTCCCGAGGCTGGATGGCATTGGCGCTGAAGAGCGGATCACCCCACCGTGCGGCCAGGCTCGCGGAGGTCGTCGTGGTGGCTGAGCCGTGCCAGACGCGGGGAGCGCCGGCGTACGGCCGCGGCTGGGAGGTGACACCGTCGAGCGGCGGGCGGAAGGAGCCCGACCAGGAGACGGCCTCTTCGCGCCACAACCGGCGGAGCAGCTCGTACTTTTCCGCCAACGCGTCCCACTGGGTGCCCGCCTCGATGCCGAACATCGGCAGCTGCTTGAGCTCGTTCCCCTTGCCGATCACCACCTCGACCCGGCCGCGTGAGAGCTGGTCGACGGTGGCGTAGTCCTCCGCGACCCGGAGCGGGTCGAGGATGGAGAGCACCGCGACACCGGACTGGATCCGGACCCGGCTCGTCGTCGCCGCGATGGCACCGAGCAGGACCGTCACGCCGCTGGAGATGACGTGGCCCGCATGCCGCTCACCGATCGCCACCGCGTCGAGCCCGAACTGCTCGGCGTAGCGGGCCGCCGTCAGGGCCTGGTTGAGTCGCTCATCGGTGCTGACCTCGCGCCCCGTCACCGGGTTCACGAAGTGCGGCAGGATGTCGAGGAGCTGGAACCTCACCGTCGGACCCCGGCCTCAGAACGCCGGCTTGGGGTTGAACTCGGACTTCGCGAGCTTGATGTCGCCCACGCTCCACTTGTCGAAGATCTTGTCGTAGTCGCCGGTCTCGATGAGCTCGTTGACGGCGTCAACGAGGATCGGGGCCAACGGACTGCCCTTGGCGACGACGAAGCCGACGTCGGTGAGGCTGAGCTCGCCGAGGTACTTCAGGTTCGACTGGTGGTCGACGAGATACTTCAGGCTCAGGGTCGGGCCGAAGTAGAGGTCGGCCTTGCCGTTCTGCAGGCTGAGCAGGATGGTCGCGCCGTCCTTGTAGTAGGAGACCTTGTAGGGCTCCTTGCCCGCTGCGGCGCACGTGGACGCGTTGGACTCGAGGATCTGCTGGAAGCTCGAGCCGGGGCTGGTGGCGATGGACTTCCCGCAGACGTCGGTGATGTCGGAGACCTTCGTGAGGTCCGAGCTCGCCGGAGCGACGAAGGACTGGCCGTCCTTGAGGTAGGTCGCGTAGTCGACGACCTTGAGCCGCTCCGAGGTGACGGCGAAGTTGCCCTCACCCACGTTGTACTTGCCGTTCTGCGTGCCCGGCACGATCGTCTCGAAGCTGCCGAACTGCACGTCGAGCTTCACGCCGAGGAGTTTCGCGACGGCGTCGCGGATGTCGACGTCGAGGCCGATCTGCTTGCCGGCGTCGTCGGTGCCGCCGTGTGGGAGGAAGGAGGTGCCGGTCGCCTCGGTCGTGCCGAGGGACAGCGTGCCCGAGGACTTGATCTCGGCGGGCAGGCGGTCGTGCAGGGCCTTGTCGGTCTGGATCGAGGAGACGACGTCCTGGGTCGGGATCGCGTCCTGCTTGGTGGTCGTCGTACCTCCGACCTCCTTGTCCGCGGCGGAGAGCGCGTCGGTGCTGTTGCCGCATCCGCTGAGGGCGAGGGTGGCGGCGAGGGCCAGCCCGAGGAGCGGCGCGACCGGCGTGGTGATCTTCACGGTGTTCCTTTCGATTCCATGGATGACCGGGTCACAGGACCGCGGACAGGAACGCGCGAGCGCGCTCGTTCTGGGGGGCCGCGAGGACCGCGGCCGGCGGTCCTGACTCGACGATGCGGCCGCCGTCGAGGAAGACGACCTGGTCGGCTACCTCCCGGGCGAAGCCGATCTCGTGGGTGACGACGATCATCGTGAGGCCGTCGCGGGCGAGGTCCTTGATGACCGCGAGCACCTCGCCGACCATCTCGGGATCCAACGCGCTGGTCGGCTCGTCGAAGAGGATGAGGTCCGGCGACACCGCGACCGCACGGGCGATCGCCACGCGCTGCTGCTGTCCGCCCGACAGCTGACGCGGGTAGGCGCCCTCACGGCCGGCGAGGCCGACCCGCGCGAGCAGCTCGCTCCCCCGGGCCTCCGCCTCCTTGCGCCGTACGCCGGCAGCCAGCTGTCCCTCGACGATGTTCTCCAACGCGGTGCGGTGCGGGAAGAGGTTGAACTGCTGGAAGACCATGCCGATCCGGGCGCGCTGCCGGGTGATCTCACGCTCGGGCAGCTCGCGCAGGTGCCGACCGTCGCGCCGGAAGCCGATCAGCTTCCCGCCGACCTCGATGAAGCC